>NZ_JBFAYF010000036.1:0-106128 GCF_040681165.1 Actinoplanes sp. NPDC051851 | reverse complement strand
GGGGTGCATCGGCGATCTCGATGCACCCCGCAGCGCCGGCCAGAGGCGGGCAGTGCGCCGGCGAGCGGTTGCAGCGATCTCTTTGCAAAGATAGCTTTGGATGATGGTTGTCGATGCGAGCAAGCCCGGGTACGACTCTCGGCAGGACATCGTCCTCGATGCGCGGACGCTGCGCGGGGTGGCTCATCCGCTGCGGCTGCGGCTGCTCGGGTCGCTGCGTCACGAAGGGCCGCAGACCGCCACCCAGCTGGCCGCTCGGTTCGGCGAGTCCAGCGCGTCGACCAGTTACCACCTCCGGACGCTGGCCGCGCACGGCTTCGTCGCGGACGCGCCCGAGCTCGGCCACGGGCGGGAGCGGTTCTGGCGGGCCGTGCACCGCTCGACCTGGTTCGACACCCCCGAGCCGGACGCGCCGGAGCGGGAGCTCGGCGAGGCCTACCTGCGTGCGATCGCGCGGATGTACGCGGAGAACGTCGAGCGGTCCATCTCGGAGCTGGCCGACTGGCCGCAGGAGTGGGTGCGGGCGGGCAGCATGAGCGACCTCACGCTCAGCCTGAGCGCCACCGAGGCCGAGCAGCTCTCCGGCGAGATGATGGAGCTGCTGCTGCGCTACCGGGAGCAGGCGGCCGAACGGGCGGGCGACGGGGCGGAACGGGTCGCGATGACCACGCAGTTCCAGATCTTCCCGCGCCGCGGCCAGCTGGACGCCGTGCTGGCGGCGCGGGCCGGGGACGAAGGGTGAGGGCGCGGTCCGCGTACGGGCTCCTCGCCGCCCAGGCGATATCGGTCACCGGCACCAGGATGTCGGCCCTCGCGGTGCCCTGGTTCGTGCTGCAGACCACCGGCGACGCCCTGCTGACCGGGGTCACCGCGTTCGTGGAGATGAGCGCCCTCGTCGTGGCGCGGGTGCTCGGCGGGCCGCTGGTCGACCGGATCGGGCTGCGGGTGTCCAGCGTGGGTGGTGACCTGATCGCCGGGCTGGTGCTCGGCGTGGTGCCCCTGCTGTACGCGGCCGGCCACCTCGGCTATCCGGCCCTGCTCGTGCTGGTCGGCGTGGTGGGGCTGTGCCGCGGGCCGTCGGACAACGCGAAGTACGCGATGGTGCCCGACGTCGCGGCCGCCGCCGGGTGGAGCACCGAGCGCGCCGCCGGGCTGGCCGACAGCGTGTACCGGCTGGGATCGCTGATCGGGGCGCCCCTGGGCGCGGTGCTGATCACGCTGGCCGGGGCGCCCGTCGTCATCGCGCTGGACGCGGCCAGCTTCCTGCTCGCCGCGGCGCTGGTGGCTGCCCTGGTCCCGGTCCGGCCGCCGGTCGCCGATCCGCACGAGGGCGGCCCCGGCTACCTCGCCGATCTCGCGGCCGGGCTTCGCTTCGTCGTGCGAGATCCGCTCCTGCGGGGCATCGTCGGGATGGTGATGCTGACGAACCTGCTCGATCAGGCCATGTCGGCGGTGCTCCTCCCGGTCTGGGCGAACGAGCGCTTCCACGAGGCCGCGCCCCTCGGGCTGGTCGGCGGCGTGCTGAGCGCCGGTGCGTTCGCCGGGTCGCTGCTGGTCTCGGTGTACGGCGCCGGGCTGCCACGATGGCGTACGTTCGCGGCGGCCTTCCTCCTCGGCGCCGTCCCGCGGCTCTTCGTGCTGACGCTGCCGGTCGGCCTCCCGGTCATCGTGGCGGTCACCCTCGCCGGCGGGGTGCTGATCGGGGTGATCAACCCACTGCTCTCCGCCGCGGAGTTCGAACGCATCCCGGCCGGCCTGCGGGCCCGCGTCCTCGGCGCGGTCGGCGGCCTGTGCTGGGCCGGCATCCCCCTGGGCGGCCTGGCCGGCGGCGTGCTCGCCGCGACGTTCGGTGCCGTCGGCGGCATCCTCGTGGTGGCCACGGTGTATTTGCTGGTCAGCCTGGACCCGCTGATCCGCCGCCGCACCTGGAGGCTGATGGACCGCCGGGATCCGGTCGCCGTCCCGGTCTCCGCACCGCGCTGACCGGCACCGCGATCCGGCGCTGACTCACGGGCAGGCGCTGACCTCCACGGCGGGGGAGTAGACCTCGGGATCGCCGCCGGAGCCGTTGAAGACCACGCGGCCGTTGCCGTACAGGGAACGGATCTGCCAGCGGTATGCGTGGCCGGAGTGGGAGGTGGCCGGGCGGGAGTTCTTGACCTCCTTCCACGACCAGGCCGCGCCGCCCGACTCGTAGAGGGCGCCGTTCTCCAGCATGAAGTCGGCGCCGATCCCGCCGGAAGGGACGCGGTAGCCGGTCGAGGCGTCGCCGTCCGTGTCGATGAAGACGTGGTAGAAGTCGAAAACGTCGCGGAAGGTCGCCTGGAAGGTCGCCACATCCCGGCCGGAACACGCGGAATAGTCGCTGATCGCGGCGGCCACCCGGGTCGGGGTCGGCGAGACCGTACGCGACGGCGACGGAGACGACGCCGACGGGGACGCCGATACGGAAGCGGAGGCGGACGCCGACGGCGCGACCGAATAGGAGAACGACGAGGGCGACGCCGACGGGGAGCTGCCGCCGATCGCCGCGCCCGGCTCGGGGCCGAGCGAGACCACCGGGAACGCCTCGGCCGGTGCCGTGGCGGAGACCGCGACGGACGGATGGCTCAGCAGCCGGAAGCCGGCGACGGCGCCGGGAGCGACGATCGCCACCACCCCGACGGCGACCACGGCCATCCAGCGGCGGCGGGTGGGGGCGGCCGGAAGGGTGGGGGCGGACACCCGGGCGGGAACGATGATCGGAACCGACGAGGCCGGGCTCAACACCGCCCGGTTAGGAAACATTCTTCGCAGAGAGGCGGCGCGCTGATCGGCGAAGTCTCCGCCGGCCGGATGGCCCTCAACACCCACATTTAACTCCACATTGTCTTAAATGTTTGTCGATGTCCGCACGGCACGGTACACCGCTGATGCGGGGATGCGAGGATCGAGTGGTGCCATCGCTCTGGTTCATCGGCGTCTCGACCGGCCAATCCCTGATCAACGAGGCCTTCCCGCTCTGGATGTCCGATATCGGCCGGGCCATCCGGCTGCGTGGCCGGGACGTACCGCTCGGCGCTCCGACCGATACCTATCGCTCGCTGATCCGGGAGCTGACCGCCGACGACGACGTGCTCGGGGCGGTGATCACCACGCACAAGGTCGCCGTGCTGCGCGAGGCCCGGGATCTGATCGCCGGGCTGGACCCTCTCGCGGCCGAGTGCGGCGAGGTCAGCGCCATCCGGCGGCAGGACGGAACGCTTACCGGGTACGCCCGCGACCCGCTCTCCATCGGCCGCGTCGTGGCGGAGATCTGGCCGGACGGCGGTGACCTGCTCTGCCTCGGCGCCGGAGGCAGCGCGATCGCCCTCGGTCGGCACCTGCTCTCCCGTCCCGAGCCCCCGCGCCGGCTGACCTTCACCGATCAGAGCGAGGCGTCGGCCCGGCACCTGCGCGCCGTCCTGGAGCCGTGGGCGCAACGACGCGGCGCCGACCTCACCGTCCGTGTCGGCACCGGGCCGTGGGACGACCTGCTCGCGGCGGCACCGCCCGGTGCGCTGATCGTCAACGCGACCGGCCTCGGCAAGGACCGCCCGGGCAGCCCGCTCTCGGCGTACGCCGCATTCCCGCCGAAGGCCGTGGTCTGGGATCTGAACTACCGCGGTGACCTGGCCATCCTCCGGCAGGCACGGGAGCGCGACGACCTGACGGCGTACGACGGCTGGAACCTGTTCTGCCACGGCTGGGCCGCCGCCCTGGGCCCGATCCTCGATCTCACCGACGAGGCGGCGACGGCCCGCCGCTTCGCGGAGCTGGCCGGGCCGCTGCGCAACGGGCGGCGGTAGCCGCGGGCACGCGGGCGCCCAGCCGGGCTGCTGCGCAACGGGCGGCGGTAGCCGCGGGCACGCGGGCGCCCAGCCGGGCTGCGAACATGAGCGGATGCACGAGGTCCGATACGCCCGCACCGGCGACGGCGTGACGATCGGCTACCAGGTCTTCGGCCAGGGCCCGCCGCTGGTCTGGATGCCGTCGCTCAGCAACATCGTCGCGCAGTGGCGCATCCCCGCGCTGCGTGCCGCGTATCTCGCCCTCGCCCGGCGGCTGACCGTCGTGCTCTACGACGGCCGTGGCACCGGGCAGTCCGGCCGTGCGATCGACCTGACCGATCTCGGCGTCGACGCCCACCTGCGGGACCTGCGCGCCGTGCTGGACCACGCGGGCCTGGAGCGCCCGTCCCTGCTCGGCTACTACCACTCGGTCGCCACCGCGATCGCCTTCGCCGCCCGGGAACCCGCCCGGGTCGCGCGTACGGTCCTCTTCGGCGGCGCGCCCCGGATGCGCGAGGCGATGCTCCCGCCGCAGACCCGGGCGCTGCTCTCCCTGGTGGACCAGGACTGGGGCCTGTTCGCCGACGCCGCGGCCACCGCCTGGCTGGGCTGGGACGCCGCGCCGTCCGGCCGCTGGACCGCCGAGGCGTTCCGCACCGCGACCACCGCCGACGTGGCGCGCGCCTGGTTCGACGCCGCCGAGGAGATCGACGTCACCGCGGAGCTTTCGTCCGTACGCGCTCCCAGCCTGGTCCTGCACCGCCAGGGCGAGCAGCAGATCCCGGTCGAGGTCTTCCGGCGTCTCGCGGCGGATCTGCCGGACGCGCACCTGGTGGAGCTGCCCGGCTCGACGCCGACGCTGTTCATGGACGACCCGGCCGCCGACGTACGCCTGGTCACCGACTTCGTGACCCGGGGCGTCGTCAGCCGCCCTGCCCCGGTCCGGATCCTCACGCCCCGCGAGCGGGACGTGCTGCTGCGGCTCGCGTCCGGCGACTCGAACACCGAGATCGCCCGGCGGCTGGGCATCGCCGTACACACCGTGGAACGGCACCTGGCCAGCGTCTACCGCAAGATCGGCGCGCGCGGCCGGACCGACGCGGTGGCGTACGCCCTGCGAAGAGATGACGGAACTCCGCCATAGCGACCGGCCCGCCGGGAGCGGAGGATCCGGTGCATGAACGTCATCCTGTCGCTGGCCGGGCGCCGCTGGTCGCCGTGGGCCGTCGTGCGCCACCGCGGCCGTAAGACCGGCCGGGCCCTGAGCGTGCCGATCGTCGCGATCCCCACCGATCACGGCTTCGTCGTCAACCTGCCGTGGGGCGCCGGCACCAACTGGGTACGCAACGTCCTCGCCGCGGGCGGCTGCACGATCCGCCGCAGGGGCGTCGATCACCGCGTCGACAACCCGGAGATCATCGACGAGGCGACCGCCCGGCCGTACTACTCCCGGATCGCCTGGCTCATCGCCCGCAAGCTCTTCCCGGCGGACGCCTGGCTCCGCGTTCAGGTTGTGCCGCCGACACCCTGGGGGTAGTGCCTCGTGACCGGGCGATCCGCTTCCGCACGTCGAACCGGCGGTCGGCGCGGCTCGCCGATGGCCCCTGAGGGGCGCTGCACGACGCGATGAGTGCGATCCTCGGGCGATGAGTCTCACCTTCACCCACGAGACGCTGCCGCAGCGGGTCGTGTTCGCGTCCGGTCAGGCCGCGGAGCGCGCCGCGGAGGAGGCGGCCCGCCTCGGCAGCCGTCCGATGCTGATCGGCAAGCCGCTGATCCCGGCCGTCCTGCACCACACCGACGTCGCCATGCACGTCCCGGTCGTGACGGCGGAAAGGGCGCGGGAGGCCGCCGCCGCGGCCGGCGTCGACGTGCTGGTCAGCGTCGGCGGCGGGTCGGCGACCGGGCTGGCCAAGGCGGTCGCGCTCACCACCGGCCTGCCGATCGTCGCGGTGCCGACCACGTTCGCCGGCTCCGAGGCCACCGACGTCTGGGGTATGACCGAGAACGGTCGCAAGACCACCGGCTCCGACCCGCGAGTGCTGCCCCGTACGGTCGTCTACGACGCGGCCCTGACCGCCACCCTGCCCCGGGAGATGGCGGTCGCCTCCGGGCTGAACGCGCTCGCACACTGTGTGGACTCGATGTGGGCGCCCCGGGCCGACCCGATCAACCGGGCGCTGGCGCTGGAGGGCATCCGGGCGCTGCGTGCCGGGCTGCCCGCCGATGACCGGGAGCAGACCCTGTACGGCGCGTACCTGGCCGCCGTGGCGTTCGCGTCGGCGGGCTCCGGGCTGCACCACAAGATCTGCCACGTGCTCGGCGGCATGTTCGGCCTCCCGCACGCGCAGACCCACGCGGTCGTCCTGCCGCACGTGCTCGCGCTCAACGCGGTCGCCGCGCCGGACGGCTTCGGCACCGCCGAGCTGCGGCGGCTGCGGGACGCGGTCGATGCGCCGCGCGCGCTGCGCGACCATGGATTCCGGCAGGAGGACATCCCGGCCGCCGTCGACGCGATCCTGCCGGTCGTCCCGGCCGGCAACCCGGTCCCGGTGACCGGCGAGAACCTCCGAGAACTGCTCCAGCACGCCTGGTCGGGAGAGGAGCCCCGTTGAGCGACGAACAGCAGGAACGCGAGGCGCAACTGGTCGAGCGGGTGGTCGCGTCCTTCGACGGCACCCCCGATCCGCGCCTGAAGGAACTGATGCGGGCGCTCACCCGGCACCTGCACGCGTTCGTCCGCGAGGTCCGCCTCACCGAGGCCGAGTGGCAGCAGGCGATCGCGTTCCTGACCGCGACCGGTCACATCACCGACGACCGGCGCCAGGAGTTCATCCTGCTCTCCGACGTCTTCGGCGCCTCGATGCAGACCGTCACGGTGAACAACGAGGCGTACGCGAACGCCACCGAGGCCACCGTCTTCGGCCCGTTCTTCGTCGAGGACTCCCCGGCGATCCCGCTCGGCGGCGACATCGCGGGCGGCGCGCCCGGCGAACCGTGCTGGGTGGAGGGTACGGTCACCGACACCGAGGGCCGCCCGGTGCCGGACGCCCGGATCGAGGTCTGGGAGGCCGACGACGAGGGGCTCTACGACGTCCAGTACCCCGACGGGCGGGTGGCCGCGCGCGGTCACCTGTTCAGCGACGCGGAGGGGCGGTACCGGTTCTGGGCGATCGCTCCGACGCCGTACCCCATCCCGCACGACGGCCCGGTGGGCCGGTTGCTGGCGGCGACCGGCCGCTCGCCCCTGCGGGCCTCGCATCTGCACTTCATGGTCGAGGCCACCGGTCTGCGCACTCTGGTGACCCACATCTTCGTACGCGGCGACGAGGTGCTCGCCCACGACAGCGTCTTCGGGGTACGGGACTCCCTGGTGAAGGACTTCACACCCCAGTCGCCGGAGACACCCACCCCCGACGGCCGTGACCTGGCCGGACGCCCCTGGACCCGGGTCCACTTCGACATCGTCCTGGCCCCCGATCGTCCGTAGCTCCCGGTTCCGGCCGGCGCCCGGGGGTGTCTCGCTCTGCGCCGGACACCCCCGGGCGCCGGCCGGCAGCCCGCCCCTCGGATGCATCACGTGCGGCGACCACCTACTATCCGAGCGTGAGGACCGATGTGGGCGTCAATGTGGTCGAGTACTTCGTCCTGCACGAGGCGGACGGCGATGCCACACTCGCCGAGATGATCGCGAGCTGGACCGGCAACGGCACGGCCGAGCAGCGCACGGACGCCGTCCCGCTGCTCCGCCAGGCCGTCCTCCGCCTGGCATCCCGTGGCTTGGTCGAGGTCACCCCGGGCCACTCCCCGGCCGACCTGGCGGACACCCTGGCCGAGCCGGGAAGCTGGGCGTCACCCAGCCCCCTGACCCTCTCCGTGACCGAGGCGGGAGTCCCCTACCTGTAGCGACCGCGATGCCCCGCTCACCGTCACACCCGCGCGGACCGTCGCCGGCACCCGCCCGGCCCGGCCGATCGAGACCCGCCGCTCGGCATGAGCGGGCATCGAGGGCGGCGACCTCTGATCCTTGTCGGTCACCGGATGGTCGGGGGAGCGGGGTGGCTACGCTGCCGGGATGCAGATCGATCTTGTTTCGCTGATCGTGGACGAGTATGACCCGGCGATCGCGTTCTTCACCGAAGTGCTCGGGTTCGAGCTGGTGGAGGACTCGCCGTCGCTGACGAACGATGGGCGGGTCAAGCGGTGGGTCGTGGTGCGGCCGCCGAAGGCGCAGACCGGGATCCTGCTGGCGCGGGCGGACGGGGAGCGGCAGAGCAAGGCGGTGGGGGACCAGACCGCGGGTCGGGTCGGGTTCTTCCTGCAGGTCGACGACTTCGAGGCGAGCTACCAGCGGATGCTCCGGGCCGGGGTCACCTTCGTGGGCGAGCCGCGGACCGAGTCGTACGGGAAAGTGGTTGTCTTTCAGGATATTTCCGGCAACCGCTGGGATCTTCTCGGGAGCGCGTGAGGGCGAGCGCGTGAGGGCGAGCGCGTGAACGGGCGGCCGGCGCCTCGTGGGAACGGGGCGCCGGGCGTACCCGGGAAGGGTTTTGATCGAAGGGGTCAGACCGTGGTCAGGATCAGACTGATCAGGACGGCGGAGAGGATGTTGTAGCCCGCGGAGATGGTCGCGTAGCGGAGCGGGTGGGGGAAGTTCGGGTTGATCGCGATGGTGAGCGTGTTCGCGCTCAGGTAGCCGACGCCGGTGAGCAGGCCGAAGAGCAGCGCGGGGCCGTAGGTGTCGATCTTCAGGGCGGCGAGCAGGACGGCGCTGGTGAGCGTGATGACCAGGCTGGTCGCGGGCGGTCCGGCCAGGAAGAGCGGGGTCGGCTTGCGCGTGGCGTCGGGGGCGTGGCCGAGGGACACGTTGTAGGCGCGCGGGAAGAGGACGGCGAACCAGACGCCGCCGAGCAGGGTGACGGCGATCAGGGCGACCGGGATGCCCAGCCAGTTCACGTCGTTCATGAGTGTCTCCGTAGTCAGCGAGGGGCGGTACGGGACAAGATTCACCGCAGTGGGTGCCAGGGTGTGGCACCTACTCCGGGCAGAATCCACGGCATGCCGAAGACCTCCGCTCGACTGCTGGCGCTCCTGTCGCTGCTGCAGAGCCGCCGGGACTGGCCGGGGCAGCTGCTCGCCGAACGGCTGGAGATCAGCCTGCGGACCGTCCGGCGGGACGTGGACCGGCTGCGTGAGCTGGGCTATCCGATCGCGGCGAGCAAGGGGCCGGACGGCGGGTACCGGCTCGGTGCGGGTGCCGACCTGCCGCCGCTGCTCTTCGACGACGAGCAGGCCGTGGCGCTGGTCCTCGCCCTGCAGATCGCGGCCACCACGCCGGGTAACGGGACCGGGGAGGCGGCCGGCCGGGCCCTGACCACCGTCCGCCAGGTGATGCCGTCCCGGCTGCGGCACCGGGTCGGCTCCCTGCGGGTCACCGCGGTCGAGCGTGCCGGGACGACCGTCGACGGCGGGCTTCTCCTGGCGATCAGCGCGGCCGTGCACTCCCGGGAGATCCTTCGTTTCGGGTACGGATCAGACCGGGCGGACACCCCACCCCGCCGCGCGGAACCGCACCACGTGATCACCCGGGACGGCCGCTGGTACGTGATCGCCTGGGACCTCGATCGCGGGGACTGGCGGACGTTCCGGGTGGACCGGATGACACTGCGGACGCCGAACGGGCCCCGGTTCACGCCCCGCGAACTGCCCGGCGGGGACGTGGCCGGGTACGTGCTCGGGGTCTTCCGGGGCGCCACCGAGGCGGGCGGGGACTGGCCGTGCCGGGGAACCGTGATCCTCGGCAAACCGGCCACGGCCATCACGGCGTACACCCGGGACGGCATCGTCGAGGAGCTGGACGGCGACCGCTGCCGGGTGACCCAGGGGTCCTGGTCGTGGGCGGGGCTGGCGGCGGCGTTCGCCCGCTACGACGCGGACATCGAGGTGGTCGGCCCCGCGGAGCTCGGGGAGGCCTTCGCCCGGCTCGCCGACCGGTGCGGCCGTGCGGCGGATCAGTCGTCGCGCAGGGTGCGGGACGGCGTGGTGCCGTAGGTCGCGTGGTAGTGCGCGGTGAACCGGCTGTGGTTGACGAAACCCCAGCGTGCGGCGACCGCGCCGACCGTGGCCGTGGCCGGGTTCGACGATCGCAGCTCGCGGTGGACGTGGTCGAGGCGGGCGCGGCGCAGGTAGGCCATCGGGCTGCTGTCCAGGTGACGCCGGAACGTCAGCTGCAGGCTGCGGATGGTGACGTGGGCCGCGCTCGCGATGTCGGCCGGGCCGATGTCGCGGTGGACGTTCTGGTCGATGAAGGCGATCGCCCGGCGCAGGCTGGCCGGATGGGCGTCCCGGCGGTCCTCGATGGTGGGGCTGTGCGGCGTGTCGTTCGGGAACGTGCAGAGCGTGGTGGCCGCGATCAGCTGCGCGAGACTGTCGGCGAGCAGCGGCTCGGCCGGCGCCGCGGTGTCCCGGAGGACGTCGCGCGCGTACGTGAACGTGGTGTCCCACCGGCGCGCGGCCTCGGCGGAGACCGGACGGTAGCCGGAGAACCGCGGTAACGTCCCGGCGACCCGGAGGAAGAGCAGTGGGTCGATCCGGGCGCCCTCGGCCTGGAACCCGTCCACCTCGATCCGCCAGTCACGGTCGGGCTGGCAGGCCAGGAAGACGTCACCGGGGCGCAGGTCGGTGGGCTGCCCGCGGTTGTGGAAGGCCGAGGTGCCGGCGAGGACCCGGGCCACCGGGAGGTAACCGAGCGGGCCGCCCCGGGCGTCGAAGCTCATCGCGAACGTGCTGTGCTGCAGGGCGACGTACTCGCCGAGCGGGGTCTGCACCAGCCGCATGTAGTGCTCGTGACCGAGAATGCTCATCCGGAACCGGGTGTACGTGTCCATCAGCCTCTGCTCGGCGGCGCCGGCGTCGCTGGTCTCGAACACGGTCGTCATGGCGTCTCTTCCGGTCTGCCCCGTTCCTTCGCCAAGGGTGCCCGCACCACGAGGTCCTCAACCGGTGGACCTCGGCATCTCCCCGGAAAGAGGCACTGCGGTCACCGGACGGAACGCGGTCGCGGGCCGCTTTTGTCGTGGTAGTCCGTTTCGTGCGGGACGACCGGGATGGAGGGGTCGAGCGACGGCGGGCCGGTCAGTCACGGACGGAGTGGGCATGGCGGGCAGCACCGGACCGTCCGCGCGGGTGGGCTAGTTGGGCGTGAACAGGCCCTGGACGCCGACGACGATGGCGATCAGGCCGACGATCGCGATGATCAGTGCCGGCCCGGAGACCTCGACGGGCGTGTTCGGCGGGTTCTCCGGAAGTACCCGGCGGCCGGTGAGGCGATCCCAGGTCAGCAGCAGCCCGACGGCGATGCCGACCACCTCGAAGTGCAGGATCCCGGGGCCCGAGAAGATGTGCACGAGCAGCCAGTAGCCACCGGCGACCAGCGCGACGACTCCGATGATCCAGGTCCAGCCGGCGATCCTGGCGGCGAACCGGCCCAGGTCGTACCCGATCGTGGGCAGGCGCAGGAGCAGCGGGACCGCCAGGAGCAGACCGCCGATGATGTTGGCGAGGTCCAGCAAGAGAGCCATGATCACGGCGGGTCTCCCAGTCATCGAGGATGATCGCGAGGATAGCTCCCGGGGGCTCTCAGCTCGCGTCCGCGGGCATCGCGCCTTCATCGCCCGGGGTGAGCCGACGGCCGCCGGCCTGGCGGTGGTCCGTGCCGTGGCCGAGCTCGCCAAGACCTTTCCCTACGTACGGTCGTGGAAGGGGTGGAGACCGAGGTTGCGTGCGTGCGCGCTGGGCGAGGCGTGAGCCGGTGGTCGGTGGAACCCGGGTGTCGTTCGGTGCGTGGCAGCCGGTGGAGGGCGAGCTATAGGGGGAGCGCGGCGGATCGGAGCGGGAACAGCCGCGTGGGGACGGCTACAACGGGGTCAGCGTCATCAGGATCTCGTCGCGGGTGTCGGTGGGGGAGAGGCGCAGCGCGTTCGGCCAGCGGCCCGTCTCCCGCCAGCCGAGACGGGTGTAGAAGTCTTCCAGGCCCATGCCGCCCCGGGCCGCCAGGCGCAGTTGCTCCAGGCCCATCTCGTCGCGGGCGATCCGCTGGGCCTCGCGCATCAGGGCCGCGCCGATCCCGGCCCGGCGGTGATCGGGATGGGTCTGCAGGTGACGGATCGTGCCCCAGTGCGCGACCAGCGGGCTCGGATCGCGGGAGAGCAGCACCCACCCGACGGGCCGGACGCCCGAGGTGGCCACCACCAACCGGGAGACCGCCGGGGACAACCCGTCGATCAGGGCGGACAGGACCGGGGCGACCTCCGCTGCGCCGACGGGTGGGAACGGGAAACCCGCGGCGCCGCCGGCGTTGGTCACCGCGACCCAGCAGTCGGTCAGGGCGTCGCGTACGGATGGGGAGATCGACGACGGGTCTAGGTACTGGTGCATGCCAGTAGGTATACCTAGGCGCTCCCAGTAGGCTGCCTAGACCGCTCTGACCAGCGAATATAGGTAGTCGTGTCCGATGTGGCGATGTGCCGGAGACCCGAGGATGGATACATCGAAGGGCAACGACGACGGCGAGGAGAACGAGCCATGATGATTCATCCGGACGTGGCGCTGATGCTGGCGAACGATCACCGCCGGGAGCTGATCGCCGAGGCGGACCGGCAGCGGTTGCTGAGCCGGGCCCGTGAGGCGCTCGCGTGCCGGAAGCGGGCGGCGGCACGCGGGAAGCCCACCGGTACGCTGACGCCGTGCGAGCATTCCGTGGCGGTGTCAGCCCGGTGATGATCGGGCGGGAGGGTGAGCTGCGCAGGCTGGCGCGGCTCGCCTCGGCGCGGGAGCCCGCGGTGGCGATCATCGCGGGGGAGCCCGGGATCGGGAAGACCCGCCTGGTCCACGAGCTGCTGAACCGGTTGCCGGCGGAGACCGTGGTGCTGGTCGGGCAGGCGGAGCCGGGGTCGCTCTCCCGGCCGTACGAGGTGTTGCTGGACGCGATCGACGGGCTCGGCGGCGTCGACGAGGAGCAGCTGGCCGCGCTCGCGGACGCCACGCGGAGCCCGGTCGAGCGGCTGCACACCGGGCTGGCGATCGTCGGGGACCTGATCGGCGACGCGCCCGCGGTGATCGTGTTCGAGGATCTGCACTGGGCGGACTCGGAGAGCGCGGCGCTGTTCGAGCGGATCGCCGACCAGCACGAGCCCCGGCTGCTCGTCGGGACCTACCGGCCGGACGAGGTCACCAGCCGGCAACCGGTCTCCGGGCTGCTGGCGCGGATGGAGCGGCGGCACACGGTCACCCACGTGCGCCTGGACCGCCTGACGCCCGCGCAGAGTGCGGCGATGCTGGCCGCGGCGACCGGCGCCCCGGTCTCTCCCCGGGCGGCGACCGCGCTGCACCACCGGACCGGAGGCAATCCCTTCTTCCTGGAGGAGCTTTTAAGGGCGCTTCCCGGGTACGCCGTCGAGGCGCTCGTCGAGCAGCCGCTGCCGTGGAGTCTCGCCGACGTGCTGCGGCGCCAGGTGGACGACCTGGAGCCGGTCAGCCACCGGATCGTCGAGGCGGCCACCGTGCTCGGGCACCGGATCCCGTTCGACCTGCTCGCGGCGGTGACCGGCACCGGCGAGGACGCGTTGATCGCCGTGCTGCGGGATCTGGTGATGCGCGGTGTGCTGGTCGAGTCGGGGGAGGACGAGTTCGCCTTCCGGCACGCGCTGGTGCGCGAGGCGATCGCCGACCACATGCTCGGACGGCAGCGGCGGCGGCTGCACGAGTCCGCGCTCGACGTGCTGCTGGGCGCGGGCGGCTCCGACCCGGCGATGGTGGCGCACCACGCGCGCGGCGCCGGACGGTACGACGACATGATCGCCGCGGCCCGGCGCGGTGCCGTGGTCTACCTGTCGATCGGCTCGGCCCACCAGGCGCTGCAGCTCGCCGAGATGGGCCTCGACGAGGCACCCGACGACGCGGACCTGCTCGCCTCGGCGGCCCGGGCCGCGTGGCTGGTCGGGCTGCTCGACGACGCCCTGCGGTACGGCCGGCGCTGGCGTGACCTGGCCGCCTGCGCCACCGACCGGGCCGAGTCGCTCTACCTGCTGGTCCGGATCGCGTGGGAGTCCCAGGCCGCGCAGGAGATGCGCGCGCTGACCGGGGAGATCGAGGCGCTGATCGCGATGCTGCCGCCCGGCGCCGACCAGGCCCGCGCGATGACCGCGATCGCCCAGTCGGCCTACCTGCGGGACGACTTCCCGCCGGCCCTGGACTGGGCGGACCGTGCGCTGGCCCTGGCGGACGAGTTCGACCTCCCGGCGGTGCGTCTGGCGGCGCTGGTGGAGAAGGGTTCGACATACGCGGAACGCCCGCAGACCGCCGCCGAGGGCCGTGCCATCCTCTCCGGCCTGATCGACGAGGCGGAGAAGGCCGGCGAGTGGGTGCTCGCCGCCCGCGCGCTGAACGTGCTGGTGCACGGCGAGCCGCCGACCTCGCCGACCGAGCACGCGGAGATCCTGGAACGGATGCGGGCCGCCGCCGAACGGGCCGGTTTCGAGTCGCTCGCCGTGGCCACCTACTACCGGGGACGGGCCCGGCTCGCGCTGCGCGCCGGTGACCTGGGCGGCGCGATCGCCGCGCTGGAGGAGGGCCGCGACCTGGAGCACGGCTACCGGCGCCGCGGCCGCTGGGCGGACTACCACGGTGTCTTCCTCGCCGGGCTCTACCTGGAGGCGGGCGAGCTGGACCGGGTCGAACGGCTGATCACCGACCTGGCCACGCTGCCGAACAACGGCCCGACGCTCATTCCCGGCCTGGTGTTCCACGTCGCCTGCCGCCGGGGTGACGTGGCGCGCGCCGAGACCGCGCTGTCCGCGCTGATCGCCGGGCTGGCCGAGCAGACGTGGCGCAGCGGCGAGATGGCCCACGACCTGATCTCCGCCGCGCGGGAGCTGGGCATGCCCGCGGACCGGCTCGACCGGATGCTGCGGGAACTGCTGGACGAGGACGTCTGGGACGCCTTCCGTACGCTGGTCGAGGCGCAGGTCACGGAGGCGTACGGCCGGCACGCCGAGGCGCTCGACGGCTACCTGTCGATCACGGACGCGAACATCCTGAGCCCGGCCACCCGGGGTACGGCCCACATCGGCGCGGCCCGGTGCCTGCTGGCCGGCGGTCGTCGCGAGGAGGCGTCCGCGCAGGTGGAGGCGGCGTCCCGGCTGCTCTCCGGGTGGCGGGGCTGGCGGTGCGTGCAGCTCATCCAGGTGCGCGCCCGCCTCGGGATGGGCGCGGCGGACGCACCCGCCGTCTCCGGTCCGGCCGCGCTGACACCCCGCGAGCGCGAGGTGGCGGTGCTGATCAGTGACGGTCTGACCAACACCGAGCTGGCCCGGCGCCTCTACATCTCACCGAAGACCGCGGCCGTCCACGTCTCCAACATCCTGCGCAAGCTCGGCGTCTCCTCCCGCACCGAGGTCGGCGACCTGCTCAGCCGCGCCTGACCGGTAGCGCCCGGTCCGGGTGCCCGGAGCTCACCGCGACGGCGGGGGCTGCGGTGGTCGTCGGATGATGATGGCGGATCCGCGGCCCCCGGCGGTGGCCGCCTTTTGAGGCGCTGGTGGGCGGGGTGGGCGTACCTTCGCAGGGAACTTGACTTTGTTGTGCGCTTTTTCCGGATAAAGCGGAAGGGCCGGCAGATGCCGGCCCTTCTCGTGATCGAGCTTTTCGGGCATGCCGTGCGTCTCGGGCGCCGGCGTCGTCGTACGCGCACTCCATCTCGCGTACGCCGTGAAGCCGCCCGGGGCTTCGGGGGGAGTCGTGCCTAGAGGCGCGCCGACCGGATCTGCAGGATGTTCGCGAGGCGAGCCGTGACCGGACGGGCCTCGAGGTGCAGGCGGGCGATGTTGAGGTTGCCCTCGCCGATGACGGCCAGCAGCGCCAGGTCGCCGATCGCGTAGACGGCCAGGTAGCCGTTGCTGTTGTGGATCGTGACGTCGGCGAAGGTGCCCTGGCCGAGCACGGCGCCCGTGGTACGGCTGATGCCGTGCGCGCCGGCGGCCAGCGCGGCCACGTCGTGCGGCTCGGTACCGGTGCTCGTGTCGTGCAGGATGAGCAGTCCGTCGACACCGGCGACCACGCAGCCGAGAACACCCGGCACCTGGTAGCGCAGGCCGGCCAGCTCGGTGTATACCGGCTGGTCGATGTCACCCGGAGCCGTCATCAGACGTCCAGCTCCGCCTCGATCTTGCGCAGCTGGTGGCGGGCGAGGCCGAGGTTGGCGCGCGACTTGTTCAGGGACAGGTACAGGAAGAACGACTCGCCGTTCCGCTTGTTCTGGAGCAGGCGGATCAGGTGGTACTGGCTGTCGAGGGTGATCAGGATGTCCTCGATGCCGTCCTGCAGGCCCAGCATCTCCAGGGTGCGGACCTTGGCCCGGATCACGTCGGTGTTACCGGCCGCCGCGATGTTCATGTCCATCGTCGGGCCACCGCCGAGAATGCCCAGCGTCAGACCGGAGGTGTAGTCGACCAGAGCGACGCCGATCGCGCCCTCGATGGTCATCGCTTCCTTGAGCGCCGTCTCGATATTCACTGCGTGTACTCCAATTCCGCTTACGGTGGGACGCCGGCTGGGCCTGACCAGCACGATCGGCCGGGCTGCCGCGGCAACAGTGGCACGCCCTATTTGCCAGGGCACTGAACTAAACCGAGGTACAGCCGGAAAGTGAAGATCATAGTGCCTTTGACCACGGTAGGGGTCGCCCGAATGATCTTGAAAACATCGGCTCGGAGGATGGACAGCGAGGCGGTGTCTCGATGCTCCTGGCCATTCCGAGATTCCCGACTTTCCGGTTTTCTCCCCGCCGCCCGCCTTTGCGCGCCGCCCGCTCGCCCGCTCGCCCGCCCGCTCGCCCGCTCGCCTGTCGCTTGCTGCCCGCCTGTCGCTCGCCGTCGGTCTGCGCCGCAGCGCTGCTGTCCCCGGTGCCGTCCGTTCTGTGCCGTGCTGCCACCGCGGGCGGTCGTGTGGGCCGTGGCGATCGCCGTGGGCACCGCGTCGTCGGGCTCGCGGGTCTGGCATGCGATGGTTTACCGGTAACGATCACGAAAGGGACCTGATGACCGAGCCGATCACCCGGGTTGTCACCTCGGGCACGTTCTCCCTCGACGGCGGCGTCTGGGACGTCGACAACAACGTCTGGATCATCGGCGACGAGCGGGAGGCCGTCGTCGTGGACGCCGCGCACGACGCCGCGGCGATCGAGAAGGCCCTGGCCGGCCGGGTGCTGAAGGCGATCATCAGCACTCACGGCCACAACGACCACATCGACGCCGCCCCGGCACTGGCCGCGGCCACCGGCGCTCCGATCCTGCTGCACCCGGGCGACCTGCCGCTCTGGGAGATGACCCACCCTGACCGCCGCCCGGACGGCGAGCTGTCGGACGGTCAGGTGATCACGGTAGGCGGCATCGATCTGCGGATCCTGCACACGCCGGGTCACGCACCGGGCGCGGTCTGCGTCTACGCCCCGGAGCTGTCAACCCTGTTCAGCGGCGACACCCTGTTCCAGGGCGGCCCGGGCGCCACGGGCCGATCGTTCTCGGACTTCCCAACGATCATCACGTCGATCCGCTCACGGCTGCTGACCCTGCCGTCCGACACCGCGGTCCGCACCGGTCACGGCGACCCGACCTCCATCGCCGACGAGGCCCCGCACCTCCAGGAGTGGATCGACCGCGGCCACTGACAATCCTCACCCGCTGCCCGCTGCCCGCTGGGGTGTGTCGGGGGTAGGGCTGGGCCGGTGGTGGGGCCGGGCTGGGCTGGCGGTGTGGGCGGGCCGGCCCGGGCTGGTGGTGGGGTGACCCTGCTGGTCGATTCTGGACCGCCCGGGTGGGACGCCGGATCCCGTGGCGAGTGCCCGTCCGAAACGCTCGCCGACCGCGGATCGTCCGGCTGGCGATCCGGAGTGTCTCAGGCCGGTCCGGCTGGCGATCCGGGGTGCCTCGGGCCGGTCGGCTGGTGGCCAGGGGTGTCTCAGGCGCTCCGAGTGACCCGTGAACGCCAGCCGCGCCGGGAAAGCTGGCGCTCACGGGTCACTTGAGCCCGCCGACACACCCCTCACCACCAGCCACCAAGATCCAACCCGCAGTTGATCATGAAATGTTGATCAAGTCCGGCCGGTCGGGGCCCACCCCGACCGGGGGTAACCCCCATCCCTAACGGAACAGTGGCACATAACGGTGATCTTGGCCCGGGGCCCTGTGGACAAACCCCGGCTGTGGATAACCCCCAACCCGGACCATGACCGAGAACGCCCATCCCGCGACCCCCGCTGGCGACGACGATCCCGCCGGAATCGACCAGCGGGGTCAAGGGTGGGTCAGGTGTCGTGGGTCCAGCGGTCGACCAGGGACTCGTGGGCCTCCAAGCGCTGCTGCGTGCGCTGTGGGTGGACCGCGGCCACCGCGTCGAGCAGGGTGATCGCGAGGACTACGCCGGCGGCGTGGGAGTCGAAGACGAGGCCGGTGCCGACCGGGGCGACCAGCAGGGCGTCCACGTCGTCGGCGAACGGGAGCAGGGCCGTGTCGGCGATCACCACCGTGGTCATTCCCAGGCGGCGGGCCAGGCGGATCGCGGCGACCGTACCCGAAGGGTAGCGCGGCATGCTGAAGAAGAGCGCGGCCGAAGCTCCCTGGTGGCGCAGCTGGAGGAGGTCGTCGTCGAGGCTCGCCCCGTCGGTGCAGACGCGGACGGACGGCAGCACCCGGCGGGCGAAATATCCGAAATAGTCGGCTAGCGCGGCGGAAGCCCGCAATCCGACCACGCCCAGTGGGTCAGAACCGGACAGGGCGGTCACGGCTGCGGTCATCGGGGCGCCGCTCACCACCCGCTTCAGGGTGCCGACGTTCGCCTGTTCCTGGTCGATCGCGTCCTGCTTCTCGGACGCGGGGACCCGCTGGTCCGGTACCGAGGCGAGGACCGCCTCCCGCATGGCCGTGCGGAACTCGGGGAACCCGGCGAAGCCGAGCGCGGTGGCCAGACGGGTGACGGTGGGCTGGCTCACCCCGGTCTGCTCGGCGATCTCGATGGTGGACAGGAACGCCACGTCGGGGAACATCCCGAGCATCCGCTGGACGATCTGTCGTTGGGTCGGGGAGAGGCGGTGCCGCTGGGCCCGGCTCAGCAACCACTCCTGGGCCCGGTCGTCGTCCAGCCGCTCTCCCATGTGAATAGCCTAAAACACGGAGTCTTCGGAGTGTATGCAACGATTCATCGTATGAACGAGATCTGGCTCCGGTTCCTGAACGGAGCCGACGTCGACTCCCTGGCCATCGGCCCGGACGACGCGATCGCCGCGATCGAGGACGTGGTCGCGGCGCACGGGCGTGGCGAGACCGTTTTCGAACCGCGTACGCACCTGGTGCCGGACAACGGCGGTGCCGGGCACTTCAACATCCTGCGCGGCCACGTGACGCCGCTGGGCATGAGCGGTGTCAAGGTCGTCGGCGACTTCGTGCCCAACTACCAGCGCGGACTTCCGAGCGAGCTGGCCATGCTGACGCTCTACGACCCGCAGACCGGGGTGCCGCTGGCGATCCTGGACGCCACCTGGATCACCGAGATGCGGACCGGGGCGATGACCGCGGTCGGCGCGAAGCACCTGGCGCGTCCGGATTCGCGCATCCTCGGGCACGTCGGGGCGCGCGGCACGGCGTTCGCCAACGTCACCCTCCTCGACCGCCTCTTCCCGCTGGAGGAGATCCGGGTCACCAGCCGCCGCCCCGAGTCGCGGGAGGCCTTCGCCGAGCAGCTCCGCGCCGCCACCGATACACCCGTTCGGGTGGTCGCGACCGCCGACGAGGTCTACGACGGCGCGGACATCCTGGTCGAGGCCACGAGACTGCAAGAGCCACAACCCCTTCTGCGTACGGCGGCGGTCCGGCCGGGCGCCTTCGTGGTTCCGTACGGGACCATCAGTGCTGTGGAACTCGACCTGCTGGACGTGATGGACAAGGTCGTCGTCGACGACTGGCGTGAGGCGCAGGCCGGCCGCTTCGGGGCGCTGCGGGCACACGTGGACACCGGACGGCTCACCGAGCAGTCGCTCTACGCCCAGCTCGGCGAGATCGTCAGCGGGCGGAAGCCGGGCCGGGAGCGCGACGACGAGCGGATCCTGTTCTGGCACCGGGGCCTGTCGATCCTGGACATCGCGCTCGGTCACCTGATCCTGAGGCGCGCCGAGGCGGCGGGTACCGGGACGATGCTGCGGTACCGATGATCGTCGAGCGCCCGGAGGACCTCGGGCCCGCGCTGATCCGCCGGATCGCCCGGGAGGGCACGCGGTTCGAGCTGGACCCGGCGCTGCTCGGCGCTCTCAAGGTCAGCCGGGCCGCCGTGATCGCGGATCTCGCCGGTGGCCAGGCCGTCTACGGGGTGAACACCGGGATGGGCGCGCTCGCGGGGATCCGGTTGAGCGCCGCGGAGCAGGGGCGGCACCAGAACACGCTGATGGCCGGGCGGGCGGTCGGGTCGGCGCCGTGGCTGCCCGCGGACGAGGCCCGGGCGATGCTCGCGGTGCGCCTGCGGACCTTCCTGGACCCGGCCGCCGGGGTGTCCCCGGAGCTCTGCCAGCACCTGGTCGCGATGCTGAACGGCGGCGTGGTCCCGGAGATCCCGGCACGGGGGAGCGGGGCGGCCGGCGAGATCATCCCGCTGGCGCACCTGGGGCTGGCAGTGCTGGAGCGGACGGGTTTCGGGCCCAAGGAGGGTGTGGCCTTCCTGGAGGGGGTGCCGGGGCTGACCGGGCGGGCGAGCCTCTTCGCCGGGGACGCGCGCCTGCTGCTGGACCAGGTGCTCCGGGTCGCGGCCGCCTCGCACGACGTCATCGGGGCCAGCGGGGACCCGTCGCATCCGGGGCTGGGCGCCGGGGACGCGGAACTGCGTACGGTCAATGCGGAATTGCGGAGGTTGCGGAGAGCGCGGGAGGGACGCGCGCTGCAGGCGCCGGTCTCCTTCCGGGTGACGGCGCCGGCGCTGGCGGTGGCGGCACGCGCGACCGCGGGCGTGGAGCAGGCGGTCGACCGGGCCCTGACCGCGATCACCGACTCCCCGGCGCACCTGGACGGCGGTTTCGTGGGCACCGCCGGCTTCGCCGGAACCGACCTCGTCGCGGCGGTGGACGCGCTGGTGGCGGCGCTGACGCACGTGGCGGAGCTGGGTGCCGCACGGCTGCACCGCCTGCTGGACGACCGGTTGACCGGGTTGCCGCGGCAGCTCTCGGACACGCCCGGGGCGCACGCCGGGATGGTGGCGGTCCACAAACGGGCGGTCGGGGTGGTGCACCGGATGCGCCGGTTCGCGACGCCGTCGCTGGCCGGCTCGATGGAGACGTCGCTCGGCCAGGAGGACGTGCAGAGTTTCGGCTTCGAGGCGGTGGAGTGCCTGTCCGAGGTGCTCGACGGCCTGCGCGACGTGACCGCGTGCGAGCTGCTGGCGGTGCACCAGGCTGCATTGCTCGCGCCAGCTTTACCGCTAGATGGAGCTTTTAAGGCGATATTTCCCGACAAAACGTCAGAGGGAGGTCCTACCGCGACCGCCGATCGGCCCTTCGGGCGGGACATCGCCCGGCTCATCGAGCGGCTGCGGTCGAGCCCCTGGTGATCAGAGTCGGTCGGAAGGGCGGTACCTCGGGAGCGTCCGGGGCGAGCAGGCCGACCGCGGCCTCGACGATCGCCTCCTCGTCCCAGGCCATCGTGGTCAGGCCCGGGCTCACCAACCCGGCCAGCTGGTGATCGTCGAAGCCGACCACCGAGACGTCGCCCGGGATGGCCAGGCCGGCGGCGCGGGCGGCCTGGTACACCGCGAAGGCCAGGGAGTCAGTCAGGCAGAGGAGCGCGGTCGGGCGGGCCGGGGCGGCCAGTAGCTCCGCGACCACCTCGACCGCGTCGTTCATCGCGGCCGGGGCGCTGATCGCGATCAGGTCCAGGCCACGCTCCGCGGCGATCTCGGCGGCGAGCAGTTCGGCGGGGCGGCCCGGCGTCGACGGGAGCGCCGGGGCGAGCAGGCCGATCCGGTGGTGGCCGAGCTCGGCGAGGTGGGCGAGGGCGGTGTCCACGCCGTACCGGTTGTCGAAGAGCACCGAACCCGATTCGGGGCGGCTGACCAGCGCGTCGCCGATCGAGACCACGGCGACGCCCGGTTCGAGCAGGCGCCAGTAGTCCGCGGACGGGTCGACCGGGGAGACCAGCGCCCCGTCCACCCGCTGCGCGGCGAACTGCTCGACGATCAGGCGCTCCTGCGCGGGGTCCGCGTCCGCGTCCGCGATCGTCGCGTAGTGCCCCCGCTTCCGCAGTGCCCGGGTCAGCATCACCGAGAGGTCCTGCTGCCAGAGATCGCGGAGGGAGCCGCTGACCCCTATCGATCCGGTACGCCCGCTGGCCAGCGCCCGGGCGATCGGGTCGACGGTGTAGCCGAGCTCGGCGGCGAGCTCGCGAACCCGGGTGATGGTCGCCGGGGAGCCGCGGACGCCGCGCAGCGCATAGGAGGTCGCGGCGAGCGAGAGGCCGGCTGCGGTGGCCAGATCCTGCAGCGTCCGGCGTGCTGGCTGCCGTGACATCGACCGAGCCTAACACTCTGTTTACAAGATTCTCCTTGCGCCACGGGGTAGGGAAGCGCTTCACTTCTTCCCATGGGTGAAGCGCTTCACACGGACTGCCATCAGCATTTATGGCCCGAGCCGTTGATCGACGCCCTGCGCAGCCGGGGCTATCTGCGCGGCTGGACCCTGCACCTCCCGGGTGAGCCGCCGTTCGAGGTGTGCCCGGACGACCACGACGTCGCGAGGCGCGCGGACGATCCCGCCGAGCGGGTACTGCTCTCGCTCTCCAGCCCGCTCGGCCTGGAATATCTCCCGGAGTCTCACGAATTCTCCGACATCTGGCACGCGTCGGCACGGGGGCTCGGCGAGCCCTTCCACGTCTGGGCCGCCGCGTCCGTCGTCGAGCCCGATCCGGCCGGACTGGAGAAGATCCTCGGCGCCGACCGGGTGGTCGGCCTCCAGCTCCCGGCCACGGCACTCGCCGATCCGGCGGCCATCGAGCGCCTCGACCCTCTCTTCGACGTCCTGAAGAACGCGGGCAAACCGCTGCTGGTGCATCCCGGGCCCGCCCCGGCCTGCGCCGACGATCTCCCCTCCTGGTGGCCCGCGCTGGTCCCGTACGTCGCCCAGTTGCACCAGGCCTGGCTCGCCTGGCACCTCGCCGGGCGCCGTGACCTGCGGATCGGGTTCGTCGCGCTGGCCGGCCTGGCCCCGCTGCACCACGAGCGCCTGGCCGCCCGCGGGGGCGCGCTCGGCCCGGTCGACCCGAACGTCTACTACGAGACCTCCTCCTACGGGACGCGGGCCATCGACGCCATGGTCCGTGTCGTGGGCGTGGACGGGATCGTGCACGGCTCCGACCGGCCGTACGCGAAACCGCTCCTGGACCCCGGTCTCGGTGACGCCTTCCGTCATGCACTGCTCTCCGCCAACCCCCACCACTTCCTGACAGGAGCACCGCGGTGACCCTTCCTGCCCTGCCCGGGCGCGTACTCACCCCCAAGGAGCTGCAGACCTGGGTGATCGATCTGGCCGCCCGCCCGGACCTGTGGGAGCACCTGGTCCGGCACGACACCGGCGGGCGGCACTACGCCCAGCTGCACCGGGACGCCGACATCGACGTCTGGGTGCTCTGCTGGAACCTCCAGGACGACACCGGCTGGCACGACCACGACACCTCGTCCGGTGCGGTCGCGGTCACCCGGGGCGCGGTCTCCGAGTCCAACCCGCGGATGGGCGGTGAGCCGGTGACCCGGGTGGTCCGCGCGGGGCGGGTGTTCGCCTTCGGACCCGATCACATCCACCGGATGGCGGGCGCGGAGGACGGGTCGGTGTCGCTGCACGCGTACTCGCCGCCGCTCTGGCGGATGGGCCAGTACTCGATCAGCCCGGGCGGGGTGCTGCGCCGGCGGGCCGTCAGCTACGCCGACGAGCTGCGGCCCCTGGAGGTCTGACCCTACTGGGCGCCGCGGACGATCTGGGCCGACCAGTGCTGGTCGCCGTCGGGCTCGATGGTGATCTTCACCTTGCCGTCGGCCATGTCCTGGTCCTCGTTCTTGGCGACGATGCCGTTGCAGGCCGGCGTGGTGGTGCCCTCGTCGCCGGCGCTGTCGCTGTAGTTCACCGAGACCGCGCCGCCGCCGATGCAGGTGATCGCGATCAGCAGGGAACCGGTGTCGTCCGCCGAGCCGACCTCCTCGTTCCACGAGCCGGTACGGTCCTTGAGCCGGACGATGATGTTCCCCGTCTCCGGGCTCTTCAGGTTGTGCAGGCTCGGCGAGGGCGTGGCCTTCGGCGACACGAGACTGACCGCCGGCTCCGCGCTGCCGCCGCCGCTGTCGTCGGAGCCGCACCCGGCGGCCGACGCGACGACGACCAGACCCACGGCCACCAGCCGGCACGCTGTCCGGGATACGTTCGGCATGCGCCTACCTCGACGTCGACTCGGCCCCGCCCACATTCTGTGCCGTACGCCGGGTCGTCGGTGGGACTTTGGGCGATTGCGGTCATCCGGTGACCGCTGCCTGCGGGAGGATCGGCGGTCATGAGGACACAGATCGCCTTCGACTGCGGTGACCCGCACGCTCAGGCCCGCTTCTGGGCGCAGGTCTTCGGCACCCGGGTCGAGGACCACTCCGCGCTGGTCGACCAGCTGGTCGCGGCCGGGCGGCTCGCGGCCGACGAGCGCATCGAGATCGACGGGCGCTCCGCGTTCCGGGACGTGGCCGCGTGCAGCGACCCGTCCGGTACCGAGCCGCGGCTCTTCTTCCAGCGCGTACCGGAGGGTAAGACCGCCAAGAACCGCTGCCACATCGATGTGCACGTGGAGCCGGAGGAGAAGGAGTCCGAGATCGCCCGGCTCACCGGGCTCGGCGCCACCCTGGTCGAGACGCACGCCGACCGCGGCCCGACCACCCACGTGATGCGCGATCCCGAGGGCAACGAGTTCTGCCTGCACTGACTCGCGCCCGCTCTTCTGGCTGGTGCGCAGGGGTGTGCCGAGGGGCCGGAGACACCCCCGCGCACCAGCCGGGACCGGGCGCGGACCGCTTCAGAGGGGGAGCAGGGCGGCCAGGGCCGGGAGCAGGGCGGCGGCGTTGTGCAGGTCGGCGTCGAGCGGGTGGTCGGTGAGGTCCGGGTCCAGGGCGTCGGAGACCACCGTGAACGCGTGCGTGGCCAGTCCGGGGGTCAGCCGCTCCGGGGAGATGCGCAGGGCCCGGATCGCGGCGAGCAGCTCGGCGGCGATCAGCGTCGGTGCCAGGCGGGTCATCGCGCGCAGGTCACGGGCGCCCTGGGTGGCGAAGCTGGCGTGTTCCTCGACACCGAGGGAGATGGAGAGGGTGGCCGACGCGGTGGGGTGGATGCCGGCGCGCATCGAGGCCAGAAGGTCCTGAACCACGTATTCGGTGATCATCAGGCCGGAGGCGCCGGGGGGACCATCGGCCAGGAAAGCCCGCAACCCGGTCATGTCCGGGCGCATCAGCAGGCCGAGGCGGGCGGAGGAGAGCGCGAGGGCCGGAAGCAGCGCTCCGCGTGCGGTGTCGAGCGCGGTGGCTAGGGTGGCGGTGTGGAACTGGCCGTGATGACGTACGCCGTCCGAGGTGACCAGCGGGTTCTCCGCGGCGGCGTTGAGCTCCGCGGCGAGCACGGCGGCCAGATTCCGGGTGGCGGCCAGCGCGGGCGCCGTGACCTGGGGGAGCACCCGCAGGCCGAAGGGGTCCTGGATGCGGACGGCGGGCCCGCCCCCGGCGACGATGGAGCGGACCGCCGCGGCCACCTCGGGCTGGAGCAGGTGGGCGCGGGACAGGTGCACGATGGGGTCGTACGCCTCGAGGTTGCCCCGCAGGGCCAGGAAGGAGAGCGCCGCCGTCACGATCGACGCGCGCAGCAGCATCTCCGCCGTGGTCAGGGCGAGCGCCGCGGTGGCCAGGGTGAGCGCGCTGGAGCTGATCAGCGGCAGCGCGTCGGTGGGTTCCAGCTCGATGACCGGGCCGAGCGCGTGCCGCCAGGGCCGCTCGCCGACCAGGGTGAGACCGAGTTCGGCGAGCGCGCAGAGGTCGGAGGTGCCGATCGCACCCCAGCCGTGCAGGGTCGGTACGGCGTCGTCGCGCAGGGCGGCGGCGAGCGCCTCGGTGGTGCGCCGGGAGACGCCGCTGCCGCCGGCCAGGATCTGGTTGAGCCGGACCACCATGGTGGCCCGGGCGGTGGCGTCGTCCTCCTCGGGCCCGACTCCGGCGCAGTGGCTGCGCAGGATGGCGAGACCGAGGTCACTGGCCTGTTCGTGCCGGTTGGCGCCGACCCCGGTGTTGGCGCCGTAGACCGGGGTGTGCACCAGAGCCTCGACGAACCGGGTGTGGGCGACCGCGACGCGTTCCAGCGCGAAGCGGTCGACGGTGAACGGTACGGTTCCGGTCGCGATGGCGGCCAGAGCGGGGACGGTCAGGCCGGTGCCGTCGAGAAGAAGGGCCTGCATGGAGCCTCCGCACCCCTGTTAACGAGCCGTAACAATCCTATTCACCACAACGCAAGTATGAATAGTAGTATTCATGAGATCGACAGTGACCGCCAGGGAGCAACGGGAGCACCGTGATCACATTTGATGACGTCGTGAAGGTCTACCCCGGCGGTAGTACGGCGGTGGACCATCTCTCCGTCGAGTTGCCCACCGGCAAGCTGACCGCGCTGGTCGGGCCCTCCGGCTGCGGCAAGACCACGTCCCTACGCATGATCAACCGGATGGTAGCGCCCACCGCGGGCCGGATTCTCATCGATGGCCGGGACGTGGCGGGCCAGGACGAGGCCACCCTGCGCCGCGGGATCGGGTACGTGATCCAGCACGCCGGTCTCTTCCCGCACCGGACGGTGCTGGACAACGTGGCCACCGTCCCGGTGCTGGTCGGCAAGACCCGGCGGGAGGCCCGGAAGAGCGCGCTGGAGCTGCTGGAACGCGTCGGGCTCAGCGAGGAGTTCGCCAAGCGGTATCCCGCCCAGCTCTCCGGCGGGCAGCAGCAGCGGGTCGGGGTGGCCCGGGCGCTCGCCGCCGACCCGCCGGTGATGCTGATGGACGAGCCGTTCAGCGCGGTCGACCCGGTGGTCCGCGAGCAGCTGCACCGCGAGTTCCTCCGGCTGCAGCAGGAGCTGGGCAAGACGATCGCGATGGTCACCCACGACATCGACGAGGCGATCAAGCTCGGCGACATGGTCGCGATCTTCCGGCAGGGCGGCGTGCTGGCCCAGTTCGGTACCCCGCAGGAGCTGCTCGCCAAGCCCGCCGACGACTTCGTGGCCGAGTTCGTCGGGCGCGACCGGGGGCTGCGCAGCCTCTCCTTCGACAGCGCGGCCGACCTCACCGTCCGGCCGTACACCGCGGATATCGCGTACGAGGGAAGCTTCACGAAGGCCGACTCGCTGCGCCTCGTGATCGACCTGGCGATCCGCTCCCCGAAGGGGATCGCGGTCCGCCTCGGCGCGGACGGCGAGCCGGACGGCTACGTGACCCATCACGACGTCGCCGATCATCTGGCCGGGCGGCAGCCGTGATCCAGTACCTGACCAACAACCACCAGGTCGTCCTGGACGCGCTGCAGCAGCACATCTGGCTCGCGCTGCTGCCGGTGCTCCTCGGATTCGTGATCGCGCTGCCGATCGGCTACCTGGGCGTCCGCTTCACCTGGCTCTACCACCCGCTGATCAACACGTGCGGGGTGCTCTACTCGATCCCGTCGCTGGCGCTCTTCGTCTTCCTGCCGGTGGTGCTCGGCACGAAGGTGCTCTCCCCGGTCAACATCGTGGTGGCGCTGACCATCTACACCACCGCGCTGATGTCCCGGACGGTCGCCGACGGCCTGCGCTCGGTCGACCCGGTGATCACCCAGGCCGCCACCGCGATGGGCTACCGCCGCTTCCGCCGCCTGGTCGACGTGGAGTTCCCGGTCGCGCTGCCGGTCATCCTGGCCGGTCTGCGGGTCGCCACCGTCTCGAACATCAGCCTGGTCAGCGTCGGCGCCCTGATCGGCATCGGCGGTCTCGGCCAGCTCTTCACCCGCGGTTTCCAGCTCTTCTACCTGGAGCCGATCATCATCGGCATCATCCTGTCGGTGCTACTCGCGGGCATCGCCGACCTGATCATCGTGCTGGTGCAGCGGGCGGTCACGCCCTGGACCCGGCGAGGTGCCTCCGCATGAACCTCTCGTACCTCTTCGACCCCGCGCACTGGGCGTTCAGCGAGGACGGCAGCATCCCGCAGCTGATCCTGTCGCATCTGGGCTACACCGTGCTGGCGCTGCTGATCGGCACGGTCATCGCGCTGCCGGTCGGGCTCTACATCGGGCACACCGGGCATGGCTCGTTCATCGCGATCAACGCGGGCAACGCCGGGCGCTCGCTGCCCACCCTCGGCCTGCTGATGCTGATGGTCACGCTCCTCGGGCTGGGTCTGACACCGGTGCTGATCGCGCTGACCGTGCTGGTCGTCCCGCCGATCCTCACCTCGACGTACGCCGGCATGCGCAGCCTCGACCACCGGGTGGTCGACGCGGCCAAGGGCATGGGCATGCGCCCGCTGCAGGTGCTGTTCCGGGTCGAGCTGCCGATGGCACTGCCGGTCATCCTGGCCGGTTTCCGCAACGCCGCGCTGCAGGTGGTCGCGACCGCCACGGTGGCCGCCGCGGTCGGCCTCGGCGGTCTGGGCCGCCTGCTCATCGACGGCCTGGCCGTCAACGACTACTCCCGTGTCCTGGCCGGTGCCATCGTCGTCGCCGCTCTCGCCATCGTTCTCGACCTGTTCCTGGGCCTGATCCAGCGCTGGATCGTGTCACCCGGCCTGACCCGATAACACCCACCCTCCCCGAAAGGTCCCCTGATGAAGTCGATAAAGATCGCCGCCGCCGGCGTCGCGCTCGCCCTCGGCCTGACCGCCTGTGGCGCCAACAGCGACCCGCTGAGTGATGACGCCGGTAGCGCCAGCAGTGATACCTCGACCGTCACGGTCGGCTCGGCCAACTTCGCCGAGAGCGAGCTGCTCGCCGAGATCTACTCGCAGGCCCTCGAGGCCAAGGGCGTGAAGGTCAACCGGAAGTTCAACATCGGCTCCCGTGAGCTCTACATCAAGGCGCTCGAGGACGCCTCGATCGACCTGCTGCCCGAGTACAACGGCGCGCTGCTGGCGTACCTCGCCAAGAGCGGCGTGCCGGAGGGCGTCAGCAGCCCGGACGCGGTGCTCGCCGAGCTGAAGAAGAACCTGCCGACCGGCACCGAGGTGCTCGACCAGTCGGCCGCCGAGGACAAGGACACGCTGACCGTCACCTCGGCGACCGCCACCAAGTACAACCTCAAGAGCATCGAGGACCTCAAGGCGATCAACGGGCAGCTGATCGTCGGCGCCGGCGCCGAGTTCCAGGAGCGCTACCAGGGCCTCAAGGGCCTCGAGTCGCTGTACGGCGTCACGTTCAAGTCGTTCAAGGCGCTCGACGCGGGCGGCCCGCTGACCATGAAGGCGCTGACCGACGGCGACATCCAGGTCGGCAACATCTTCTCCACCGACTCCGGCATCAAGACCAACAACCTGGTCGTTCTCGAGGACCCGAAGAACCTCTACACCTCGCAGAACGTGATCCCGCTGATCCGCAGCACCGCGAACAACACCACGGTCAGCGGCGCGCTCAACGCCGTCTCGGCCAAGCTGACCACCGAGAACCTGACCACGTACCTGGCCAAGGTGCAGGTCGACAAGCAGGACTCGGCGACCGTGGCGAAGGCCTTCCTGACCGATAACGGTCTCGTCTGATCCCGAGCGTCTCCGGAGCCGCCCCACTTCGTTTTTCGGGTAGGGGCGGCTTCGCTTTTTGCGTTTATAAACCGATAAAATCGGGCAACTTTCGCGGGACATCGAGCGGAAGATGCGAGTTATGGTGACGATCCGCGAGGCCCGGGCAGCCGGGCAGATCACCGCGCTGGACGCCCTGGCGCACCATGCGGCCCTGGCTCTCGATGCTCCGATGGCGTCGATCCGGCTCCACGATCGGCACGCCGGCTCGCCACCGGTTCCTCTCGCCGAGGCCCTTTCCGGGTACGTCGGCGAGCGCGGCACCGTGACCACCTGCGACGACACGTCCTCCGCGCCGACGCCCCACCACGCCCTGGCCCGTGACTGCGGCGTCCGCTCCTTCGCGGCGGCCCCGGTCCACGCCCCCGACGGCACCCCGATCGGCGCGCTGATCGTGATGGACCGCGAGCCCCGCGCCTGGTCCGAACGGCAGCGGATCCTGCTCACGTCGATGACCTCGCTGCTCACCCCGCCCGCCGGCGTACTCACCCCGGACGCCGCGCCTGTCGGTGCTGAACCGGTGGACCGCAGCGACGGCTTCCTCACCGCGCTGCTGGACAGCCTGACCGTCGGTGTCGCGGCCTGCGACGAGAACGGTCAGATCGTGGTGATGAACCGGTACGCCCGCGAGGCGCACAGCATCCCGGAGACCGGCGAGATGCCCGCCCCCGAGATGCTCGCGGCCGGCGCGACGCTGCGGGACGAACAGGGCCGCCCGATCCCCTGGGAGCAGGCGCCGCTGGTCCGGGCGCTGCGGGAGAGCCTGGTCGAGGCCGAGGTGACCGTCGAGCTGCCGGGCCGGGCCGCGCGCACGTTCGTCGCCACCGCCCGGCCCATCCTCGGACCCGGCGAGCGCGGCATCGGTGCGGTCTGCGTGGCCAACGAGGTGACGGCCACCCGCCGTACGGAAAGGTTCCGGGCCTGCCAGGACGCCGTCGCCGAGTGCCTGCGCGGCTCGGCATCGCTCGCCGAGGCCACCCCGGAGATCATGAAGATCCTGGTCACCGCCCTGCGCTGGGCCGGTGCGGAGCTCTTCCTCATCGAGGAGGCGAGCGGGATGCTGCGCGGCGTCGGCCACTGGGGCGAGGGCCGGGAGGAGCTCTTCGGTCACACCCCGGTGCTCGGGTACGGCATCACCGGCCGGGTCTGGCAGTCCGGCCAGCCGATCTGGGTGCCGGACATCACCGCACACGCCAACCTGCGCAGCGCGTACGAGCGGCACCGGGTCGCGATGTGCCTGCGCCACGGTGTCCGCACGGTGCTCGCCGTCCCGGTCCGGGACAGCGGGACCCTGCTCGGCGTGCTCACCTGCTACGCCGGCGCCCCCGAACCGCACGAGGACCAGCTGGTCGTGCTGATCGGCGGGCTGGCCGCGCAGATCGGCGTCTACGTCGCGCTGCGCCGGGCCGAGCAGCTCGCCCGCCAGCTGACCAGGGCACAGGACGACTTCATCGACCTGATCGGCCACGAGCTGCGCACCCCGCTCACCTCGATCACCGCGAACGCCACCATGCTCGCCGACGAGGCAGGCACGCTGGCCGAGGACCTCCGCTCCATGGTCGAATCGATCAACCGGAACGCGCGTACGCTCCAGGACATCGCCGACACCCTGCTCGACCTGGCCGGCCTGGAATCGGGCCACGCCGCCCCGCGGATCGAGCCGGTCGACCTGGCCGAGGTGGTCGCCGAGGCGGTGGCCGCCGTGCGCCCGTCCACCGTGGGCCTGCACCTCAGCCTGGACCTGCCATCGTGCCTGGAGGTGGAGGGGGACGCGTTCCGGCTCCGCCAGGTGGTGCACGGCCTGGTCGCGAACGCGATCACCTACAGCCCACCCGGCGCGACCGTCCGGATCAGCCTCCGCGCCGAGGAGGACACGGCCGTGCTCGGCGTCGCCGACACCGGCATCGGCATGCCCCCGGCCGAGCGGGCCCGGGTGTTCGACCGCTTCTACCGCGGCAGCAACGTACGCCACCAGGGCATCCCGGGCCACGGCCTGGGCTTGAGCCTGGCCCGCGCGGTCGTCCAGCTCCACCACGGCACCATCGAGCTGATCGACAACGACCCCTCCGGCACCCTGGCCTGCGTCCGCCTCCCCCTCACCCAGCCCTGACCGGCCGCCCTGACCCCGCAGCCACCCGCCGACTCCCCTCCGGCTGCTGCTCCGGCCAAGACGGTCAGCGGTTGATCATGCGCTGCATCTTCTCCGGGTAGCGGTCGCCCTCCACCTGGATCTTCGCTGCTGCAGTGTCGATCTCGGCCAGATCGTCCGCGGTCAGCTCGATGTCCGCGGCCGCGACGTTCTCGGTCAGGCGGCCGATGTTGCGCGTGCCCGGGATCGGGACGATCCACGGCTTCTGGGCGAGCAGCCACGCGAGCGCGATCTGGCCCGGTGCCGCGCTCTTGCGGACGGCCACCGCCCCCAGCAGATCCACCAGCGCCTGGTTGGCCTGGCGGGCCTCGGCGCTGAACCGGGGCAGGCTGGAGCGGATGTCGCCCGGGGTGAACGACGTGTTCTGGTCGATCTTGCCGGTCAGGAAGCCACGGCCGAGCGGGCTGAACGGCACGAAGCCGATGCCCAACTCCTCCAGCACGGGAAGGATCTCCGCCGCGGGCTCCTGCCACCAGAGCGAGTACTCACTCTGCAGCGCGGTCACCGGCTGCACGGCGTGCGCGCGCCGGATCACGGCGGCGCCCGCCTCGGAGAGTCCGAAGTGCCGGGCCTTGCCCGCCTCGATCAGCTCCTTGACCGTGCCCGCGACCTCCTCGATCGGCACGTCCGGATCGACCCGGTGCTGGTAGAGCAGGTCGATCGTCTCGACGCCGAGCCGCTTCAGCGACGCGTCGACGACCCGGCGGATGTGCTCGGGACGGCTGTCCAGGCCGCTCTGCCGCCCCTCGTCGCCGATCGCGAAGCCGAACTTGGTGGCGATCACCACCCGCTCCCGGTACGGTGCGAGCGCCTCGCCGACCACCTCCTCGTTCACGTACGGTCCGTAGACCTCGGCGGTGTCGAAGAGCGTGACGCCCGCCTCGACCGCGGCCCGGATGACCGCGATCCCGTCGGCCCGGTCCGATGCGGGCCCGAGTCCGTGGCTGATGCCCATGCAGCCGAGACCGAGAGCGGACACCTCGAGTCCGCCACCCAGCGTGCGCGTGTGCATGGTGTGCTCCTTTTCGTCGCTGCTTTCTGCGACTCCGACGCTACTGCGGGCCCCCGCCCTCAGGGAGGCTCTGCGATTACCTCCAACACCGAGGTCCACGTCCCTTCTCCCGTACGCGCCATGCTCAGCCTCCGATGTTCTCCAGGTCCGTGAGGAGGCTCGGGTGGACCGGCTTCCACCCGAGCTCGCGCCGGGTGTGCTCGCTGGAGGACGGCTGGTCGGTGGCGAAGATCGGTCCGAGCGGCCCGTAGGTCTCGGCCGGCACCGCCTGGACCGGCAGGCCCAGGCGCCGCCCGATCACCGTGGCGATGTCGCGCACCGTGTCGCCCTCGTCGGCGACCGCGTGCCACGAGCTGCCGGCCGGGGCCTGCTCCAGCGCGAGGCGGAAGAGGACCGCGGCGTCGCGCGCGTGCACGGCCGGCCACCGCTGGGTGCCGTCACCCGGGTATCCGGAGACGCCGGTCTGGCGGGCGATCCGGGTGAGCAGCCCGGCGAACCCGCCGTCGCCGTGGTCGTGCACGGTGCGGGGCAGCCGGATCGCGCTGCCGCGCAGGCCCTTCCCGGCCATCCCGAGGATCTCGGTGACGGTACGGCCGCGCCCGCCGACCGGCCCGTCCACGGGGAGCGGGTCGAACTCGGTGGAGGGGCGGCCCGGCACCCACGGCGTACCGGAGACGGTGACGAGTGGCCGGTCGCTGCCGATCAGGGACTCGCCGAGCGCGAGGAGGGCGGCGGTCTCCTCGGCGATCGCCCGGCCGAGCGCCTCCGGGCTGCTGAAGTCGTTGCCGAAGGCGAGGTGGATCACGCCGTCGGCGCGGGCGGCACCGGCGCGGACGGCGTCCAGGTCGGCGAGTTCCCCGCGCAGCGGTTCGGCGCCGGCGGCGGTGAGCGCGGCGGCGGAGGCGTCGGAGCGGGCGAGCGCGAGGACGGTGTGGCCGTGGGTGAGCAGTTCGGCGACGACGATGGTGCCGATCAGGCCGGTGCCGCCGGTGATGAAGACGCGCATGTATCACTCCCGAAGTGATGGGACACTTGTCCCGTCACGGTACCAGAGTGATGGGACAAAGGTCTCGTCACTATGATGGCGGGATGGCTCGATGGGAACCCGGCGCACGCGAACGCCTCGTCCTGGCCGCCTGCGACCTCTTCATCGAGCAGGGCTACGACGCGACCACGGTCGCCGAGATCGCCGAGCGGGCCGGGGTCACCAAGAGCACCTTCTTCCGGCACTTCCCGGACAAGCGCGAGCTGCTGGTGGCCGGGCAGGAGACGCTGAGCCGGCTGCTCGCCGAGGGGGTCGCCGAGGCGCCCGCCGGGGCCACGCCCCTGGAAGCGGTCGCCGTCGCGCTCCGCCGGGTGTCGGACGCGATGGGCCCGGTCAACCGCGAGCTGGGCCCGCGCCTGAAGGCCGCCGTCGCCAGCAGCGCCGAGCTGCAGGAACGCGACGCGCTCAAGAGCGTCGGCCTGGCCGCCGCGGTCACCGCCGCCCTGATCGCCCGGGGCGTGCCGGACCCGGTCGCGGCGCTCGCGGGGGAGATGGGCGTCCTCGCCTTCAAGCGCGGCTACGCGGTCTGGATCGAGGGTGACGACCCGAACGACGACCTCGCCCGGCACACCCTCACGGCCCTCGGCGACCTGCGCGCCGCCAGCGCCTCCCTGGGCTGACGCGGACCTTCCGCCGCGGGGCCCGGCCGGTGGGGCGTGTGTCACGGCGCGCCGGCGCGGACGTCCCGGCCGCCGGGGGATGGGGCGGCCGGGACGTCCTGCGGTGGCGGGCGTCGGTGTCGGTCAGACGCGCTCCGCCACGGGTTCCGCCGGCGACTCGGCGGTGCGGCGCTGTCCGATGAGGGCGTCCAGGGACCAGGAGCCCGCGCCGAAGGCCGCGATGATCAGGAACGACCACGAGTAGAGGGCCGGCGCGACGCCGCCGTTCTCGATCGGGAGCAGGCCGTTCGGCTGGTGGACCACGAAGTACGCGTACGCCATCGAGCCGGACGCCAGGATCGCGGCCGGGCGGGTGACGAGGCCGGCCAGCACCAGGAGGCCGCAGACCAGCTGGATCAGCGCCGCGTACCAGCCGGGCCAGGTGCCGACCGGGACCGGCTCACCGGTGCCGCGGCTGCCGCCGAACAGCCCGAAGAGGCTGCTGAGCCCGTGGCAGGCGAACAGCAGCCCGATGACGATGCGGAACAACGGCCAGGTGATCTGGGCGAAACGGGGGGAAGACAAGAGACGCTCCTCAGCCTTAACGCGGGTTAACCTGACGCCTCACATTAACGATGGTCTATGTCTTCATGGCATTGTTGTGTCCCGAACGTGAAAGGACAGGTATGTAGGAACTGTTTCCAGTAGCGATGCTGTACGGAAGATGAAGGATTTGGCCCTTCGGGATCGCCCTGCTGGGGGGAGGTTTCAAACCACCTCATGCTGCATTAGCTGAAGACTGTTGTGGTGAACGATGAGGAAAAGGCGTCCGTTCGAGATGTCAGGTGGGGGTCGGGAAGGCGAGCGAAAGCGAATCGCTGATGACGTGTCGAAATTTAGGAACTGACATCAAAACCGGGGTGTCAATGCGATCCCGGGATGAGTCTGGCGGGGACCAGTCTACTGGCCAGGCGGTGTCCGGCATACAGGCGACGCGAGCCCGGCCTGCGGCTTCCGTGCGGAACGGGAGAAGGCGTGCCCGGAAACCATCCGCTGTTCATGGTGGGTGAGAGGGAGTGTCCCGAGCGGTCCGAAGCCGTGAGGGATCGAGTACCGTCGCCGGGCACGCCGGCGGACCGGCTCGTAGTAGTGACGAAGCTCCTGTAATGGGAGTGGAGCGAAGGGGCCGGGTCGTTCGTGACTGTATTTGCTCGATCAACCAGCATGCTGGGAGGAGTCGTGTGGATGAGTTGAAAGCACCGGGCAAGCCGTTCGTGATTGCGAAACGGGCTGTCTGGGAGGCGTATGAGAAGGTGAAAGCGAACAAGGGTGCACCCGGCGTGAATGCGGTGTCGCTGGCGGAGTTCGAGAAGGATCTGAAGAACAATCTTTACAAGATCTGGAATCGGATGTCGTCGGGCACCTATTTCCCGCCGCCGGTGCGTGCCGTGCAGATCCCGAAGACCGGGGGAGGCGTCAGAACATTGGGCGTGCCCACGGTCGGCGACCGGATCGCCCAGACGGTCGCGGCGCGGGTCCTGGAAGGACAGGTAGAGAAGATCTTCCATCCGGATTCGTACGGCTACCGGCCCGGACGTTCCGCGATCGACGCGGTAGCGGTGTGCCGCACCCGGTGCTGGAAGCACGACTGGGTGATCGATTTGGACATCCAGAAGTTCTTCGACACGGTGCCGTGGGACCTGATGGTCAAAGCGGTCGCCGCGCACACTGATCAGCCGTGGGTGCTGCTGTACGTCAACCGGTGGCTTGCTGCACCGCTGCAACAGCCCGACGAAACTCTCACGCAGCGGGACCGGGGCACCGCTCAGGGTTCTGCGATCTCGCCCGTGATGGCGAATCTGTTCCTGCACTACGCCTTCGACACCTGGATGGCCCGGACGTTCGCGTCCGTGCCGTTCGAGCGCTACGTCGATGACGTGGTCGTGCACTGTGTCAGCTACCGGCAGGCCCGGTACGTGCTGGCCGAGATCACGAAACGGATGAACCAGGTAGGGCTGGCCCTGCACCCGGAGAAGACCCGGATCGTCTACTGCCAGGACGACAACCGGCGTGACTCATACGAGCACACCGAGTTCGACTTCCTCGGCTACGGCTTCCGGCGACGCTCCGCGGAGAACAAGAACGGGCAGATGTTCTGCTCGTTCCTGCCCGCGATCAGCAAACCGGCCCTGAAGAGGATCAGTGCCCAGGTGCGGTCCTGGCGACTACACCATCGCACCAGCCTGACCGAAACGGACCTCGCCGACTGGATCAACCCGATCGTGCGGGGCTGGATGAACTACTACGGGGCGTTCTACCGATCAGCCCTGCATCCCCTCCTGGAACGCATCAACGCCTACCTGCTGCGCTGGGTCCGCCGCAAATACCGGCGGCTGCGGGGCAAGAAACGGTCCCGGACGGCATGGAACAACGCCGTCAAGAAACGCCCACGAGCCTTCGCTCACTGGGCCTGGACCAGCTACGCCCCCACAGTCTGGTGACCAGAACGACACGAGCCGTATAACGGGGGACTGTTACGTACGGTTCTGTGAGGGCCCGGGGGTGAGATTCCCCCGGGCTACTCGGCACGGCTGTTAATACTTCCTAAGAAAGGCTCTGAGATTCGGGTGCTGCGGCGCGCCGGGGAGGCCCGTCACGGTGCCAGCGGGCCGGCCGCCTTGACCGAGATGCGGACGGTGGCGTGGACCGAGTAGGAGATCGGGATCTCGCTGACGTCGACCACCTCGACGCGGGCCGGATCGGCGCCGGCCTGGATCGCCTTCTCGATCGCGGTACGGCTGGCGCGCTCGACACCCGCGGTCCGCTCGGTGAAGAGGCAGATCTCGTCCGCGCGCCCACCGGCCAGGGCGATCGCCGCGCCGACCGCGTTGGCCACGTCGCCGTGACCGGGCCGGATCACCTCGCTCGCGCCGGACACCCGATCCGGGACCAGGAAGCCGGCGCCACCGACCACGACCAGCGGCAGACCGGTCCGGCCCAGTGACATCCGCTCCACGGCCGACTCGATCCGGTCGTACGCCACGGCCAGCGCGCGGCTCAGGCCCTCGCGGAGCGGCGGATCGAGATCGGGCAGCCGACGGCCGGCGATCGCGGCTCCCCGGGCCGCCGCGGCGTCGGTCAGCGTCGGGGTGCCGCCACCGAAGAGCAGGGCCCGCTCGGCGATCCGGTACCCGACCGAGTCGCCGGTGAGCAGGCCGGTGCCCGGGTCGACGACGGTACCGCCACCCAGGCCGAGGCTGAGGACGTCCGGCATCCGGAAGTTGGTGCCGACCCCGCCGACCTCGCGCGGCATGGTCGACTCCCGCGGGCCGCCGCCGGCCAGCGCGCCGAAGTCACTGGTGGTGCCGCCGACGTCGACGACCACCGCGTGCTCGGCGCCGGAGAGGTGAGCGGCGCCGCGGATCGAGTTCGCCGGACCGGAACCGATCGTCAGCACCGGGAACCGCGCGGCCTGCTCGACGGCCATCAGCGTGCCGTCGTTCTGCGCGAAGTAGGCGGTCGCCCCGATACCCGCCTCGGCGATCACCGTGGCCAGCGCGGAGGTGACGTCGCGGGCCACGCCGTGCAGGGCGGCGTTGAGCACGGTGGCGTTCTCCCGGTCGAGCAGCCCGATCGTGCCGATCTGGTGGCTCAGCGAGACCGGCAGGTCGCCCAGGTGCTCGCGGACCAGGGCCTCGACCTCGAACTCCTGGTCGGGAAAGGACGGGCTGAAGATCCCGCTGACCGCGACCGCGTCGGCGCCGCTCCGGACCCCGCCCGCACCGCTCCCGTCCCCGGCGCTTCCGTTCCCGCCCGCAGCGTTCCCGCCCCGGGCGCCGGTCTTGTCGCCGGCGCGGTGCAGGGCGTCCAGGAAGCGGCGGACGGCGTCGCGGTCGAGCGGGGCGATCGGGTGGCCGTCCACCAGGTGGCCGCCGCCCGCCAGCAGCACGCCGGCCAGGATCGTCTCGCGCAGGTCGGCGGGCCAGCCGAGCAGCGGCGGGAAGGCGGTCGCGGCGGGCGCGCCGAGCCGGATCACCGCGACCCGGCCCAGATCCCGGCGGCGCGCGATGGCGTTGGTGGCGTGCGTGGTGCCGAGCATCACCCGGGAGACGGCGCTCCGGTCGCGGCCCAGGTCGGCGAGGACCCGGGAGAGCGCGGCGCGGATGCCACCGATGACGTCCGGGGTGGTCACGGCCTTGGTCCGGGCGAGCACCGCACCGCCGGCGGCGAGCGCCACCGCGTCGGTGTTGGTCCCGCCGACGTCGATACCGACGGCTATGTCGCTCACGTCCGCGCCCCGGGCCGCCGTCGCGGGGCGGGGGTTCGCTGTGGTGCCCGTGCCACTCATCGGCCGGTCCCCGCGAGCGGCACGTAGGGCAGGTGGTAGCCGAATGCCGCCGGGCCGGCCAGTTCCAGGCCCCGGGGTGTACGCCAGAGGGGGTCGCAGGGCCAGGCCAGCACACTGACCCGCTGACCGAAACGGAGCATCTCGGTGGAGATCGCCGTGCCGGTCTCGGTGTCGACCACGGCGATCAGGTCGGGGACGCTGGCGACCACCTCGCCCTCGTCCAGGGCGACCAGGTTCTCGTTCTGCAGCTCGACCCGGAGGCGGCGGCCGCGGTCGGTGCCCACCCCGTCGACGGTCATCGCGCCGCGGGTGAAGCCGTCGGTGGCGGTCCGCTCCACGTCGACGACCTTGCCGGTGATCAGCAGCCCGGCGCCGAGCGCGGTGCACAGCGCGGCGACCGGGTCGTCGGCGGCGAGCAGCGCGCGGCCCACCCGCAGGGCGCGGCCGACCGTCCCCTCGATCACCGCGCCCGGCGCGTTCCGGCTGGTCATCACGTAGTGGGCGCCGAGCGTGACCGAGCCGCTGGCGACGATCATGGCGCGTGCCTGCCGTTCCAGCCAGGCCAGGTCGACGGTCCGCAGCACCGCGACGTTGCCGATCATGTCGGCCAGCACGCAGAACTCGCTGACCAGCCCGGCCACGTTCATCGCGATCATGGTGGCCTCCGGGAAGGCGCGGCCCATCCCGTCGGCGTCCAGCACGGTGAGGCCGAGCTCGGCCGCCCAGCGGACCGCGGAGACGCCGTTGCTGCCGCCGATCTCGGCCGGCATCACGGCGGTGACCGGGCGGCCGATCAGGCGTTCCACCTCGCGGACCACGGTGGCCGGCTGGCCCTTGGCGCCGAGCATCTCCACGCCGACCGACGGCGAGCCGACACCGGAGAGCACGATCGCCGCGTCGTCGTCGGTGAGCCCGGCCACGGAGATCAGCCGGACCGGCCCGTGCTCGTCGAGCGCGGCCTCGGTGGCGAGCCGCTCGATGTGCACGGGGCCGCCACCCCCGGTACCGAAGACGGCACAGCCCGCTGCGAGAGCGGCGACGTCGGCCCGGGTGACCTCCCGAACCGGGTCGTGATCAACCATGCCGGGCAGCCTATGCCCTGGCTGAGCGGTGCGCGCGGTGCGCTTCCGGTGGTGATTGTCCATCCCGCCGGATCGCCGGCTCCTCGACGATAGGCTCGACGTACGATGATCATCCGCAGGGTAACGGCGCTGGTGCTGGCAGTGAGCATGCTGCCGGCCTGCACGGCCGAGTCGCCCCGGATGCCGCCGATCACCATGCCGCCGAGCACGGCGACCGGCACCGAGCCGGACTACACGTTCGCCCCGCCGGACCGCGGCTCGGTCCGCGTCTCCACCACCCCGTCGCCCCCGGTGCTGTACCAGAAGCCGCCGGTGAACGCGACCTTCGACTACCAGATCGGCGGCGCCTACCAGCCCGGCGGATCGGTGCGCGTGGTCGACCGCGATCGCGCCGAGACGGCGGTCACCGGCCGGTACGGGATCTGCTACGTGAACGCCTTCCAGACCCAGCCGGGCGAGGCGGACCTGCGACGGTGGATCCTCGAGGACGACGGCGGGCAGCAGGTCGAGGACCCGGACTGGCCGGGGGAGTACCTGCTGGACATCTCGACCGCCGCGAACCGGACGGCGCTGGCGGCGGCGGTCGGCGAGTGGTTCGCGGGATGCGCGCGGAACGGCTACCAGGCGGTCGAGCCGGACAATCTCGACTCGTGGACCCGGTCCGCCGGGGCGCTGACCGAGGACGACGCCGTGGCGTACGCGAAAATGCTCGTGGAGAACGCTCATCGGCACGGCCTGGCGATCGGGCAGAAGAACACGGCGGAATTCCCGGCGGTCGGCTTCGACTTCGCGGTGGTCGAGGAGTGCCAGCCGTATGACGAGTGTGACTGGTTCCGGACGGCGTTCCGGGATCGGATGTTCGAGATCGAGTACACCAGGGCGGCGTACGAGACGGCCTGTGCGGACCATGGCACGCAGGTGTCGGTGATCCTGCGTGACCGGGACGTGGTGGCGCAGGGGGCGGAGGGTTACGTCTACGAGCAGTGCTGATCGATCCGGGGCAGAGGCCGATCATGAAGGTTGTTAACCTCCCGGAGGTGAACGATCAGCTTCCCCCGGATCCGGGCCCGGGGAACGGTCCCGCGCCGGACCCGACCGCGCCGCCGCCGCTTTCTCCCCCTGCTTCTCCCGCTCCTTCTCCTACTCCTTTCCCTGCCCCCTCCCCTGAGGCCTATTCGCCTCCGGCGGCCTATCCGGCGCCGGCCTACGACCCGTCGGTCTATCCGCCGCCCGCTTCTCCCGCCGGCGCTCATCCCGGATATCCGCAGCCCGGATATGCCGCCTATCCGCCGCCGCCCGGTTACGGCTATCCGCAGGCGCCGCCCTATCCCGGATACGCCGCGCCCGGAATGCATGTCTTCGCGGGCGGCGCCGAGCCCCCGATGAACGGTTTCGCCGTCGCATCGCTGGTCTGCGGCGTGTGGGGCATTTTCCCGCTCGGTTTCCTCTTCGGCGTCATCGCCCTGGTCCAGATCTCGCGCCGGCGGCAGCGGGGCAACTGGCTGGCCATCGTCGGGCTGATCGCCTCCGCCTTCTACGCGCTGATCATCGGTGCCGTCGTGGCGCTCGCTCTCGCGGCTCCCGGCGCGTTCGACAGCACCGGCGGGTACGACGGCTCGGGCACCGGCTCCGGGAGTGGCAGCGGCAGCGGCACGCGTACCACCACGACGAGCGCGGACCTCTACCCCGGCGTCTGCATCGAGAACCTTCAGGAGTACGACCAGGTCGACGACCTGGAGATCGTGCCGTGCACCGATCCGCACCGGGCCGAGGTCTACACGGTGTTCACCCTCGACGACGGTACCTACCCCGGTGAGGACGCGGTGATCGAGGAGGCCGAGGAGCGCTGCGGTAACGCGTTCGACCGCTACTCGGACGGCAACGAGGACCTGGAGATCTATTACTACTACCCGTCGTCGGCGCTCGAATGGGCGCTCGACCGCGGCGTCAGCTGCATCGCCGTCGACCCCACGGCGACGCGTACCGACTCCATCGTGAACTGACCCTCGCGTTGCTCTCGGCCCCGGCCGGCGGTACCCCTACTGCCGGCCGGTCGTCATTTGATCTACGATCATCGATCATCTGACGGTCGTTCAGTGGTCATCCGAGGCCGGTGGACTACCGGCGCGACCTCGTTGACCCGCCGAGAGGGATTCATGCGTACCGTTCTGATGCGTGGGCTGGTGCTCACCACCGCCTGCTCCGCCGTGCTCGCCACCGGGCTCGCCGTCACCGCGACCGGCGCCACCGCCGCGCCGGTCCGGGCCGCGGTCACCGTGCAGGCGCTGCCCTCGTACGAGACCTGGCTCGCCGATGTGGAGGCGGTGACCGACGAGGCGTCGGCGTACCTCGACGAGCGGCTGCCGGACGGCGACGTCAAGGCCGCGATCGTCCTGGACATCGACAACACCGCACTGCAGAGCCACTACAAGCCGTACGACGCCACGCCGGGCGTGCTGGCGCTCGCCGAGCAGGCGCGCAAGGCCGGCGCGTCGATCTTCTTCGTGACCGCCCGCCCCGAGATCATCGAGCTGGGGACCGCCGTGAACCTGAAGATCGTCGGGTACACCTGGACGGACCTCTACACCCGGGACACCTTCGACTTCTCGGACAACCAGACGATGAAGACGAATGCCCGGATCGACATCGAGAGCCGCGGCTACACGATCGTCGCCAACGTCGGCAACAGCGCCAGCGACCTCGGCGGCGGCCACGCCGAGCGGACGTTCAAGCTCCCCGACTACGACGGCCAGCTGGACTGACCCTCGCCGTCACGGGGGCATCCGGCCGCAGAGCGACTCACCGTCCTCCCCGGCCCGCGAGGCCCGCGTCACCGCACTTCGGCGGCGGGACGGATCCGGTCCCGGTCCGTCACGCCGCCGGCCTGACATCTGACATACCCGTACCCGGCGCCGTTCCGGTTTATTGACGGGCATGATCCGTCGCAACGCCCCCGTTCTCGGGCTGTACTTCCTGGCGCCCCTGGTGGCCGAGTTCCTGCTGGGCAACCTGCCGGTCGTCTATCTGCCCGCGGTTGTCGTCCTGGCCCCGATGTACGGCGGCGGCGCCCTGCTGATCCGTGAGGCGGTCCGGCGCCGCGGATCGAGCTGGGTCAACATGCTGATCCTGGCCCTCGCCTACGCCCTGCTGGAAGAGGCGCTGGTGACGCAATCCCTGTTCAACCCGAACTATGCCGACGAGCATTTATTGGTCGACGGCTACCTCCCGGCCCTGGGAATCGGCGCGGTGTGGACCATTTACGTCCTCTCCATCCACGTTTTCTGGAGCATGGCCGCGTCCATTCTGATGGTCGAGGTGATGGTCGCCCCGGAGAAGCGCACCGTTCCGTGGATGGGCCGGCGCGGCTTGACGGTCACCGGCGTGCTCTTCATTCTGGGCCTCTTCATCAGCGGCGCGATCAACATGGCGGCGTGGCCGTACACGTCGACGCCGGCACAGTTCGCGGTCTCCGGGGTCCTGGTCGTGGCGCTGATCGTTCTCGGTCTGCTGTGGCGGGTCCGGCTGCCGGGCCGCTCGGGTCGCGCACCGAGCGGATGGGTGGTCCTCACCGCGACGCTGGTGGCGGGCGGGATCTTCCAGGGGGTGACGCTGGTCGACGGCCTGCCGGTGTGGGCCGGCGTGACGATCTGGGTGGTCGACGTGGTCGGCTACCTGACGCTGATCGCGTGGTGGTCGGCGGGCGAGGGCTGGAACGACCGGCACCGCCTGGCGATCGGCGCGGGCGCGCTGCTCACCTACGCCTGGCACTCGTTCACCCAGCCCCCGGCGGGCGGAAACGCCCTGCTCATCGACATGATCGGCAACACGGTGTGCAGCGTCGGCGCGCTGCTCCTGATCTGGTCCGCCTGGCGCCGCATCGTTTCCCGTGAAGCTACTGAATAACGCGGAAGAAGCTCACGAGAACTCTTATGGGGGATTTATACGGGTTGGCAATTAGTGTCAAGTCGTTCCCCTGTTCAGAGCATTCACCCTGGCTCTCGGAGTGGAGATAAAGACGGCTATCTCTGAAGTGGATGATATTGACTGTTGTCGTTGCTCTTCGGGAATCGCTACGGTGCGTGTGACGCCGTCCCGGTGTCGACAATGGTAAACGTGGGGAGCCGATGGGCAGGGATGGCGCTTTCGAGTCGCTCACCGACGTCCTCGGTGACCGGGGTGCCGCCGCTCTGATCCGCTGGGCCGGCCAGGAGAACCGGTCGGTGCGGCTGACCAACCCGCGCTGGACCGCGAGCGGCTACACCGGTGCCGTGCTGGCCGCGATCATCGTCGGTGCCCCGGGGGAGCCCGATCGCCAGGTGATCGTGAAGGTCTGCCCGCCGGGGCAGTACGCCGAGGAGACCGTGGCCCACCGGGAGGCCCTGGCGCACAGCGATCGTGCCTTCTTCGCCCAGCACCTGGTGGACCTCGCCTTCGAACCGTTCCCGATCGACGGAGGCGATCCGGGCGATGCATCTCGGCGGCTGGCGCTCGCAGTATCTACTGTCGGTCGTCGCGACGGCATTGCGGTTCACGTCGTTCGCCAGCGTGAGCGACGAGGGCCGATGGTGGTTCTTCCGGTTGGCCGGCAACGCCGGAGGTGAGTTCCTTCGGAAGCATCATCGGTACGCGCCGCAGGCGGCGGTGACGCTGCGCCGCCCGCTGTCCTGGCCCCGGTCGGCGGGTGACGTCGGTGACCTGTCGGAGGCCCGTATCGACGACGCGAGCCGAGCGGCCCTGGCGGAGCTGCTCATGAATTTCCCAGTTGACGCGCTGAGGCGGGCCGCCGCTGACATGATTGGCCCGCGGGGCGGGGTGCAGCTGGCCGGTGCGGATCTCCCGGCCGTGCTCCGGGCCGTGGAACGGGCTGTGGAGCCGGTGACCGGCGTGATGCCGATACTCGGCTTCGCGGAGCGGCTGGCGCATGCGTCTACCGGTGCGCTTCAGCGACGTCTGCACGGCTGGGTGCTGATCGCGGGGCGCCCGATATACCCGGATGATCGTCTCCGTGAACTTTGTTGGTTAATAGGGAAAACGTTCGCCGACTCCTTCGTGAGTCTCACGGAAGAGGCTGCATCGGACCTCCAAGATCGCGGGGGAGTAGATCCGATTTCGTCCGACAACAGACTGCCAGGAGGATCCGCGGTGTTGGCCCCGTCATCGGTTTCGTCACCCTCGACGGCGTCACCCGTCGAAACCCCGCGCCCCATCCGCGGTGGGCTCCCGCCCAAGAACCCGGACTTCACCGGGCGGGAAGGCCTGCTGTCGATGCTCTCCGAGATGCTGGCGGCGAGTTCGACCGTCTCGGTCGTCCCGCAGGCCCTACACGGACTCGGTGGCGTGGGAAAGACACAGCTGGCGGCCGAGTTCGCCTACCGGCACGCGGACGAGTACTGGCTCGTGTGGTGGATGACGGCAGAGAGCGCGACCCAGGTGCGGCAGTCCTTCGCCCAACTGGCGCTGCGGCTCGGCATCCCGGTTGGCCAGGACATGAAGCAGACCTCGGCGCTGGTGCTCGAAACGCTCTCCGCCAGCCCGTTCAACTGGCTTCTGGTGTACGACAACGTCGAGAGCCCGGAGACGCTGGCCGATCTCGTCCCGTCGACCGGCGTTGGCCACGTCATCGTCACATCGCGCAACAACGCCGCCTGGTCGGCCCGGGGTAACGCGATCGAGGTCGATGTCTTCGAGCGATCGGAGAGTATCCAGCTCATCCGCCGGCACGGCCGGGCGATCGACGACGACAGCGCGGACCGGCTGGCCGACAAGCTCGGTGACCTGCCCCTGGCGCTGGAGCAGGCCGCGAACTGGCACGCGACCACGGGCATGCCGATTGCGGAGTACCTCGAGCTGCTCGACGCCAACCTGGAGGAGTTGCTCTCCGAGGGCAAGCCGATCGACTACCCGCAGACGATCTACGTGGTCCTGAAGCTGGCCGTGCACCGGCTCCGTGCCGAGATGCCGGCCGCCGCGGAGCTTCTGGAGTTGTTCGCGTATCTCGGCCCGGTGCCGATCTCGGTGACCACACTGCGGGCCGGGCGGGGCGGCGGACTCAGCGGGAACCTGCAGCAGGCCCTGGACCGGCCCATCGATCTGAACCGGGCCATCCGCGAGGTGCGGCGCTTCGGCCTCGCCAAGGTCGACGAGGGGCAGCGTGTCCAGGTCCACCGGTTGACCCAGCGGGTACTCCGGACGGAACTCCTCCAGGAACGGCTGCGCCAGAGCCGGGAGAACGCGCAACGGCTTCTCACGTACGCGAATCCCGGGTACCCGGACGACCCCGACAACTGGCCCATGCTCAGCGAGGTCGCGCCGCACATCGACGCGGCTGAGTTGATCGACGCTGAGGAGCACACCGCCCGGCTGGTCGTGGTCGACCAGATCCGCTACTTCTTCGTGATCGGAGACTACGAGGCGAGCCGGGCTCTGGGCGAGGTCGTGGTCGACCGGTGGACGAACGGCGGGCCGGGACCGGACGACGAGTTGACCCTGATCGCGCAACGGCATCTCGCGAACGCGTACCGGCTTCTCGGGGAGACCGGCAAGGCCCGGCGGCTGGGCACCGACACCTTCGAACGGCTGCGGCGGGACCCTCGTTTCGGTGAGGACCACGAACACACCCTCTACACGGCGAACCTCCTCGGCGTGGACCTCCGTTTGGAGGGCCAGTTCGCCGAGGCGCTGATGGTGGAGGAGGACAACGTCGCGCGGCATCTACGCGTCCTGGGCTCGGACGAGCAGGCCACCTGGCGTGCGCAGAACAATCTCGCGGTGAGTCTCCGCCATCTGGGGCGCTTCGCGGAGGCCTCGGCCGTGGACGAGGAGATCCTGCGGCGATGGCGGAAACAGGTCGGCGAGGGCGATTCACGGACCCTGCTGTGCATGGTGAACCTCGCCCAGGACTATTACGGGGAGGGGCGCTACCAGCAGGCTCTCTCGCTGATGCGTACCGCCGTTCCGCAGTTGCGGGACATGCTCGGCCCACGACACCGCGATCCACTGATGGCGGGACGGACGCTGACCATGGCGCTGCGGAAGTCGGGGTTCTACGCGGAGGCGCGGGACAACGGCCGTCAGAGCTATCGCGACCATTACACGCGTTTCGGGTCCCAGCACGAGCAGACGCTGGCGGCCACCATCGGCTACGCGAACGCGCTGCGTTGTTGCGGCCGCCCGTCGGAGATCACCGAGGCCCGTACCCTGTTGCGGGAGGCCGTCGATCACTACCGGGAGGCCTTCTCGGCGATGCACCCGCTCGCGCTGGCAGCCAAGGTCAATCTCGCGCTGGTGCTGCGGTCCGCGGGTGATTTCGCCGACGCGCGGCAGGTCGACGAGAACGCCCTGGCCGGTCTCACCGTGGCACTGGGCGAGCGGCACCCCTACACGCTGGCGGCATCGAGCGGGCTGGTGGAGGATCTCGTGCACGCCGGTGCCACCGAGGAAGCGGAGAGGCTGGCCTGGTCGACGTACCAGCTTTCGATCGAGGCACGGGGTGCGGCGCACCCGGACACGCTGGCCTGTGCGATCAACGCGGCCCTGCTCAGGATGGACCGGGACGACTCGGCGCAGGCGCTTTTCGACGAGACGCTGACGATGATGAGCCGGGTGCTCGGCGCGGACCATCCGGCGACCCTGGACGCCGTCCGTGGTCAGCGAGCTGACTGTGACATCGAGCCGCCGCGGGTGTGACGGATCAACTGGGCTCGCCCTCTCGACGGCGAGCCCAGGCGGCGCGTGACACCGCGATCCGCGCGGTAGCCGTGGCGTCGTACTCGGGGCGTACCGCGACGCCGGCAAGGTCTGCGGAGCGGTGGCGCAGCACCGCCACGAAACGCTGTCCCTGTGGTGTCAGCCCGGGCACGTCCGCAAGCGTTTCGAGGACCTCGGCGAGCTGGGCTCGCCGTAGGGCGAACTCGTGCCCCGCCGGCTCGCCGCCGATGTCCGCGGCGAGGAACGACCGCAGGGTCTCGGTGACCGCGAGGAACGCGAACGTCCCGTGCAGTACGCCCAGCAGGGGTCTCGGGTCCGGCCGCCACGGCGCGAAGTAGGTTGCGGGTGAGCCCGGCTCAGACAGCACGGTGAACTCGAGCAGGCCGTTGAGCAGAGAATGGGACCACTCGTGCACCAACGTGAGGGCGAGACTGATGCCGTCCTCCGGAGTGGTGGCCGCGAGCGTGCCGAGGGCGTCGACGCAGCTGACGCTCCGCCCACCGGCTGTCGATGGCGGGCCGAGCGGGACGAGGACGCGGAGGCCGCCGCCCACCTGAGCGGCCATGGCCGGGACGTGACGGCGCAGTAGGGACCACGCCTCCCGGAAGGCCGTCTGCCAGCGCGCGAACTCGGCGTCCGGGAGTGGTCCGCACGGCGGCACATCGAAGCTGTCCCGGCAGGGATCCCGGTCGTCGACCAGTAGCCGGATGCCCTGCGCGGTCAGGGCTCGGACCGGATCCCACCGGGATCCCGCCTCGTCGACCGTCGTGCCGGCGACGTCGATGTGCAGGCCGCTGTCGACACGGACGACCGCGACGGATCCGGTCTCGGCACCGGGAACGGAGACGGTGCCCAGGGTCGGGAAGTGCAGGCTCCCACCGAGAACGGGCAGGCGTAGCTCGGTGCGGATCCCCGTGTGCCGGGCGGCCGCCGTGGCCAGGACGCCGAGGCGATGATGCGCCGTATCGGCAGGAGCATGGTCGAGCATCCGGGCGGTCCAGGCACCGAGCCACCCGGACCGGAGCACCGCCGCGGTCGCGATGGGATCGCGGCGCTGCGCCGCATCCAGCACCGCGAGAGCGTCCGCGCCGGGTCCGGCCGCCGCGCCGTTCTGCCTCAGGACGTGCGCGGCGAGCAACCGCAGTCGACTGGTGTCAGCGGCGTAGAGGGCGTCGATGACCTGAGGGCCGGGCATCCCCCAGGCGATCGAGGTGAGCTGGGCGGACGACAGCCGGTGCCGTTCGGCGAGGGCCGTCACCGGGGAGGGAGACTGTTCCAACCGGCGACCACGTCGTGCCGGTGCTCCCGTTCCGCGAGTAGCCGCTGGACCGAGGCGGCCACCTCGGAGTCCGGGTCGTGGAGGAGTTCGAGCAGGGTTCGCCCACTGACGTCGGCCGCGGCCGACTCCGACGTCTCGAGTTCGGGACGCGGCTCTCCGGGAGAGGATTGACGCACGGAACCCTCCTTGCGGTTCGCACCGGCCTGCGGGGCCCATGCTGGGGCATCCTCGGCAGGCCTGGCTCTCCGTACTGTAACCATCGCGGTACGTCTATGGCGACGGTTGCCCGGGTGGGGTGGACGGTGGTGGGACGGGATCGGCGGACCCGGCCAGATCCGTCACCTCGCGCTGGAAGTCGACGCGGTCGCGGGGGCGGAAGTGCAGGAAGAACCAGTCCGGGACGCGGGCCTGGGTGCGCCGCGTGGCAAGAAGGACATCCTGCACCTGGCGGGCCAGCACGGCGGGGTCACCGGGTGGGACGGGCCGGTGCGGGCGGCCCGGGAAGCGGCCGGCGACCAGGGCGAGTACCCGGGAGCGGGTGGCCGCGGTCTCGGCCTGGCGGCGGTACAGGTCGGAAGCGGTCAGCAGCATGCCCAGGGCCGGGACGAACCAGATCACCAGCAGGCGGCCGAGCGGCATCTGCAGCAGGACGCCGAGCAGCACGCCGGCGAGCGGCCAGCCGATCAGGACCGCCAGCACGGTACCGGCGAAACGACGGCGTATCCGGGCGCCCCAGGATCCACACGGTGAAGCCGAGGCCCTGCGCCAGTGCCCAGCCCGCACCCAGAGCGGCCACCGGCGTGGCCAGCGCGGGGAGCAGCGCGGCGCCGATCGAGGTCAGGGCGACCAGGATCGACATGACGATCCTGGTGCCCTCGAGGCGCTGGGCACGGGCGTGGGCGGCGCTCATGGCGCGTGCCAGGGTGAGGATCTCGGGAGTGTTCTGCCGATCGGCTATCGGGGACTGAGGCGCGGGCATCCACATCCCTTCCGTGGCTCGACCCTTGTCACGGTCTCACGGGAGGGCGGAAGGTCACCAGGTCAGGCCGGTGCGGCCGGGGTTTGTCCAGGCGGCCGCCCGGGCGCAGGATGCGCAGGGCGGCGGCCGGGCGGTGGGACAGGGCCGGTGGGACAGGGCCGGTGGGCGGCCTCAGACGGTGAGGACGGCCGCGCGGATCATGTCGTGATGTCGGGATAGGGGCGGGTGACGTGGGCGAGGGCCGCCCCGTACGCCTTCTGGTATTCCAGCTCGGTGGTGTTGTCGCGCTCGAACATGGCGATGAACAGCGTCAATGTCAGGAACGGGTGGGCGCCCAGCTCGAACAGTTTCACGTGGTCGTGGGTGATCAGCGCGGTCCGTTCCTCGTCGGTGAAGGCCAGCCACGTGCTCGCCTCGCCGGTGTGGCAGTTCAGGAGGGAGTTCGCGATGGTCGACTCCCACCACGGGACCAGGTCGGCGGGAGCGGAACGGTATCGCTCGACCAGGTCGGGATCGCGGTCGACGGTGAAGAGGAACTTGTTCAGCAGGTACCTGCTCATGCGACACCACCGTTCGGGTACCAGGTGAAGTAGGCCTCCATGGTGTGGAACAGGTCGAGCGTGTCGACGTAATCGGCCTTCACCCCGGCCCCGGCGACACCCATCATCAGCATGAAGTCCATGAATCCGTGTGTGGCGTTCCCCGGGTCGTGCAGGCTGTCCAGGGTCACCTCGCGCAGGCAGCCGTCCAGGTCGCCGTTCGCGATCCATTCGACGGCCTTCGCGTCGAAAGCCGGGTCGGGGCCGTGCGGGCCGAATTGCCGCGGGCCGCCCAGCTCCAGCGAGAGGTGACCGGTCCCGATCACCGCGACGCGCAGGTGTGACGGCCACTGCTCGATGATCGTCCGCAGGGCCTCACCGAGCTGCACGAACCGCTGTGGGCGCGGCAGCGGCGGCGCGAAGATGTTCGTGTAGATCGGCACGATCGGCAGGTCGGCCTCCGGGCGCAGCGTGATGATCGGGCAGGTCACGCTGTGGTCGATGCGCAGTTCGTTGCTGAACGCCAGGTCGAAGCCGGCGTCCAGGCCGGAGCGCAGGATGTGCCCGGAGAGGTCCTCCTGGCCCTTCAGGAGCATCCGGGGCAGGCCGAACTCGCGCTCCTCGTTGTACCAGTTCGCGTCGTAGACCGGTGCCTTGCCGACCAGGAACTGCGGCATGTTGTCCAGCCACAGCTGGTGGAAGTGATCGGAGCCGACCATCACCAGGACGTCCGGATTGGCGCGGGTCAGCGTCTCCCGGAAAGCGAGGATCTTCCGGGTCCACTCGTCCGCGAAAGGGGGCCGGTCCGCACCCGTCGCGGTGCTGGCCCGGTAGTAGAAGGGATGGTGTGTCGAGGCGATGACCGCGACGATGCTGGCCATGACGAATCCTCTCTAAGCCTCGTAGACGGCGTTCCGGTCGACGGTCATGTAGATCTGGTTGGCGATCGGGCGCCGCCGTTCCTCGGCGATCTGCCCCAGCAGTCCGGCGGCGCGCGCCAGCAGAGCGAATCCGCGCAGCATCTCCACCGGCAGACCGAGGTCGGCGAGGGCCGCACCGCACACCCCGGCACCGTTCAACGGCAACTTCTTCTCGTGTACGGCGGCAATCGCCTCAAGGAGTTCGAGGTGGGGTCCGTAGAGCCCTTCCTCCTTGGCGATCCCGATGAGGACCGGCGTCCTCGGGTCCTGCACTTTGTGGACCGGATGCCCGAGCCCCGGAATGCGCCCGGGCGTGGACGCGATCACGTGACGAGCGAGTTGGCCGACGTCGGGAGAAGTGGAGGACGAGAGCGCGGCGGCGAGGAATACACCGGTGTCCTCGGTGACTCCGAGAAAGCGGGAACCGCCGCCGAGAAGGCCCGCCGCCATCGCGCCCTGCAACGAATCGGGCGCCGACAGATAGGTCAGCCGCGCCGCGATCGCCGTCGGGGTGAACCCGTGATCGGCGAGGGCGACCAGTACGGCTTCGAAGACGCGTACCTCGCCCTTCGTCGGACGGCGTCCCGCGACCAGCCAGAACGCGAGCTCCCCGAAACCGACCTTCCCCATCAGGTCGGCCGCGAGATCCTGCCCGAGCAGAGAGATCGAGTCCCGGTCGGAGGTGCCGAGGCCGGTCGGGAATCTCAGTCCCGGGTCTGCATTCAGCTCAGTAGCCATGCACGGATCTCCTCACCGTGTTCGTTCAGTCCGGGCGGCGGCAGTTCGTAGCTCGGCGGCGTGGCCGAGAACGTGATCGGGTTCCGGGTCGACGGAATGCCGCCCGCGTCGATCACCGGCTCCAGACCCAGCTCTGCGGCGTACGCGAAACCGCCGTTGACGGTGTTGATCGGTGCGCAGGGCACGCCGGCGGCGATCAGGTCGCGGAACCACTCGTCCTTGGTGCGGGTGGCGAGCCGCTCGACCAGGATCGGTCGCAGCTGCTCCCGGTTGGCTGTCCGATCCTGATTACGCCCGAAGCGGGGGTCGGCGACCAGCCCCGGTAGGCCCAGGACGGCGCAGAGCTTGGCGAACTGGCCGTCGTTGCCGGCGATCACGATCAGCTCGCCGTCGGCGGTGGGCAGCGGCTCGTACGGGAAGAGGCTCGGGTGCGCATTGCCCATCCGGTACGGGATCGTGTCCCCGGCGACGTAGCCGCTGGAGTGGTTGACCAGCCCGGAGAGCGCCGAGCTGAGCAGGTTGACCTCGACGTGCTGCCCGCGCCCGCCGGTGGTCCGGTGGTGCAGGGCGGCCAGGATGCCGATGCTCGCGTGCATGCCGGCCATCACGTCGAAGACCGAGATCCCGGCGCGGTACGGCGACCCGTCCGGATCACCGGTGAGGCTCATCAGCCCGGAGATCGCCTGCACCATCAGGTCGTACCCGGGCATCGAGGCACCCGCCCCGGAGCCGAAGCCGCTGATGCTGGCGTAAACCAGGCGCGGGTTAAGCGCGGCAACCGAGTCGTAGTCGAGTCCGAAACGGGTCAGCCCGCCGGGCCGGAAGTTCTCGATCAGCACGTCCGCGCGCCGGGCCAGCTCACGTGCGGCGGCCAGGTCGTCCGGGTCCTTGAGGTCGAGCGCGATCGAGCGCTTGTTCCGGTTGACGCCGAGATAGTACGTCGAGACGCCGTCGCGCACCGGTGGCATCCAGGTCCGGGTGTCGTCGCCGCCGGGACCCTCCACCTTAATCACCTGCGCGCCCAGATCGGCCAGGAGCATCGTCGCGTACGGCCCGGCGAGGATCCGGGAGAAGTCGGCGACGAGCAGCCCCGCGAGAGGCCCAGTCATATCTACCGCCCGTTCTGCGGACACCTGTCCGCCAGAACAGATTCCTCGCTCCGACCTGCCCTGTCAACGCCCGGTTGATGTCGCCGAAACATGCCCTTGACATCAAAGGTGACCGGGGCCACGCTGAGCGAACCGCGCTGCCCGCACAGCGGACAGTAGTCCGAAAGAAGGTGACGATGAGCGCAATCTTCCGCAACGGCCTGGTGCTCACCATGGACGACACCCGTACGGTCCTGCCCGGCGCCGACGTTCTCGTGGTCGACGGGAAGATCGCCGAGATCGGGTACGGCCTGAGCGCCCCGGAGGGCGCCGAGGAGATCGACGCGACCGGCGGCATCGTGATGCCCGGCATGATCGACACGCATCGGCACATGTGGCAGACCGCGATGCGCGGCTACGGCGCCGACTGGACCCTGACCCAGTATTTCGTCTGGTATTACCTGGAATCGGGCAAGCTCTTCCGGCCCGAGGACGTCTACGCCGGCAACCTGCTCTCCGCGATCGAGGCCCTGGACGCCGGGGTCACCACCACCGTCGACTGGTCGCATGGGCTGCAGACCCCGCAGCACGCCGACGCCGCGGTCGACGCACTCGTTGCCGTGCCGGGCCGGTTCGTCCTCGGGTACGGCAACATCCAGCAGGGGCCGTGGGAGTGGTCCACCTCGGATGGCTTCCGGGACTTCTTCCGGCGGCGGATCGACGGCGGGAAGCTGGCCGGGTTCCAGCTCGCCTTCGACGTCACCGGCGACCCGGCGTTCCCCGAGAAGGCCGCCTTCGAGACCGCCCGTGAGCTGGGCGTCCCCGTGACCACGCACGCCGGGGTCTGGGGCGCCACCAACGACGACGGCATCCGGCTGATGTACGAGAACGGGTTCATGACCCCCGGGACCGTCTACGTGCACGCGACCACGCTCGGGGCCGACTCGTACCACCGGATCGCGGCGACCGGCGGCTCGGTCTCCGTCTCGACCGAGAGCGAGCAGAGCGCCGGCCAGGGCTACCCGCCCACCTGGCAGCTGCGGAAGTACGGCATCCCGGTCTCGCTCTCGATGGACACCAGCGTCTGGTGGAGCGGCGACCTCTTCTCCGCGATGCGCACCACGCTCAGCGCCGACCGGTCCCGCGAGCACCTGGAGGCGCACGCCGAGCAGAGGACGATCACCAACCACCACCTGCGCGCCGAGCACGTCGTCGACTGGGCCACCCGCGGCGGCGCCCGCGCGCTCGGGATGGACTCAGCCGTCGGCGCGCTCACCCCGGGCCGCCAGGCGGACATCGTGCTGATCAAGAACGACGCGTCGCCGGTGATGTTCCCGGTCCTCAACCCGTACGGCCACGTCGCCTTCCAGGCCCAGCGCGGCGACGTGCACACCGTGCTGGTCGGCGGGAAGGTCGTCAAGCGGGACGGGAAGCTGGTCGGCGTGGACCTCGCGGCGGCCCGGGCCAAGGTCGAGGCGACCGTGTCGTACCTGCGGGAGACGATGGGGGAGGAGGCCTGGGCGCGGGGGATGAATCCCGATGTCCCCGAGGCCGAGCTCTTCGACAATCCCTATCAGTACACCCAGTGGGACGCCGGAACCGCGCAGTGGAAGCATGAGCCGGGTGACTGACACCGGAAGGGGCGCGGGGCCCGACTTCATCGAGGCCCTCGCGCGTGGCCTCGACGTCCTGCGCTCCTTCCGACCGGGGGAGCCGTCGATGACGCTCAGTGAGATCGCCGGGCAGACCGGCCTGGCGCGACCCACCGTGCGGCGGATTCTGATCACCCTGGAGACGCTCGGGTACGTGCGCGGCGCGGGCCGGGGGTACGCGCTCACCCCGCGGGTCCTCGACCTCGGGATGGCGTACGTGCACTCGCTGAACATGTGGGAGGTGGCCCGCCCGCACATGGAGAAGCTGGTCGCGGCGACCAACGAGTCGACGTCGATGGCCCAGCTGGACGGCGGCGACATCGTCTACGTCGCCCGGGTCGCCGTTCCGAAGATCGTCACGCTCGCCGTCTCGATCGGCACCCGCTTCCCGGCCGCCGCCACGTCGATGGGGAAGGTGCTGCTCGCCGCGCTGCCGCCCGCCTCGGTACCGAGCGTGCTGGCCGAGGCGTCACGCTCCGGGATCACCGCGCGCTGGCAGCCCACGCCCGCGGAGCTCTCGGCGTCGTTGCGCGAGGTCCGGGCCAAGGGCTGGGCGCTCGCCGACCAGGATCTCGCGCCCGGCATCCGCTCGGTCGCCACCGGGGTCCGCGACGGCGAGGGCCGGGTGGTCGCGGCGATCAACGTGACCGTGCACGCGGCCGAGACCTCGGTCGACACGCTGATCGAGGAGCACCTGCCGAAGCTGCTGCGCACCGCCGCGGACATCGGCCACGACTGGACCCTCACGGCGTCGATCCCCGCGGCCACCGTCCGCGGCGAGGTCCCTGCCGCGCTCCCGCCTGCCTTTTGAGCGTTTCGGGTACGCCGTGGCGCGTACCTCCGAAGCAAGAGTGACCTGAACGCCTGGCGTGCGGCAGGCGGGGTTAGCATCGTCGGATGTCTGAGCGGGTTCCCCTGTATCGCACGCTCACGGTGCTCGGGGTGGCGCTCGTGGCCGGGGCCGGGCTGCTCTTCGGGAAGCCGGCGCAGTCGGAGTCGACGCAGCCGACACCGCTCGCGGTCGCCTGGCCGGAGGCGGAGCGTGGCAGTCTGCCGGCCAAGCTGACGGACGGTAGCGAATACACGCCCGGCCTGTTTCTGGACGCGAAGACCTCGGCCGGGACGGCGCGGACCGACGGCACGCTGCGGCTGGTGATCCGGCGGTCCGGTGGTGACGTACGCGTGCTGCGCACGGTCCCGGAGGCCGGGCACGCGCCGTTCGCGGCGCTGACCAGCTCGGGCGACACACTCGTCTGGGTGGAGAGCGTGAAGGGGAAGGCGCAACTCTGGACCGCCTCGCTGACCGATGAGGCCCCGGCACGGATGGTGACCGCGGACGTCGGGGACGTGCGGTTCTACGACTCCACCGACGACCTGGTGATCGACGGCGGCAGCGTGCACTGGGTGGCGGCGGGCAGCGGGCAGAGCACCGAGTTCCGCTCGATCAAGCTCACCGGCGGTAAGGTCTCGTCGACCACCGCCAAGGGTGACTGGCGGATGACCACCTGGCCGTGGGCGGTGGACGGGCAGATCGCCGCGTCCGGGACCACTTCGCTGCGTAACCTGACCACCGGGCAGGACATCGCGGTGCCGACCGGGAAGCGTACGGTGACCGCGTGCAGCTCGGCCTGGTGCCAGCTGGTCTCGATCAACCAGGACGGCTACGCGAAGATGGAGCTGTCCCAGCCGGACGGCTCGGCCCGCCGTAAGGTCGCGGAGGGTGACGTGACCACGGGGATCACCGACGTCGCGGTGCTGGACCGGTTCGAGATCATCGCGCAGGTCGGCACGCAGGCGGAGCTGAGCGGCAACGCGGAGCTGCTGATCTACGACCTCAGCGATCGCAAGACCGTGCTGGTCAGCCAGGACGCCGGCAACATCACCTACCGCGGCGGCGTGCTCTGGTGGTCGACCGGCGACCAGTCGTCGTACATCCGCAACAGCCTGGATCTCCGTACGGTCAACTGAACAGCTCCCGGGCCCGGTCCACCAGGACGGCTACCGTGCGTGCCGGGTCGTCGCGGCGGACGTGCAGGCGCAGCGTCGCGGGCGGGGCCTCGTGCAGCGGGACGAAGGCGAGGCCCGGACGCGGGAACATCTGGATCACCGAGGCGGGGGAGACGGCGATGCCGATCCCGGCCGCGCACATCTCGACCAGTTCCTCCAGGTTGGTGGCGGTGGCCAGGACCTTCGGGGTGCCCGGGATCAGCGCGAGGATGGCCGCGAACCACTGCTCGTTCTCCAGGCCGTGCGGTCCGCAGATCAGGCTCTCGGCGGCCAGGTCGCCGAGGCGCAGACGGCGGCGCTCGACCAGCGGGTGGTTCTCGTGGGCGACCACCACCAGGCGCTCCTGCCAGAGGTCGTGCGCGACGATCCCGGCGATCCGCCGGGCCGGGCCGATCTCGGCGAGCACCGCGGCGTCCAGGTCCCGGCGCAGCAGGGCGTCGTAGGGCGGTTCGAAGCCGAGCTGCCGGATCCGCCAGTCGACGCCCGGCGCGGTGGACCGGGCCCCGGCGAGCAGGGCGCGGAACTGCTCGCTGGACGCCATCACGCCGACCACCACGGTCGAGGCGGTGTCCGGCCCGGTGGCCCAGGTGACGACCTGATCCATCGCGGTCACCGCCCGGTGGGCGAGCGGGAGTAGCTCGCCGGCCGCCGCGGTCGGCTGGACGGTGCGCGGCGTGCGGACGAAGAGCGGGCGGCCGAGACGGCGTTCGAGCAGGGTGATCTGTTCGCTGACGGTGGACGGGCTCAGGTGCAGGCGCCGGGCCGCGCGGGTGAAGTTGAGCTCCTCGGCGACCGCGACGAAGCAGCGCAGGTGTTGCACGGTGAGATCCATTTCGTCGTGATCGTAACAACGAGCGTTCGGTGCGACCGAACGCTCGTGCGCTCATTCCCGCTGGCCGGGTGGCTTTTCCCGGCCCGAGACTGTCGGGCATGTGCGGAGACCTGCATCACACGATGACCACGACCCGGCGGACGGCGCTGCTCGGCGCCCTGAGCATCGGAGCCTCCTGCGCCGTGCTACCCGGCAGCGCCGCCCTGGCGGCCTCCACGGCTTCCTCCTCCGGCGACCGCGTCGTCATGCTCGGCGTCAACGGCGGGCCCAAGCTGAACAGCGGGCAGGCCAAACCGGCGATCGCGCTGGTCGTCAACGAGCGCGTCTACCTGATCGACTGCGGGTACGACACCCCGAACCAACTGGTCAAGAGCGGACTCGGGTTCACCGCCGTCGACCACGTGTTCATCACCCACCACCACTTCGACCACACGTCCGGCCTGCCCGGTCTGCTGCTGCACGGATGGACCGACCCGAACCCGCTGCCGTCGAAGGTCGGCGTCTGGGGGCCGCCCGGTGCGCGCCGGCTGGTCTCCGGGGTGCGGGCCGCGTTCGGGCAGGACATCGACCTCTTCGAGTCCGGCGGCGGGTTCGGGACGTTCGAGACGGTTCGCGGACACGACGTCGAGCTGCCCCGGCGCCACCCGCTCACGACGGTGATGGAGGACGACAACGTCATCGTGCACGCCACCCGCGTCTCGCACGGGCCGGAGGTGCGCGACCCGTACGCGTACCGGTTCACCATCAAGAGCTCCGGCAAGAAGGTGGTCTTCTCCGGCGACACGGCCGCGCCGAACGCCAACCTGATCACCCTGGCCCGGGGCTGCGACCTGCTGATCCACGAGGCCCAGGACAACGACCTGCTTCCGGTGCTCTTGCAGTACGTCCCGGAGGCGCAGCGGGCGGCGATGAAGGAGCACATGCTGGTCTCGCACTCCAACGTGGTCGACCTGCCCGGCGTCGCGAAGTCCGCCGGGGCCGCGAGCCTGGCGTTCTGCCACTACACGCCGCTGCCCCAGGCCGCGAGCGTCTTCCTCGCCAAGGCCAAGGCCGCGGCGGCCGCGATCGGCTACACCGGCACCATCCTGGCGCCGGTCGACCTCGAGGTCATCGCTCTCTAGACGTACGGCTGCTTCGGCTCGTCGATCTCCTGCCAGCCGCGGACCTCGATGTACGCGATCTGGGCGTTGTTCACCGGATCGGTGCCGACCTGGGTGCTGTAGACGCCCTCGATCTGCACCCAGGCGTCGGCCGGCGCGTCCATCGAGACACCGGTGAGACCGACCTTGATCGGGCGGCCGTCGGCGGCGCAGCAGGTGAGCACGATCCGGGCCAGCATCATCGAGCCGTCCGGGCCGGGCGTGATGAAACCGGTCAGCTTCAGGTTGCGGCCGGTCAGGCTCTTCCCGCTGTCGAAGAGCGCCCGGGACGCGTAGTCGAGCAGGGTGACCTCGACCGGGTCGCCGTCGGGGAGGGGCGGGTAGTCCGAGGCCGCGGAGAGGCCGACGCTGCCCGCCTGGTTCGCCGAGTACGACCCGAGCGCGGGCGGCGAGATCATCAGCATGGCGAGCGCGGGGAGCAGGAGCAGCCAGCCGACCCGCGTCTCGCCGTGGCCGTGCCCGTGCCCGTCGTCGTGCTCGTGGTCGTGCCCGTGGTCGTCGTGGTCGTGGGCCTGCGCCGCCTCCCGGTTCCGGGCGGTGCGGATCTCGTACCAGAAGGTCGCGAGCGCGGCGGCGGCCAGCAGGATGCCGGCCGCCAGGAGATACGGGCCGAGGCCCGCCTTGACGTACCGCAGATAGGTGTCGGTGACCGTGGCCTTGATGACCGTGGCACCGAGCAGCAGCATGATCACGGCTTGGGTCAGGCGGTTCACAGGAGCACTCCTCCGAAGAGCGAGCCGATCAGGATCGCGGCGACGAACGTGGCCGGGGCGAACCGGAAGGCGAACCGCCGCCCGAACACGCCGGCCTGCATGGAGATCAGTTTCAGGTCGACCATCGGGCCGACGACCAGGAAGACCAGCCGCGACGTCAGCGAGAACTGGGACAGTGAGGCGGCGACGAACGCGTCCGCCTCGCTGCAGATCGAGAGCAGCACGGCGAGGACGGCCAGCGCTATCACCGAGACCACCGGATTGCTCGCCAGGCTCTGCAGCCAGGCCTCGGGGATCACCACGTTGATGGTGGCCGCCGCGGCCGCGCCGACGACGAGGAAGCCGCCCGCGTGCATGACGTCGTGCCGGCAGGCCGCCCAGAACGCCCGCCACTTCGACGCGTCGTCGAGATCCGGCCGGTGCGGCAGTTTGATCCATTCCGGTCGCCCGATCCGCAGCCAGAGCCAGCCCATCAGCACCGCGACGACCAGGCTGGCGGTGCCCCGGGCGACGGCCATCAGCGGTTGGCCGGGGAACGCGATCACGGTGGCGGTGAGCACGATCGGGTTGATCGCGGGCGCGGCGAGCAGGAACGCGAGCGCCGCGGCCGGGGTGACACCGCGCCGGATCAGCGAACCGGCGATCGGCACGCTGCCGCACTCGCACCCGGGCAGGATGACCCCGGCGACACCCGCCGCGGGTACGGCGAGAGCGGGGTGCTGGGGCAGGGCCTTCGCCCAGAAGCTCCGTGGCACGAAGACCGCGATCACGGCGGAGAGCGCGACCCCGAACACCAGGAACGGCATAGCCTGAACGAGAACGGACACGAAGATCGTCGTCCAGGTCTGCAGCCCCGCACTGGACACGACGACCGAGAGCCGGCTCCGCAGCAGCAGCAACAGGATGAGCAGCACGGCGAGCCCCTCCAGCGGCCCGAACTGCCACGGTTCCGCCTTCGTCGTGCGCTTCTTCGCGCCGGGGGCCGCCGCCGGTGTGATCTCGGCGGGTGGGGCCGGCTCGCCGATGTCGGCGTGCGTGCTCTCGGACGTGCTCACCCTTGACTCCTCGTGGCCGTGACCGGAGCGAACGCGACGCTCTGACAGCGTCACAACCTACTCGCCTCTACGGCCCACTCCCGCCGCACCGTTCACTCCCGCCACCTCTCGGAACCCATCCGCCGCTCGACAGCCCCGTCAGGCGAACATTCCCGCCGCTCGACAGCCCCGTCAGGCGACATTTCCGATCTGTCGGGCAGGGGATTGGCGGCTCCGGCTTCTGGCTGGCTCTCCGGGGTGCCTCGCCAGGCCCGAGACACCCCGGAGAGCCAGCCAGGGGAGGGGGCGCGTGACGGTCTGGAGTGGGCACGGGCCTCGCGGGCCACGGACGGCGTGGCCTTTTGAGCGCGGGGGGAGCGCGGACGGCGTACCGGAGAAGTCAGAAAGGCGTGCGCTGGCGGCGCAAGGTCTCCACGTCCTGGTCTTCGATCGGGCGGCCGGGGAGGGGGGTGCCGGGGGTGGTGCGGAGGCCGTCGATCATCAGGGTGAAGAGGCGGTGGCGGGCCATGTCGGCGAGATCGTTCTCGGTCGGGGGGAGGTCGGTGGGGAGGAGGGCCGGGGGGAGGAAGCGGGAGACGACGGCCAGGGCGACCGCGACGTCGCCGGGGCCGATGTCGGGGCGGATGGTGCCCTCCTGCTGGGCGCGGCGGACCAGGCGGCCGACGACCGCGATCGCCTCGGTGCGGTACGCGCTGACCTCGGGGGAGTCCATCAGGGCGCGCTTGCCGGGCGCGGACATCGAGGCGGTGGCGAGGCCGAGGTGGAGCTCCAGGGCCGAGTGCAGCAGGCGGGTCAGGGCGGTGGCGGGGTCGGGCTCCTCGCGTTCGGCGCGGGTGGCGAGCTCGGCGAGGCGGCTGAAGGTGTCCAGGCTGACGGCCTTGATCAGCTCGTCGCGGTCGGGGAAGCGGCGGTAGAGGGTGCCGACGCCGACCCCGGCGCTGCGGGCGATCTCCTCCATCGGGACGTCGGGGCCGAGGCGCAGGAAGAGGGTGCGGGCGGCCTCGATGATCTGCTCGCGGTTGCGGCGGGCGTCGGCACGCAGCGGACCGGGCTGCATGGTCACCGTCCTGGTTCTCAAGCGTCCTGACCTGCAGTATCGCATGTCCTCGATGATCAATTCATCAATGTATGGACGGATTTCATCCGGTTGACTAGGCTCGATAAGCGGAGGAAAAACGTCCGGATCTTCATGAAAGCCGAGTGGTCGACATGACAGAAACCGTTCCCACCGAATTACCGGTCGCGCGCACCTGCCCGTTCGCCGAGCCGGCGGAGTATGAGCGGACCCGCGATCAGGGACCCGTCAGCCGGGTCCGCCTGCCCGGCGGCGACGAGGTCTGGTGGATCTCGCGCTGGCAGGAGGCGCGCGCCGTCCTCGCCGACGGCCGGTTCTCGTCCGACCGGCGGCGCGAGGGGTTCCCGCTCCTCTTCGGGGACAAGCAGACCCGCAAGAACTTCCAGAACCAGCCGCTGTCGATGATCGGGATGGACGGCGCCGAACACTCGGCGGCCCGGCGCGCGGTGATCAGCGAGTTCAGCGTGAAGCGGATCGCGGCGATGCGGCCCCGGATCCAGGAGATCGTCGACGGGTTCATCGACGAGATGCTCGCCGCCGGGGAGCGCCCGGTCGACCTGGTCCGGATGCTCTCGCTGCCGGTGCCGTCGCTGGTGATCTGCGAGCTGCTCGGGGTGCCGTACGCGGATCACGACTTCTTCCAGAGCCGGACCAGCGCGATGATCCGGCGTACCACGGCACCCGAGGAGCGACGGCGCTGCCTGGAGGAGGTTCGGGGGTACCTCGACGAACTGCTCGGCCGCAAGATGGCGTCGCCGGGCGACGACCTGTTCAGCCGCCAGATCGCCCGCGGGTCCTTCGACCGGGGTGAGCTGGTCAGCCTGGCGTTCCTGCTGCTGGTCGCGGGGCACGAGACGACCGCGAACATGATCTCGCTGGGCGTGGTGGGCCTGCTGGAGCACCCGGACCAGCTGGCGCTGATCACCGGGGATCCGTCGCGGACACCGCTCGCCGTCGAGGAGCTGCTGCGCTACTTCACCATCGTCGAGTCCGCGACCGCCCGGGTGGCGACCGAGGACGTCGACGTCGCCGGCGTCACCATCCGGGCGGAGGAGGGACTCATCGTCAACGGGCTGTCGGCCGACTGGGATCCGGCCGCCTTCGAGAACCCGGGCACCTTCGACGTCACCCGTGGGGCGCGCAACCACATCGCTTTCGGGTACGGCCCTCATCAGTGTCTCGGGCAGAACCTGGCCCGTCTGGAGCTGGAGATCGTCTTCAACACGCTGTTCCGGCGGATCCCCGGGCTGCGGCTCGCGGGTTCGGTGGACTCACTGGCGCTGAAGACGGACGCGGGGATCTACGGGCTCTACGAGCTGCCGGTGACCTGGTGATGGGGGACGCCGTGCGGATCATCGCGGATCACGACGTGTGCGTCGGGTCGGGGCAGTGCGTGCTGACCACGGCCGAGGTGTTCGACCAGGACGACGACGGCATCGTGGTGCTGCTGACCGAGCATCCCGAGGGGGTGGACGCCGACCGGGCACGGGAAGCGGTCGGACTCTGCCCGTCCCACGCGCTCGCGGTAGCCGAGGACTGATCTTGTGCGCTGGCCGGTCTCCCCGGTTTGATGGAGGGGAATGCGCTTTCCTGGGAGGCCGGCGTGGAGCAACCGTTCGACTACTCGCCATGGGACTTCTGGCGTGCCGCGGATGAGCAGGCCCAGGCCGGTCAGCGCCGGCTCCTGGCGAGGTTCAACGAGCTTCCCGGGTACGCGATCGCGGAGGACTGCTTCGTCTCCGCTCTCGCCGCGGTGCAGAACGAACGGCTGGAGCTGGGTGCGCGCGGCTACGTGGCGGCGGGGGCGTACCTGACCGGGGAACTGCGGGCCGGCCGGGACTGCTCGATCAACGCGTACACCGTGGTCCGCGGGACGATCGCGCTCGGCGACGGTGTGCGGATCGGGGCGCACACGTCGCTGCTCGGGTTCAACCACACGATGAGCGATCCGGACGTCGAGGTCTTCCGCCAGCCGTTGACCAGCAAGGGCATCCGCGTCGGGAACGACGTCTGGATCGGCTCGCACGTCGTGGTCCTCGACGGGGTGACCGTCGGCGACCGGGCGGTGCTGGCGGCCGGGGCGGTGGTCACGAAGGACGTTCCGGCGGGTGCCGTGGTCGGCGGCAACCCGGCCCGGGTGATCAAGTGGCGGGTGCCGCCGAAAACCGGACGGCGCGCTACGGCCGGCCTCGGTGGGGAGGCCGCGGCCTTCGCGGAGGCGGCGCGGGCGGCGGCCGGGGAGATCCTGGGGCGGTGTTTCGACGGGGAGTACTTCGTGGACGTCCCGGGGGCCGCGCCCACCGTCCGGGCCCAGTGCGACGCCGTGGAGATCGCCGATCTGCTGCTCGGGACGGCGCCGCCGCAGCTGCCCGCGGACGTGCAGCGCGATCGGCTGCGCGGGTGGCAGGATCCGGTCACCGGGATGGTCGGCACACTGCTGGCCGGCGGCGGGATCCGCCCGGCGTCACCCGGGCTGACCGACCCCGACGCGGGCTATCACGTGCTGGCCGCCGGGTACGCGCTGGACCTGCTGGGCAGCGGGTTCGCGCATCCCGTCCGGCTGCTCGACACGGCGGACCTCGTCGGTGAGCTGCGGCGGCTGCCGTGGGAGACGAACGCGTGGCACGGCGGGCACTGGGTGGACATCCTCGGCACCGCGATCCACTGGAACCGGCGGATGGGCCGTGGCGACGGCGCCGAGACGCTGCTCGGATGGTTGCTGGTCAACGCGGATCGGCGTACCGGAATGTGGGGTGGATCCTCTGCCGGGGAGGGACTGCTGCAGGTCGTGAACGGGTTCTATCGGGCGTCACGGGGGACGTTCGCGCAGTTCGGGGTGCCGGTGCCCTATCCGGAGAGGGTGGTGGACACCGTGCTGGCGCATGCGCGGGACACCCGGGTGAGGCGAGCCGACCGGCAGAACGCGTGCAACATCCTGGACATCGCGCATCCGCTGTGGCTGACCCAGGGGACGGGGTATCGGCCGGACGAGGTGCGGGCGCTCGCCGAGGGACTGCTGCGGGAGGCGCTCGGGCACTGGGTACCCGGGCAGGGCTTCGGCTTCCAGCCGTCTCGCGGACGGCCGGGCCTGCAGGGTACGGAGATGTGGCTGGCCACCGTCTGGCTGCTGGCCGACCTCGTGGGGGTGGCGGACGAGCTGGGGTACCGGCCTCGTGGTGTCCACCGCCCCGAGCCGGCTACCGCTGCAACCGGCGCTGCCGGAAACGACGACTGAGCACGCCGTACATCCCGAGGAACGCGCCCGCCTCGACCAGCATGACGCCCGCGACCGGGAACCCGTCGTCGGTGACGATCGCGAACAGACCCATGGCCAGCCCGGCGAGGAGCAGGACCACCCCGGTCGCGGCGGGGTTCCATCGAGAGCGCTGATAATCGCGGGCAGTCATGTATCCATCAAAGCGCATGATCGCAAGTCCCTTCAGCCGTGCGTCCGGTGCCGAACCGCCGATGGTGGTGATCACGCCTCGTACATACGGGTGGTACCGAGGGTTGAGGGGAGATCGATAGCCTTGTCCGCATGGAGTGCACCTCCTGCGGTCTCGACAACGATCCGTCGGCAACGCGCTGTGCCCGCTGCAACCACCTGCTCGCCGGGTCGGCGCCGGGGTGGTACCCGACCCCGCCCCCGCAAAACCTCGCACCGCCGCCCGTTCGGGGTCCGCCACTGGTGCCGGTCCTGATCGGGCTCGCCGCGGCGTTGCTGGTCGCGGTGATCGGGGTCGGTGTGCTGCTGGTTCGCGACGATGAGCCGTCCACACCCGCCGTGATCGCCGGACCGGCGACCGCGCCGGCGACGGAGGTCACCACGGAGCAGGTGTCCGATCCGGCCACCGCCGTCACCACCGCATCCGTCACCACCCCGGCCACGCCGACGCCGCGGGAGCAGGCGGACGTGATCGACCGGCTGCTGGACGAGAGCACGGCCAGCCGTGCCAGGCTGAACCGGGCGATCGACCGGGTCAAGCGCTGCACGCAGCTCGGCGCGGCGCTCGCCGACATGCGGGCGGTCGGCGACGAGCGCCGCGGGCAGATCGCCGCGGCCGAGGCGGCCGACGTGTCCGCGATCGGCGGCGGGTCGTTGCGGTCGACGCTGATCTCCGCGTTCCAGTCCTCACTCGAGGCCGACCAGCAGTTCGTGGCGTGGGCCGAGCCGGCCGTGACCGGTAGCTGCGACGACACCGCGAGCCGGTCGGCGGCGTGGGAGAAAGCGCAGGCGTACTCGCGGCAGGCGCAGACGTACAAGAAGAGGTTCGTCGCGATCTGGAACCAGGTCGCGGTGCCGCTCGGCTTCCCGAAGCGGAGCACCACCGACATTTAGCCCGGGTTCCGGAACACGGGCTAACCCGGGCTAACCCGGCCAGTGTGCCTTGACCAGGGCAGCGATGGCGGCGATCGCCTCGACGGCGCCGCGGGCGCTGCCCGCCCCGGCGGCGAGCCGGCCCAGCGCGGTCTCCACCCGGCCACGGCCCTCCGGGGACGGCTGCCGTACCGCCTCCTCCAGGACCGGGATCTCCCGCTCGGCCGCCGCCGGGTCCGGGTGGGCCGCGCGCAGGGCCGCGATCTGCGCCTCGATCCGGTCGCGGACGCCGGCGTCGAGGGAGATGTTGGTCTGGGTGACCTCGTTGACGCCACCGAAGTTCTGTACGCCGCCGTGGAACTCGACCGGTCCGTTGAAGTTCACGTCATGCCCCGCTTCCGGCCGTGGTGTTCGCCTGGTGGATCGTGTTGGCACCGCCGAAGTTCTGCACCCCGCCGTGGAAGATCAGGGTGCCGAAGGTCTGGTTGGCCACGTTCGTCTCGAACTCGCCGGTATCGACGCCCTGCTCGCGCAGGAAGCCGATCACCGCCTCGGTCACCGTCTTGTCCAGCAGCTTGATGTACTTCGTGCCGTCCAGCTTCTGCATGAACGTGCGCGTCTCCTGCGAGGCCAGGTCGCGGACGCTGAACCGTGCTCCGTAGTCGTAGTAGCGCAGCTCCTCGGCCTCGGCCGCGGAGCGCGCCATCCGGGCCCGGAGCCGTACCGCGTCCCAGCCGATCCGGATCAGGCGCGACGGGCCGTAGAGGTTGTCCGTGAGGAAGCCCCGGGCGGTGTCCGCCGCGGCGAGCGGCACCATCCGGTCGGCGCGCAGCAGGTCGGCGACCCGGAAGCCGGGCCGCAGCGGCGGCAGGACCAGCGCGATGAACTCGGTGTAGAGCAGGCCGCCCTCGACCGCGAGGTGGATGAAGGCGGTCACCTCGATGCCGGAGTCCTGGGCCGGCAGGATCGGCCGTCCGTCCGGGGTCCGGATCTCCTTGCCGTTGGCCGGCACCACCACCCGCAGGTAGTGCCGCAGCCCGCCCTGGGGGCAGGCCTCGATCGCGGCGATCGTCTCGGGCGAGGCCTTCGTGTACGGCGTCCCGCTCTGCCGGTCGATCAGCGGGTCGTCGCGCCGGCGGGTGCCGTCGGCGGCCACATAGGGCACGGTGTAGAGGTTCGGGATGCGCTCGCCGTCGCGCAGGCTCGTGTCGCGGAGCGCGAGCACCGCGGCGTTCACCCGCCGGTTCAGCTCGTGCGGGTCGAGCGCCACCCGGTGACCGTTGCGCTCGGCGCCACGTGGCCGCAGGGTGACCGCGAACGACCAGCTCCGTCCGATGTCGCCGGACCGGCCCCCGGTGCCTCGTGAATCCGGGAAGGGGCCGGCTCCCGCGTACGGGTTGACGTCGTGCACGGCGATGTTGCCCCGCTGCATCCGCGCGACCGTGGCCAGCCGGCGCTCCACCCGGTCGTTGCGGGTCTGCGGCGCGGTGCCGTCGGCGCCCGGCGCGAGCTCGCCGAAGACGATCCCGTACGCGTGCCAGCGGGACAGGAACATCGCGGCGAGCATGGCGACCGGTGGCAGCAGCGTGACCAGCAGCGCGGCGCTGAACAGCGCGTCGACCAGCTGGTCGGCGGTGGCCGAGGCGGACGTCTCGACGGCGCCGGTGAGGAGCCGTTCCAGGAGCCAGTCCGGGGTGAGCCGGGCGAGCAGGGTGACCACGGTGATCGAGACGACGGTGACGGCGGCAGCGAGCAGGACCACGGTGACGGCGCCGAACCGCAGGACCTGCCATCGCCGGCCGGCCGGTGCCCGGAGCATCTCGACGGCCACGCAGAACGCGAGCCAGCACAGGGTCAGGAACGGGCTGATCAGCAGTCCGGCGAGCAGGATGACGGTGACGAGCGTATAGCGGACGATCAGCAGGCGCCGGGCGCGCAGACAGTGGCGTACCACCGGGTCGAGGTCGAAACCGAACGACGGCGGCACCGCCCTGCGCTCGGACTCGACGACCTCGTCGATGACCGCGGTGGCGAAATCGTGGTCGATGTACGCGGCGCTGCACAGCCCGCGGGTGGTGGCGCTGAACTGCTGCGCGGGCCGGTATTCCGGGGTGCTGAGCGGCGGCTGCTCCGGAGTGCTCACCCACCCGACCCTATTGGCGATGATCGCTGTACGGGCACCCTCCGTTAGGGCGAAGTCACTCATCTGTTCCGGGGGTGTGGCAGACTTCGATGTCCTGCCGAGACCGCTCCGATCAGATCCAGCGGTTGCCGAGCCACATGCGTGACGTCCAGTCGTCGTACTCGATGACCTGGTTCACGAAGATCGGATGGAAGTAGGCGAAGCAGACCGCGACCAGCAGGACGTACGCCCCCACCGCCACCGTGCCGACGATCTGCCGGTCGGTGCGGGCCGCGCCGATCTCCAGGCCGGTCGGTGGGGTCATGATCGCGCCGAGCACGTGGACGACGGCGAGGATCAGGAACGGGACCGCGGGCAGCAGGTAGAACGAGAACATCGTCCGGTCGTCCTTCGCCGCGTAGTAGAACCACGGCAGGTATCCGGCGGCGACCGGCGCGAGGATCGCCCAGGCCCGCCAGTCGCGCCGGGCCAGACCGAACCAGATCAGCGCGGCGAGCGCCGGGAGGAACGACCACCAGAGCAGCGGCGTGCCGAGCAGCAGGATGGTGCGGACGCAGGTGGTGTCCCCGCACGCGCCGACGTTCTTGTACTCGAAGAGCACCGGGCGCCCCAGCAGCAGCCACTGCCACGGCCAGGACTGGTACGTGTGCGGCTTGGTCAGTCCGGCGTGGAACGTGTACGCCTCGTGGTGGTAGTGCCAGAGGTTGCGCAGTGCCCCGATGACGAACGGCTCGCTGAGCCCGTTGTCCCGCCGGTAGTGCCGGTAGAACCCGTCGTCGGTGAGCAGCCAGCCGGCCCAGGTGGAGAGGTAGGTGACGACGGTCAGCACCACACTGAGCACCCCCCACCCGAGGTCGGCGAGCAGCCCGGTCCGGTCCGCGGTACGCCGGGCCCGCCACCGCCAGACCAGGGTGAGCGCCGCGAAGACCGGCAGGAAGAAGAGCGCGCTCCACTTGACGCCGCAGGCCATCCCGAAGAGCACCCCGGCGACGAGCAGCCACCACGGCACGATCCGTGTCGTGACGCCGTCCTCCAGGTCCCGGAGCAGCCGCCGCCGGTAGTGGTCCCGGTCCAGCAGCAGCGCGGCGAAGCCGGCCAGCACGAACAGCCCGAGGAAGATGTCCAGCAGCGACGTGCGGGAGAGCACCAGCTGGAAACCGTCGAGCGCCAGCAGCAGGCCCGCCGCGCCGGCCAGCACCACCGAGTGGAAGAGGCGGTAGGCGACCCGGACCAGGATCAGGATCATCAGGGTGCCGGCGACCGCGGACGACACCCGCCACCCGACCTCGTCGTTGCCGAAGACCAGCTCGCCGAGGGCGATCAGCCACTTGCCGAGCGGCGGGTGCACCACGTAGCCCGGCGCGTTGTGCTCCGGATCCCACTCGACGCCGTGGGTGAGCATGTCCCACGCGTCGGTCGGGTAGTAGACCTCGTCGAAGATGTAGCCCTTGCGCTCGCCCAGCCGCTCGAACCGCAGGATCGCCCCGATCACCACGACCACCAGCGTGACCAGCCACGAGTACGGATCGCGCCAGTTCGGCAGGGTCGCCAGCCGGCGCCGGACGATGTCCGGCACACCACTCGGTCGGGTGGCTTCCGTGATGTCCGCATCGATCGTGGCCGTCGTCACGGCCGGGATCATATAGAAGCCACAACCTTTTCTCGCGTACGGCCATCAGAGCGCGTCATCGCGTGCCCGCCGCCTCCGCCCACGCGGCTGTTCGCCGGTGCCGGTGCCGGTGCCGGCTCTCGGCTGGTGTCCAGGGGCGTATCGGAGCCCGTGAGAGACCCCTGGACAGCAGCCAGGAGGGCGACCAGCCCACCCCGCCGGACCGATCAGGCGGGGAACGGGTAGTCGACGTAGGCGAAACTCGCGGAGTCGGGGGACCAGCTGTTGACGTTGACGGTGCCCTGGCCGCCGGGGAGGGCGACCGCCGTGTGCGGGGTGCGCCAGTTGTCCGCGTCGACCAGGCGCAGCTCGACCGGGAGGTCGGCCGGGTGGCCCCGGGTGCCCGGCGGGTAGCTCAGGTAGACGGCGCGGCTGCCGTCCGGGGCGACGTGCGGGAACCAGTTCACCCGGTCGTCGACGGTGAGGCGCTCCAGGGCGGTGCCGTCCGGGCGGATCCGGGCGATCTGCGCGTTCGGCGAGAAGCGCTCGGTGTTGAAGTAGATCCACTCGCCGTCCGGGGTGAACTCGGGGCCGTCGTCGACGCCGCCCGGCGCGGTGAGGCGCGTGCCGTGGGTGCCGTCGGTGTGCACGGTCCAGACGCTCGCCGTGGACCAGTCCTGCTGATCGATGCCGACGTACGCGAGCACCGCGTCGTCCGGGCTCACCCCGTGCAGGAAGTGCATCCGCGACGTACCGGAGGTGATCCGCCGGGCCTCGCCGCCGGCCAGCGGGGCCCGGTAGAGGTGCCAGTCGTTCGCGGACAGGTAGATCGACACGCCGTCGGGGGAGAGGACGTGGTCGTTGTTCAGCTCGGGGACGCCGGAGAGCGGGATCTGCCGGGGATCGGCGGAGCCGTCGGCGGGCAGTGACCAGAGCAGGCCGTCGCCGTTGAGGATCAGCTCGTCGGACGGGGTCCAGTTCGGGGCCTCGAACAGGGTCGTCGTGCCGGTGTGGAGCAGGGTGGACACTCGGGCGTTCACGTCGTACCGGAAAATGCGGCAGATCTGACCGGGGGCGAGACGCCTGGCGTAACCCATCATGCCGCCCCGAGTTGGCGGCGGGCCTCGTCGATGGTGGCGAGGATGGCGACGGTCTCCTCGTGCGTGTGCAGCGGGGATTCGGCGCGGGACTCGCCGACGTAGTGGGCGAAAGCGGTCGCCTCCCAGCTCAGCCCGCCGAAGAAGGTGATCCCGGTGGGGTCCTGCCAGGTGACCGGGGGCGTCCCGAAGTCGTTGGTGGCGAGGGCGAAACCGGTCGGCACGTGGAACGGCGAGACGATCTCGATGCGCGCCTCGGAGCCGTTGATCACCGCGGTCGCCGGGGTGCGCGTGGTCATCGAGGTGGAGAGGACCGACGGCTCGCCGCCGCCGTGCGTGGTGAGCAGGGTGGCGTACTCGTCGACGCCGGACGCGGCGAGCCCGCCGACCGTGGTGATCGCGCTCGGTGTGCCGCGGACCATCGAGTTCAGCTGGATCGGGTAGATGCCCATGTCGAGCAGCGCGCCGCCGCCGAGGTCGGGGCGGCTCAGCCGATGGGCGGGATCCGGGTTGATCGCCTGGCCCAGGTCGGCCCAGACCGAGCGGATCTCGCCGAGCACGCCCTCGCGCAGCAGCTCCCGGATGAGCAGGGTCTGCGGCTGGTACCGGCTCCAGAGCGCCTCCATCGCGAAGACCCCGGCGGCGCGGGCGGCACCGAGCAGCGTGCGGGCGTCGGCGGCGCTGGTGGCGAGGGGCTTCTCGATCAGGACGTGCTTGCCGGCGGCGATCGCGGCCAGGCCCTGGGCGAGGTGCTCGGCGGGCGGGGAGGCGACGTAGACGACGTCCACGTCCGGGTCGCCGAGCAGCGCGTCGAGGGAGCCGTGCGCGCTGCCGATGCCGTGCTGTTTCGCGAACCGCTCGGCGGACGCGGTGGCCCGGGAGCCGACCGCGGTGACCCGCTGGGCGGTGTGCGCCTGGACCGCCTGGACGAACTCGCCGGCGATCCAGCCGGTGCCGAGGATGCCCCAGCGCAGCGACGGTTCGCCCTGGTGGGGGAGGAAGAGGGTGGGCTCGGGGAGCAGCATGGCAAAACCTATCACTGGTAGAGTTTCTCGCCGGAAGCGTAGCGCGAACGTCGGTGGAGGCGCCATGACGAGCCGGAATCTCTCCCCCAAGGGGGCCCGCCGCCGCGAGGAGATCCTCGAGGCGGCGATGCGGTCGATCGGCGAGCAGGGCTACCGGTCCACGTCGCTGCGCGGGATCGGCCGGATGCTGGACGTGCAGCCGGCGCAGATCCTGCACTACTTCGCGTCGCGCGAGGAGCTCCTGGAGACGGTGATCCGGCGCTGGGACGAGCGCAGCGAGCGGGTGGTCGCCGAGCGGGCCCGGGGTGACGAGACGTTCCTGGACGTGTGGCCGGACATCAACCGCGAGCACACCCTGGTCCCCGGGTTCGTCAACCTCTACACCTCGCTCGCGGCCGAGGCGACCGATCCGGATCACCCGTCGCACGTGTTCTTCCGGGAGCGTTTCCGCCGGATACGCCGCCTCGTCGCGGTCGACCTCGCGAACCGGGGGCTCGGTCCCGGGGTGGACGTGGGGCGGGCCGCGCTGCACCTGGTCGCCTTCTCGGACGGGCTGCAACTCCAGTGGCTGATCGACCGGAGTATTGACCTCGGTGACGAGCTCACGTTCGAGATCGCGCGCCTTTTCCGGTGACATTCTTTCGCGCGTACGGGAAATGCGGCCCTGTGGTTCAAAGGTTTTGGAGGTTGTTTTCCTGTGTTGCGGTTATGTAAAACCTGCCTTTCTGTGCTGACGCTGTGGTGCGGCTGGTCTTTGCTGATATCCGCTCTGAACTGGTCTTTCACCGCTGCAAGGCGGCCCGGTGACTACGCTCTGCGAGCAGATTCTTAACGGGGTGACAGTGCCGACTTAAGTAATAGATAGGTTCGGCTTAAGGGGCACACAGGTCGGAATTCGAAGGTATTTCCCAACGGGGCGCAAGCCGAGGAAATACCGAGGAGAGGGAATTCCGATGAAGAAGAACAGCCTTCGTAACGGTGCCATCGTGGTCGCGGTCCTGGGCGCGATGGGCGGTCTCGGCACCCTGGCGGCGAACGCCAGCACGACTCCCGGCAACTCCAGCGCGGCGGTGTCGGCCTCGACTGATGCGGGCCCGGCCGGCCCGGGCAACAACGGTCAGCCGGGTGACCAGAACCAGCAGAACAACCAGAACGGCCAGAACGACAACGGCCAGAACGACAACGGCCAGCAGAACAACCAGAACCAGCCGACCACGCCGCCCACCACCCGGCCGACCAACGGCACCGGGGCCGCGGCGTCCACCAACGCCTGCGTGAACGTGCAGGTCCGGGCGACCGGGCAGAACACCGCGCGGCTCTGCGCGACCGTCCAGCGCAACGGGCTGCGGGTGAACACGGTGCAGGTCACGCTGACGACGCCGGCCAACGCGTGCACCGGGAACGTCACCCTGCAGGCGACCGCGGCGCAGGGGAACGCGGTCAGCCGTACGGTCGCGTGCAGCGGCGGGAACCGGGCCACCAGCACGATCACGCTGAACCGTACGGTCGCCAACAACTCCCAGGTCTGCGGCGCGCTCACCGCGAACAACCGGGTCGCCGCGGCCCGCGCCTGCGTCCGCGTCACGAACTGATCCCCCTCCCAGGGAGAGTGGCCGCACCCGGGTTCCGGGTGCGGCCACTCTCTTTCTGATCAGAAGGCGGCCTTTCTGATCAGAAGGCGGCGGCCACCGCGGTCACCGTGGCGAGGACCATGGCCCGGTCCAGGGGCTTCTGCTCGACGGCCTGGTGGATCGACCAGCCCTCGATCAGCGCGTCGATCGCCCGGCAGGCCGGCTCCGGGAAGTGCAGCGCGAGGCTGGCGTGACTGCGGGCGAGCCAGCGCCGGCCGACCTCGGCGACCGCCTCGTCGTGGTTCGAGTACGCGAACATCTCGTTGATCAGCGTCAGGTCGCCCGGGGTGGCGTACTCCGCGCCGCAGATCAGGTCGGTGACCGCGGCGCAGGCGGCCCGCCGGTCCGGTGCCGCCTCCAGGGTCGCGCGGTAGTGGTGCGACATCGTCTCGGCGAGATGCTCGAACGCCTGCTCGATGATGGTCTGCAGGCTGTCGAAGTGGTACGTCAGCGAGCCCAGCGGCACCCCCGCGCGCTCGGCGATCCGGCGGTGGGTGGTCCCGTGCACGCCGTGCTCGGTCATCACCGCCAGCGCGGCGTCGAGGATGCGCTGCTTGCGCAGGGGATCGTTCGCCACCCGCCGGGAACCAGCCATTAAGACAATATACGGAGCCCTCAGGGAGTGTGTACGTTTGTACGCACTACTCGGAAAGGCTCACAGGTATGACCACCACCATCGGCCGGCGGCGCGCGGCGCTCCTGATGCTCTTCTTCATCCCGGGGCTCTTCCTCTCCTCGTGGGTGACGCGTACGCCCGCCGTTCGCGACCTGCTCGGCGCCTCGACCGCCGAGATGGGCCTGGTGCTCTTCGGCCTCTCCGCGGGCTCGATGGTGGCCGTGCTCGGCTCCGGCGCGCTGATCGCCCGCTTCGGCACCCGCCGGGTGATCACCGTCGGCGTGGTGTCGCAGCTGATCAGCATGCCGCTGGTCGGCATCGGCGCGACGACGTCGCAGAGCCTGGTGGTCAGCATCGGACTGTGCCTCTTCGGCATCGGGATCGGCGGCAGCGAGGTCGCCATCAACATCGAGGGCGCCGACGTCGAACGGATCCTCGGCCGTCCGGTCCTGCCGACCCTGCACGGCTTCTTCAGTCTCGGCACGGTGTTCGGCGCCGGGGTCGGCCTGGTGCTGGCCGCCGTCGACTTCCCGGTGCTCTGGCACATGCTCGCCGCCGCCGCGATCGGGGTACCGCTGATGATCCTGGCGCGGGCCTGGATGGGCGCCGGTCTCGGCCAGGACGCCGCGGCCGACGGCGAGAGCGGCGGCGCCCGGCTCTGGCGAGACCGGCAACTGCTGCTGATCGGCGTGATCGTGCTGGCGCTGGCCCTGGCCGAGGGCGCCGCCAACGACTGGCTCCCGCTGCTGATGGTCGACGGGCACGGCCTCGACCCGGCGCTGAGCTCCCTGGTCTACCTGACCTTCGTCGCGGCGATGGCGCTCGGCCGCTTCACCGGCGGCTGGTTCCTGGCCCGCTTCAGCCGCCCGGTGGTCCTCGGCGCGAGCGCGGTCATCGGCGCCGTCGGCCTGGTGATCGTGGTCGCCGTCGACAACGCGGTGGTGGCCGGCGCCGCGGTGATCTTCTGGGGCCTGGGCGCCGCGCTCGGCTTCCCGGTCGCCCTCTCCGCGGCCGCCGACTCCGGCCCGAACGCCACCGCCCGGGTGTCCCTGGTCGCGTCGATCGCCTACGTCGCCTTCCTGGCCGGCCCGCCCGCCCTCGGCTTCCTCGGCGACCACTTCGGCCTGCGCGGCGCCATGGTCGCGGTCCTGGTCTTCCTCGCGATCGCCGCGGTCGCCGCCCCGGCCCTGCGCTCGTCACCCCATCAAGATCTCTCTTCCGGTACGCCCGGAGAACTCACTCCGGCCGACCGGGCGCACTGACCCCGGCCCGGACGAGAGCTTCAGTGTGTTGACGGGTGTGGCCGTCACACCACCTCATCACCGCCGGTGAGCTGGAGGGTGCGTGGCGCTGATCCGAATCCCGCCTCGGCGGTGACCGTGATCAGGGACTGGTGGGGTTCCTGGGGGATGTGCAGCGTCTGCTGGGTGACGGTGACCTCGCCGCGACCTGACCGTCAACCGGCTCGGCTACGGCACCATGCAGATCGTCGGCGAGGGCTACTGGGGCGAGCCCCGGGACCGTGCGGGGGGCGGCGTGCTGCGGACCGGGCCGGACGAGTGGCCGCCGCTGGGCCGCCCCGAGTACCTCCGCCAGGCCCTGGACCCGGCGGAGCTCGGCTGACCGGCGCCGGGTCCGGCCGGATCCGCACCCGGCCGGACCCGGCGCCGTCCACTGTCGCACCATGTCGACGACGACGAGGAGATAGAGCCATGCCCATCACGACGTTGGAGATCCCCACACCGGACGGGCGGGCCGACGCGTTCGCCGCCCATCCCGGCGGCGCCGGCCGGTACCCCGCGGTGCTGATGTACCCCGACGGCTTCGGGATCCGGCCGGTGCTGCGCGAGATGGCCCAGGAGCTGGCCGGGCACGGGTACTACGTGCTGGTCCCGAACATCTTCTACCGGCACGGGACGACGCCGGTGATCGAGCTTCCCGAGTTCATCGGGGCGGCGGAGCGGCCCGCCGTCTTCGCCCGGCTGATGCCGATGATCGAGGCGCACACCGAGGACCGGGCCCTCCGGGACGCCGGTGCGTACCTCGACTTCCTCGGCTCCCGGCTCGAGGTCTCCGGCGCGGCCGTCGCGGTGACCGGGTACTGCATCGGCGGCCTCCTCGCGGTGCGTACTGCGGCGGCCCACCCCGACCGGGTGACCGCGGTCGCCTCCTTCCACGGCCCGGTGGCGGCGGCCGGCCCGGAGCAGCTCGCCCGGATCACCGCCCGCGCCTACTTCGGTCACGCCGCGACGGACGTGACCCCCGAGGGCCTCGGCGAGCTCAACCGGGTCCTGGACGCGGCGAACCTCGACCACATTTCCGAGATCCTTCCGGGTACGGTCCACGGCTTCACCATGGCCGACACCGACGCGTTCGACCCGATCGCGCTGCAACGCCACTGGAACCGCCTGCTCGCCCTGCTGGCGGGTCAGCCCGGGTTCCGGAACCCGGCCGAAGGCGATTCTGCTGGGGTGAGCCGCGTCTGAGGGCCGCGAGTGCACACGATCAACCCGGATCAGGGGCGGTCTGACAGTGACCGGCGTTGAGGGCGGCCGGACCGGCGTCGGATCAGCGGGGTGACTGGGCGGCCTGGCGCCACCACGGGGTGCCCGGCTCGGGGATGCGCGGGGCGTGCCACGGGACGTGCCAGGTGCTCGGGGGGACCGGGTGCGGGTCGGCGGCGTCGGGGCGCAGGTCGGAGACGGAGCGCAGGCCGCGGGCGGCGATCCGGTAGCGCGGTTCGCCCGCCGCGGCGGCCTCCAGCGCCAGGGTCGTGGCGCGCAGGCCGGCGGCGGTGCGCGGGTCGAAGCCGTAGGCGACCAGCACGCGGGTGCGGGCGATGGCCAGGATGCCCAGGGCCACCGCGAGGGCGCCGATCCACAGTGTCAGGCCCGGGAGGGTGAGGGCGATCGCGTACGTGATGACCAGGATCGACGCGGCCACGACGCGCTGCGGATACTGGCGGTGCCAGGCGGGCAGCAGGAGACCGTAGCGGGCCGCCATCCGCCACAGGGCGATCGTCGCGGTGTCGGACCGGGCCGCGAAGCGCAGGGCGGCCAGGTCGGTGGGGCCCTGCGCGAGCCGGTGCAGGATCGTGGCGCGGAAACCGGTGTCCTGCGGGCCGACGGTGGTGCCGGTGAGCGCGAGGCGGCCGTCGTCGTCGACGGTCAGGCGGCGTTCGGCGAAGAGATCGGCGATGGTCAGGTCGGCCACCCGGTCCGGGCCGCCGCAGAGGAAGGCCACCTCGGCCGGGGTGGGGCCGGAGGTCCACCAGCGGACGGCCCGCCGGGTGGTGCGCGGGGACCGGCGCAGCCACCACTGCAGCACGTGTGGACCGGCCAGCAGCCCGGCCACGATCAAGGACAGCACCCCGCGCATGTGAACACCCCCGTTGCGTTGAGGATGCCCAACGACGGACACCGCGAGAATAGGTCGAGTGGGCGTGTACGGTGAGCTGTCGTGGTGAAGGCAGCAACCGTGTACGACGTCGCGAAGCATGCCGGGGTCTCGATCGCCACGGTATCCATGACGTTCCGGCGGCCGGATCGGGTCAAACAGTCCACCCGGGATCTGGTGCTCGCCTCGGCCCGCGCGCTGCACTACGTGCCGTCGGCGAGTGCGCGTGGCCTCGCGGATGGGCGTACCGGAGTGCTGGGTCTCTTCTCTTTCGACTATCTGTTGCCCGCGGAGGCGGCGGTGCTGCCGACGGAGATCGCCTTCGTGCGGGAGGATCCGGACGAGCGGTGCCGGGAGTTCCCGCTCTATGTGGACGAGATTCAGCGGGGGATGGAGCTCGCCTGCCGGCGGCACGGGTACGCGCTGATGATCGGTGGTCCGAGCCGGTCGGGGGGCGCCGACACGGTGACCGATATCGCCGGGCGGGTGGACGGGCTTGCGGTGTTTCCGCAGACGCTGCCGGACGACGCGCTGGAGCGGATCGCCGGGCGGATCCCGGTGGTGGCGGTCTCCGAGCCGCCGCACGACGATCGGCTCAGCCACGTCACGGTGGCGAACCGGGGCGGGATGCGGGCCGTCACCGAGCACCTGATCCGCGAGCACGGGCGGCGTGACCTGCTCTTCGTCGGCGGGCTGAACCCGGCGGAGGGGCGGGACCGGTTCGCCGGGTTCCGGGACGCGCTGCGGGCGGCGGGGCTGCGGGTGCCGCGCAAGCCGCTGGTGCCGGAGACCCGGGCGACGCCGAGCGGGCGGGCGGCGGTCACGCTGCCGGCGGATCTGCGGCTGCCGGAGGCGTTCGTCTGCGCGACCGACGACGTGGCCCTGGACGTGCTGGAGATCCTCGCCGGCCGGGGTGTGCGCGTTCCGGAGCAGGTCGCGGTGACCGGTTTTGACGGCATCGTCGCGGGGCGGGTGGCCCGGCCGGGACTGACCTCGGTGCGTCAGCCGATGGCCGAGATGGGGCGGCTCGTGGTCGACGTCCTGCTGCGGCACATCGCGGAGCCGGGTCGCGCGCCGGACTTCCACGAGCTGCCGGTGCAGGTCGTGCTGCGCGAGTCCTGCGGCTGCTGATCTGGCGCTCGTGATCTGGCGCGCTCGTGATCTGGCGCGCTCGGAAATAGGCACTGTCTGAAACCTCGGTCGTTGCCAACCCAAAATCTAAGCGCTTAGATTTTGAGAACGACAATCGAGGAGCGACGATGAATAGGACGGCACTGGCCGCACTGCTCACGGGCCTGCTCTGCGTCACGGCCTGCGGACGGTCCACCGCGAACGACGATCCGGCCACCGCCGCGACGATCGGCACCGGGCCGGCGACCGGCACGATCACGCTCTGGGCGCAGGGCGCGGAGGCCGAGCACCTGCCGGCCCTGCTCAAGGACTTCGAGACGGCGAACCCGGACGTGACGGTCGAGGTCACGCCGATCCCGTGGGACGCCGCGCACAGCAAGTACCAGACCGCGATCGCGGGCGGCACCGCACCGGACATCGGCCAGCTCGGCACCACCTGGATGGGTGAGTTCGGCGCTGCGGGCGCCCTCGCGCAGGTCCCGTCCGACCTGGGCGCCGGCCCGTTCTACCCGGGTGCGGTCGCCTCCACCCGGCTGGACGGCGGCACCTACGCGGTGCCCTGGTACGTCGACACGCCCGTCCTCTACTACCGCACCGATCTCGCCGCGCGGGCCGGATTCACCCGGCCCCCGGCCACCTGGGACGACTTCAAGGCCCTCGCGAAGGCATTTCAGTCAAAGGCGGGTTCCCGGTACGGCGTCGCGCTCGCACCCCGGGACTTCCAGGGCTTCCTCCCGTTCGCCTGGTCCAACGGCGCGACCCTGACCTCGCCGGACGCGAAGAGCTGGACGATCGACAGCCCCGCGATGGTCGACGCCGCCCGCTACTACCAGAGCTTCTTCACCGAGGGCATCGCCGACCGGACCCCGAGCACCGACCCGGGCGCGTACCAGGCGGCGTTCGTCGACGGCACCGTGCCGATGTTCATCGGCGGCCCGTTCGAGGTCGGCGCGCTCGCCGAGCTCGGCGGCGCGGACTTCGCGTCGCAGTACGCCACCGCCACCCTGCCGACGGCGAAGAGCGCCACGTCCTTCGTGGGCGGCTCCAACCTGGTCGTGTTCGAGGACTCCCCGAACGCCGCCGCGGCCTGGCTGCTGATCCGTTACCTGAGCAGCCCGGAAACGCAGGTGGCCTGGTACAAGTCGGTCGGCGACCTGCCGTCCGTGCAGGCCGCGTGGGACGACCCGGCGCTCGCGGGCGACGCCAAGCTCGCCGTCTTCGGCAAGCAGCTGGAGGACGTCAGCGCGCCGCCCGCCACCACCGAGTGGACGCAGGTGCAGGACGCCGGCAACACCCAGATGGAGCGGCTCACCGTCGCGGGCGAGGACCCGGCGACGGCGATGCGGACGCTGCAGGAGACGGCCGCCCGGATCGGGACCGGTTCCCGATGACGGTGGCCGCGCGCCGCCGGCAGGGGCTGGTCGCGTGGGGGTTCGCGCTGCCGTTCGTCGCGGTGTTCGGGCTGTTCATGCTGGTGCCGCTGGCCGGCTCGGTGCTGATGTCGTTCACCGACTTCCGCAGCAGCGACGTCACCACGCCGTGGGCGGTCGACCTGGTCGGCCTTGACCAGTACACCGCGCTCCTCGGCGACCCGCGGTTCCGCCGCGCCCTGCTCAACACCGGCTACTTCGTCCTGGTCGGCATCCCGCTCACCATGACGGTCGCGCTGGCTCTCGCGATGGCCCTCAACAGCGGGATCAACCGCTTCCGTACGGCGTTCCGGGTCGGTTTCTACACCCCGGTGGTGACCAGCGTGGTCGCCGTCGCGGTGGTCTGGCGGTTCATCCTCCAGCCGGACGGCCTGCTCAACCGGCTGCTCGCCACGGCCGGGATCACCGGGCCGGACTGGCTGCACAGCACCGTCTGGGCGATGCCGTCGCTGATCGCGATGGCCGCCTGGCGCAACATGGGCACGCTGATGGTGATCTTTCTGGCCGGGCTGCAGGCGCTCCCGTCCGAGGTGACCGAGGCGGCGGCCGCGGACGGCGCGAGCGCGTGGCAGCGATTCCGGCACGTCACGCTCCCGCTGCTGCGGCCCACCCTGCTGCTCGGCGGGGTGCTGATCTCCGTGGTCTACCTGCAGTTCTTCGAGGAGCCGTACGTGATGACCCGGGGCGGTCCGCTCGACGCCACGCTCTCGGCCACCTACTACACGTTCGACCAGTTCGGCTTCGGACGCTACGGCGCCGCGTCGGCCGCCAGCTACGTGCTCTTCGTGGTGATCGCCGCGGTCAGTCTGCTGCAGTTCCGCCTGCTGAGAGCGAGGGACTGAGATGACGACGACCATGGAAAGACCTTCCCTCACGGTACGCACACCCGCGCCACCGCCGAGGCGGAAGAGGCGGCCCCGCCACCTCGTGTACGGCGTGCTGGTCGTGGCCGCGGTGCTGACCGTGATGCCGTTCGTCTGGATGCTGCTCGGCTCGGTCAAGCCGGACGCCGAGATCCGGGCCGACCCGGGTGGCTGGCTGCCGCACGCGATCACCCTGGAGAACTACCGGCAGTGGTTCGGCGCGCTGGGCATCGGCACGTTCCTCCGCAACAGCCTGATCGTCGCGGCCGTCACCGTGCTCGGCAACCTGCTCTTCTGCTCGATGGTCGGGTACGCGCTGGCCAAGCTCTCGTTCCCCGGACGGCGGGTGCTCTTCGTGCTGGTCATGGTCGTCCTGATGGTGCCCGGCGTGGTCACGTTCGTGCCGCTCTTCGTGGTGGTCGCGAGACTGCACCTCGTGGATACGTACGCGGGACTGATCCTGCCCTTTCTGACCTCGCCGACCGGGGTCTTCCTGATGCGGCAGTACATGCGATCGATTCCGGACGAAATGATCGAGGCGGCACGGATCGACGGCGCCGGCGAGCTGCGGATCTTCGCCCGGGTGGTGCTGCCGCTCTGCGGGCCGCCGCTGGCGACGCTGGGCATCCTGCAGTTCCTGGCGTCCTGGAACAACTTCCTCTGGCCGCTCGTCGTCGCGCAGAGCCGGGACCGGTACACGCTGCCGGTCGCGCTCTCGCTCTACTCGACGGGAGAGCAGGCCACCGACTACGGGCTGCTGCTCGCCGGATCGGTCCTGGTCATCGCCCCGATCGTGGCCCTCTTCGTGGCGCTGCAGCGCTGGTTCGTGCAGGGCGTCGCGACCGCGGGCCTGAAGTGATCCCGCACAGCTCGGTTCCCGACCGCTCGGTTCCCGACCGCTCGGTTCTCGGCAGCCCGGTTCCCGACCGCTCGGTTCCCGGCAGCCCGGTTCTCGACAGCAAGGAAAGGAGACGCACGTGCGATCGTTTCCGCCCGGATTCCTCTGGGGTGCGGCCACCTCGGGGCACCAGACCGAGGGCAACAACGTCAACAGCGACTACTGGCAGCGCGAGTACGCGCCGAGCAGCGCGATCCCGGAGGTCAGCGGCGACGCCCTGGACAGCCTGCACCGGTACCCCGAGGAGATCGCGCTGCTGGCCGAGATCGGTCTCACCAGCTACCGGTTCGGCGTCGAGTGGAGCCGGATCGAGCCGGAGCGCGGGCACGTCTCGCGGGCGATGCTCGACCACTACCGGCGGATGGTGGACTGCTGCCACGAGCACGGGCTGGTCCCGATGGTCACGCTCAACCACTTCACCGTGCCGCGCTGGATGGACGCGCTCGGCGGCTGGCACCACCGGGAGGCGGCCGAACTGTTCGCCCGGTTCACCGAGGCGGCGCTGCCGATCGTCGCGGACGGCGTGGAGTGGGTCTGCACGATCAACGAGCCGAACGTGATCGCCTGCCGGGAGGGCGCGGCGGATCCGGGCGCCGCGCCGGTCGCGTACGGGATGGCCCGGCCGCACCGGCGGGTGTCGGCGGAACTGGCCCGCGCCCATCTGCTCGCGCGCGACGTGCTCTCCCAGATCCCGGCGATCCGGTCCGGCTGGACGGTGGCCACCCAGGCGATCCACCCGCTGCCGGGGTGCGAGGAGCAGGCGTACGCGTACAGCTACCCGCTCGAAGAGTTCTTCCTGGAGGCCGCCCGGGACGACGACTTCGTGGGGGTGCAGGCGTACACCCGGACGTTCGTGGGCCGCGACGGCGCGGTGGGCGTGCCGGACGGAGCGGAGACCACGCTGACCGGGTGGGAGTACTTCCCCGACGCGCTCGCGATCGGCGTCCGCAACGCGTGGAAGGTCACCGGGGGAGTGCCGGTCGTGGTGACCGAGAACGGCATCGCGACCGCGGATGATCAGCGGCGCGTCGACTACACCCGGGCGGCGCTGACCGGGCTGCACGAGGCGATCGCGGACGGGGCCGACGTGCGGGGCTACTACCACTGGAGTGCGCTGGACAACTACGAGTGGGGCAGCTGGGCGCCGACGTTCGGGCTGATCGCCGTGGACCGCTCCTCGTTCCGGCGTACCCGGAAGGCGAGCGCGACCTGGCTCGGCGCCGTCGCCCGGGCGAACGGGCTGGCCTGATGCGCTACCGAGACCCGCGGCTTCCCGTCGAGGAGCGGGTGGACGACCTGATCGCGCGGATGACGCTCGCCGAGAAGGCCGGGCTGATGTTCCACACCATGCTCAAGGCCGACCCGGACGGGCTTCATGAACCGGGGCCCTCGTGCGACGACATCCCGCGCGACGTGCTCTCCACCCGCACGCTGATCAACGAGTCGCACATCAACCACTTCAACGCCGCGCCCCGGATCCCGCCGCGCGCGTACGCGGAGTGGCACAACCGGGTGCAGGAGCTGGCCGCGTCCACGCGTCTCGGGATCCCGGTGACGCTCTCCAGCGATCCGGTGCACGGGTTCACCGACAACCCGGCGACCTCGATGGTGAGCACGACGTTCTCCCGGTGGCCGGAGGCGCTCGGCCTCGCCGCCGTCGGGGACGAGCGGTTGGTGACCGCGTTCGCCGAGGTGGTGCGCCGGGAGTACCTCGCCGTCGGGATCCGGATGAGCCTCGGGCCGCAGGCGGACCTGGCGACCGAGCCGCGGTGGTCCCGGCTGCCGGGGACGTTCGGGGCGGACGCGGCGACGGCGGCACGGCTCGTCCGGGCGTACGTGTGCGGGCTGCAGGGGGAGACGCTCGGCCCGGGCAGCGTCGCGTGCATGACCAAGCACTTCCCCGGCGCGGGACCGCAGAAGGACGGGTGGGACGCGCACTTCCCGTATGGGCAGGAGCAGGTCTATCCCGGCGGGAACCTGGAGTATCACCTGCGGCCGTTCGAGGCGGCGTTCGCGGCGGGCACGGCGGCGGTGATGCCGTACTACGCGATCCCGGTCGGGCTCGGTGTCGAGGAGATCGGCTTCGGCTTCAACCGGGAGGTGGTCACCGGGTGGCTCCGTGACCGATACGGATACGACGGGGTGGTGTGCTCGGACTGGGGCCTGGTGACCGATGTACGCGTGGAGGGGATGCGGTGGCCGGCCCGGTGCTGGGGTGCCTCCGATCTGTCCCGTGCGGAGCGGGTGCGCCGGATCGTCGAGGCCGGCGTCGATCAGCTGGGCGGCGAGTTCTGCCCGTCCATCGTGGTGGATCTGGTCCGGTCGGGGGCGCTGCCGGAGTCACGGATCGACGCCTCGGCGCGGCGGATCCTGCGGGTGAAGTTCGCCCTCGGCCTCTTCGAGAATCCGTACGTCGACCCGTCGGCCGTGCCGGATGTCGTGGGAAACAGCGAGTTCTCGGCCGCTGGAGTGCGGGCGCAGCAGCGGGCGGTCACGGTGCTGAAGAACGACGGGCTACTGCCGCTGTCGCGAAATAGCCGGATATATCAGGAGGGTTTCGGCCTCTTCCCCGGCGCGGTCGACGACCCGGCGGACGCGGACGTCGCGGTGATCCGGCTGGCGGCGCCGTACGAGCACCGGGAGACCGGAATCGACTACGAGGCCGGATTCCACCAGGGCGCGCTCAGCCTTCCGCAGTCCCGCATCGACGAGCTGGTCACCCGCTTCGCGAAGACCCCGACGGTCCTGGTGGTGCACCTGGACCGCGCCGCCGTGCTGCCCGAGGTGGTCGCGGCCAGCGCGGCGACCCTGGGTGAGTTCGGCATCACCGACGAGGCCCTGCTGGCCGTCCTCTTCGGCGACGCCGTGCCGGAGGGCCGCCTGCCGATGGAGCTCCCGTCCTCGATGACCTCGGTCGGGGCGTCCCACGAGGACGTACCGAACGACACCGGCGACCCGCTCTTCCCGGCCGGCCACGGCTTGACCTTCCGTCACTCAGCGCCGAGCGCCACCGCCGGTTCCCGGCCGGCGCCCGAGGATGACCCTGCTGGTCAATTCGGGACCACCTGGGCGGGACGCCGGATCCCGTGACGGGGTGCCGCCCGCCCGAACACTCACCGCCCGCGGATCATCGGCTCCGCCCGCCCGGGGGTTCGTTCGTGGACCGGTCGAGCGGCACTCCGCGGGCGATGAACCGCCGGTCCGGCGCGCCTCGGCCGGTCCGGCTGGCGATCCGGGGTGTCTCGGGCCGGTCGGCTGGTGGTCAGGGGTGTCTCGGGCGCTCCGAGTGACCCGTGAACGCCAGCCGCGCCGGGAAAGCTGGCGCTCACGGGTCACTCCAGCCCGCCGACACACCCCTGAGCACCAGCCACCAAGATCATCCCCGCAGTTGATCATGAAATGTTGATCAAGCCCGGCCAGGCAGGGCCCACCCCAACCGGGGGAAACCCCCATCCCTAACGGAACAGTGGCAGAAAACGGTGATCTTGGCCCGGGGCCCTGTGGATAAACCCCGGCTGTGGATAACCCCCGACCCGGACCATGACCGAGAACGGCGGGCCACCTCGCCGAGGTCGGCCGGTATACGCGGCTCACCCCGGCGGAGACGTACCCGCCCGCGCCGGGCGTGAGGAGTCCGGTGCGCACCGGCACCGGAGTCCACACACGGACCGGGGCGTCGGGACGGTATTCAGGGGAGCATCTTCCGCTGAACGGTGGGCGGAATGTTCCCGTTGTGAGGGATAGCCGACGCGGAGGAGAACACCGGGTGCCCGAGAACGTGAGCCTGTCGCAGGTGACCGAGCGTCATACCGAGGACCTGGCGCTGCTCGTCCGGGCGCTCCCCGAGATCCAGGAACGCGGGTACGACCTCGGCGATCTCGGCACCGCGGTGTGGTCGCTGCACCGATTGCAGACGGCCCGGGCCGCCGCGGAGTCGCACCGGGCGGCCACCGGTTCCTCGGAGGGATGGGCGCGGCTGAATCCGGACGCGGCGGCGCTGGTCGCCCAGATCGCGCCGCGCGAGACGCAGATCCGTGAACGGATGGCGCGAGGGCTGGAGCACCTGGCCGGGAACCCCGGCGCGCTGGGCGTGCGGTGGCAGCCGGTCCTCCGGCCGCTCGAGATCGCCGCCCGGGTCCGGGAGCTGATGCTGATCGAGAGCCAGGTCACCTCGTTGAACCCGGCGCCGAGGGCGAACGTCGTACTCCCGCCGTTGTCAATCGGCCGAGTCGTCGATGGCCCGGCCGCGAGGAAGGATGCGCATCACCATGCCCCAGGATCTGCCTCCCCTGTCGCAAATCCAGAGTCAGCTCTCCCCCGTTGACCAGCGGTATGTCGAGCTGTCGACGCGACAGAGCCGGATGGCTCTCGAGACGACCCAGAGGGGGATCGCCCAAGCGACCGCCACCGGTCTGCAGGCGCAGGAGTACGCCGACGGTGTCAGGGCGACCCTGGCGGAACGAACCCGTAAGGCCCAGTCCGAGCTGCGCGCCGCGCTGAGTCTGACGCAGTCCGGCCGGGCGTATCTTGCCAACTTCGACGCGCAGCAGAATCGCGGTCCCGGCGCTCCTGTCGTTCCCAATACGGCGGCGGCGAGCCTCACCTCCCCGGCCGCCCAGCAGGTTCGGCCGGAGGACCGGCGCAACGACCAGCGTGACAACGGCCAGCGACCGGTGCCGGAGCAGCGCCAGTCGCAGTCGCCGCCCCCGCCGACCCGTTAGGCCCCGTCACGCGGGGCTCGCGGGGCTGCGGTGAGGCCCTGTCGCGCGGGGCTGCGGCGTGGCCCAGGCGGCGCCGGCCGCCACCTGGACCGCGCCTCGCACCCGCGTGATCCGCGCGGCAGTGCCCGGCCGCGGGAACGGTCGGCGGGGTGGGCGCGGATGGCGGTCAGGATACCGACATCGCGTCGATCGAGAGGCCCAGCGCGGTGTCGCCGGCATTGCGCTGGACGATCAGCGTGGCGTTCTCCGGGATCGATAGGGACAGCTCGGCGGTGGCGAGCCGGCCGCCGGTCGCGGGGAACGCGATCGGGTGTGCCACGTCGTCGAGGAGCACCGTCATGCTCGCGGCGCGGGTGGCGGCGTACCGGAACGTGAGCCTGCTGCCCGCGCGGACCGGGGCGAAGACCACCGAGGCGCCGAGCACGTCGAACGAGGTGGCGAGCGCGCCCTCGGACGCCGTCGCCGAGGCGACCGCGTGCGCTCCGTTGTAGAGGCCGCCGGACGACTCCGCCTCGTACTGGCCGCCGATGGTCAGGTAGTCCAGCAGCAGGTCGCCGTCGGAGGCCGGGCGGGTCAGCGTGAGGGCGGTTCCGCTGGTCACGGCGGCGTCGACCGTTCGGGAGGCGAAGGCGCCGCCGGTCGCGGGCAGGGTGACCGTCGTGCCGGTGGAGAGTCGCAGGGTCGTCGCGACCGTGGCGCAATAGCGGATCAGGATCCGGGTGCCGCCGCGGACCGGGTCGATCGTCAGCGTGGCGGCCTGGCCGGCGGGCATCGTGAGGGCCTCGCCGCGGGACGCGCCGGACGCGCTGACCGGGTTCGATCCGGTGTGGGCGGTCAGCTCGGCCTCGTTCTCCGGCTTGCCGCCGAACCAGTCGACGGTCACCGCGCCGCCGGACGACGGGCGCTGCAGGGTCACGGTGCCCTGGAGCGGGATGCTGAACGGGACGGTGAACGTGCTCCAGTCGGTCGCGGCGGGCAGGGTGAGCGTGCGCGCGGTGGCGCCGTTGACCGACATCGACAGCGTGGTCGCCGGGGCGGCGCGGTAGCGGATCTGCGCCACGGAGGCGGCCGCGAGGTTCTGGAACGCGAGCGTGTCGCCGGGGTTCGCCAGGGTGATCGCCGCGCCGCCCCACGCGGTCGAGTCGGCGACCGGGGTGACGTCGATCGGTGATCCGTTTCGGTAGTAGCGGGTCGCCGAGGTGTCCTCCGCCTGGGTCTCGGCGACCGGCACCCCGAGTGCCCAGTCCATCGTCGCGGGCGGGTTCCCCTCCGGCTTGAAGAGGTTCTCGGCGAAGTACAGCGTGCCGCGTACCTGGAAATCGGGGTTTTGGTAATAGGCGGTCGTCTCGGTGAGCGCGCGTTTCTTGGCGGCCTGCGACTGGACCAGGCCGGCGTTCTGGTTCGGGATCACGCCGTTGTTGAAGTCGACGGTGTGGAAACCGTATTCGATGACCTTCGGGGCGGCGCCGTACTGCGCGATGATCTTATCCATGGCGCCGGCCAGGCGTGGCACGTTCAGCAGCTCGGCGGTGGATGCGCCGGCGTTCGCGGGTGCGGAGATCGGGTAGGAGTAATTGTTCAGGAAATAACCGTCGGCCGGGTGCGCGATCCCGGCGTAGGACGGCGTCGGATAGGACTGGTCCCAGCCGTAGAAGACGCTGAGATACGCCTCGGTGCTCCCGGTCTTCGCGCGCAGACCGGTCAAGAGCCTTTCCGCGTACGACGGTTGCCGCGCCGCCCAGAGGGGATTCGACCGCCCGTCCGGGTACTCACTCGTCGCGAAGTGTCCGCTGACCATCCCGTCGTCGACCGGCATGTTGACCGCTAGGTAGGCGACATCGGACAGTTTGCCGCGGCGGACCAGGTAGCTCAACAGCGCGGTGTAGCCGTGTGCGGTGTCGTCGGCGTCGTAGTAGCGCAGCACCCGGTCGGCGTCGGCGGCGGTGAACGCGAACGTCTGCCGGTCGTACCACTCGATCCGGACCACCGCCTTCAGCCGGTTGCGCTCCAACTCGGCGAAGAGGGCGTCCCGGTCGGCGTCGGTCATCTGCACCAGGTTGTAGAGGCCGACGGTGTTCACGCCGATCGCGCGCATCTGCCGGAAGTCGAACGCCATCCGGCGCTGCCAGTCCACGGTCGGATTGAAGATGTACGTCGCCCCGGCGATCGGCCCGCCGGGCGTGGAGTAGAGATCGACGAATCGACCGGGGTCATACGGAGTTAACAGGTTCGACGCATTCACGGCGGCTGAGGAGGGGGTGGCGGAGGAAGGGGTGGCGGAGGAGGGGATGGCGGAGAGGATCGCTGTGAGGAGTGTGGACAGCACTTTTCCCATGGCCGGCTCCTTGTCGACGGGCGCCGGTCGTACATCTAAGCGCTTAGATTTTGACCGATGCCCAGACTCTAAGCGCTTAACACGACGGTCACAAGAATGTTACGCGGCCAATTCTCAGGAGAGTCCGTAGTCCAGCGGCGCCGGGGGATCACCTTCGGACTTGTAGACGTCGAAGCCGAAGTAGAGGGTGCCGCGGACCTGCGGATACTCGGTGCAGTAGAAGCGGGTGGTGGCCGCCAGAGCGCGGCGCTTGGCGGCCCGGTCCCGGACCAGGCCGGCGTCCTGAGCGGGCCGTGTGCCGCCGTGCCCCTCGGCGGTGTGGACGCCGTACTCGATCACCACCGGGGCGTCGCCGTACTGCTCACGGAAGCGGTCCATCACCGTCCGGCGGCCCGCGGCGTCGATCAGGGTGGCGTCGTCGTCGGTGGCGGCGCGCACGGTCGGGCCCGGGTAGCTGTAGCTGGTCAGGAAGTAGCCGTCGGCGCGGGCGTCCCGGTAGGACGGCGGCCGGTAAGCGCCGTCCCAGCCGTAGAAGACACCCAGGTAGACCGGCACCCCGGGGGCGATGGCGCGCAACCGGGACACGACCGTGGCGGCGTACGTCAGCTGGCTCCCGGCCGACAGCGGGGAGTTGACGCCGCCGAGCCGGGCCTGGACCCGGGGATCGTCCAGCGGCATGTTCACGGCGAGGTACGCGATCCGCTCCCGCGGCAACCCGGCGAGCAGGGGCGCGTGGCGGGCGAGCAGGCGGTCGGCGTCCCCGCCGGTGAACGCGAAGGTCGCCGGGTCGTACTCCTCCAGGCGGACCACCGCGGTCATGCCGAGCCGCTCCAGGGCGGCGGCGACGGGCGCGGGATCGTCCAGGTGGTACAGCCCGACGGTGTCGATCATGTACCGGTCGCGCATGACGGGCAGCAGCCGCGCGGGATCGGTGCTCGCCAGGGAGGCGCCGCGCAGGAACGTTCCCGCGCCCATCCCCGGGTACGGCGTCAGCACGCCCCCGTCCCGGTCCGGGACGTCGCCGCAGCGTGGCGGGTCCGCCTCGTCGCCCCTGCCGAGCCCGGTCACCGCCAGCAGTATCGCCACAATGATCAGCACGCTCCCGCCTTTCACGAATTCCTCCTCCCAAACCGTGACGCTCGCCACTGTATTGCGTTTGCATTTCATTTCGGGCGATGTGGATCGCCGTACCCGGACGATCGCGCTCCCACGCCACACATATTTAACGGAGGGGCAATGTCGGCGGCCGGATCGTGATTGTCGCCATGCCGGCACGGTTGCTCCACCATCGACCGCTCGCTATGGTTGCCGTCGGCCGGAAACATCCTAGCGCTCGTCAATATCAACACCGGACCATAATCAACGGTGATTACTCCGGGGCGGCGTGAGAAATGTAAAGATACGACGATTCCGGAGAGGGCAGTCGTGGCCAAATCACCCCGTGTCTACCTGCTGATTCTCGCCTGCTGGCTGGCGATCCTCGTGCCCGCGGTCCCCGCGATGGCGCACGTGGTGTCGGCCGCCGCCGGCGCGGCGTGGTACCTGGGCGCGCTCACCACCGCCAGCGCGCTGTTCATCACCTACTTCTGGCTGAACGGCACCAAGGACATCGTGTACACGCTCTACTTCCACCTGGTCCAGCGGCCACGCCCGGTCGAGGTGCCCCGCCGGGCCGGTGGCGGCGAACCCCGGGTGGTGCTCGTCTACTGCACCTGCGACGACTTCTCCGGGGAGAGCCTGCTGCGCAGCATGGCCCAGCGGTACGGCAACTACGAGGTGGTGATCCTCGACGACTCGAAGAAGCCGGAGTCACTCGCCGAGGTCGACGCGTTCGCCGAGCGCTACGGCGTCCGCGTGGTGCGCCGCGCCGACCGGGCCGGCTTCAAGGCCGGAAACCTCAACAACTACCTGCGTACGGCGGAGTACGACTACTTCGTCATCCTGGACAGCGACGAGATCGTCCCGGCCGACTACATCTCGCGGAGCCTGGACTACTTCGCCCACTACGGCAATGCGGGGATCGTCCAGGCGAACCACTCGGCGACCCGCAACCGCAACGACTTCATGCGTACCTTCGCCATCGGGGTGGACTCGCACTGGATCGCGTACCAGAGCGTCAAGGACCGGCACGGCTTCCTCTCGCTGCTCGGCCACGGCGCGATGGTCAGCCGGGAGTGTTACCACGCGGCCGGCGGCTTCCCCAGCGTGGTCGCCGAGGACCTCTGCTTCTCCATCGCCGCACGTGACGCCGGGTACTACACGGTCTTCGCGCCGGACATCCGCTGCGAGGAGGAGTTCCCGGTCAGCTACCACGCCTTCAAGAAGCGTCACTCGAAGTGGACGCAGGGCAACATGGAGTTCATCAAACGGTATTCCGGCACCATTCTCAGCTCCCGGATGACCTGGTACGAGAAGCTCGACATCGTGCTGTTCACCTACAGCCTCCCGCTGACCGCGCTCTTCTCGCTCTACGTGGCCATTCACGTGATCGCGCTGCCCGCACTGGGCTACACGGTCACCTATCCGGTGTGGATGCTGGTGCCCACGATCGCATTCCTGCTGGCGCCGCTGCTCAACGACGTCCTCTTCCATTTCCGCCGGATGCCGAAGATCGCGCTGCTCTCCTACCTGCTGCACTCGGTGGTGCTCTACGGCTCGATGTTCTTCGTCAGCCTGCGCTCGTCGGTCACCTCGGCGTTCGGCGGGTCGGTCTTCCTGGTCACCCCGAAGAGCTCCGGCCGGGTGACGCTCCGCGAGGCGTTCGGCGCCACCCGCGCCGAGATCGCCTTCGGCATCGCCCTGGCCGGAGTCTCGCTCCTGCTGACCCACAGCGTGCTGCCGGTCGCGCTGATCGTCGTCCCGGCGCTGCTCTGCGTCTTCCTGGCCAGGAAACACAACACCGTTTCCCCGCGTACGGCGAGAGCCGAGCTGCCGGCGGCGGTGGTCGCCCCGGCACGCAGTGCGGCAGAGGAGCGGGCGCAACTCGCCGAGCTGGCCCGGGAGCGCGCGTCGCAGGAGCGCTCACCCGCCGTGGCGTAGCGGGCCGGGACGGTTGGGGTCATCCGGCCCGGTGGTGGACCGCCTCGCCGGCGATCTCGATCCGCACGGTCTTGCCGACCAGCACGCCGCCGCTCTCCAGCAGCACGTTCCACACCAGCCCGTACGCCTCCCGGTCGAACTCGGCGGAGGCGCTGAAGCCGAAGATGTCCTGCCCGGTCGGGTCGCGCCGGGCCCCGCCGTAGGACACCTGCAGGTCGAGCGGGCGGGTGACGTCCCGGACGGTCAGCTCGCCGTGCACCAGGAACCGCCCGCTCGCCTGCGCGGCCAGGGGCACGGCGCCGCCGGGCCGGCCCCGCCGGGAGATCGGGTTGTTCCGCAGCCGGGCCAGCAGGGCGACCGCCTCGTTGCTCTCCTGCCAGCGCACCCCGGTGCTGCGGAACTCGAGTGTCGGGAACCGCGCCACGTCCAGGAAGTCGGGACTCGCGAGATGGGCGTCGCGGTCGGGGTGGTGCGTGGTGAGGCTGTCCGCCCGGATGGTGGCCGTCACCGAGGAGCGGAGCGGGTCCTCGGCCACGGCGATGGTCGCGCTGCCCTCGGCGAACTCGCCCCGGACCGCGCTGACCATCATGTGCTGGGACTGGAAGCCGATGCGCTTGTGAGCCTGGTCAAGGTGGTAGATCCCAGGGTCCGGAATCGTGAGCCCGTTCCATTCGCGGATCGGCCGGTCGACCATCGTTCGCTTCACCTCTAGACCCCCCATCGTTCTTACAAATCTTGACGATTTTAGGCGTCTTAGCTGTGTTTGCACTGGTCAGTGACGGTGCTCACGCGCCTCCGCGCGCAGCGTGACGGCGGCACGGACCCATGGTCATTTTTTCCCGTTCCGGTTCGTTTCTGCGTGGCGTCACGGTGACACAGCGGTCAGGACGAGACCGCGACCGACGGTGAACCGGCCGTGCAGGACGGTCAGCGGTGGGCCGCCGTCGACTCTGGTGCCGTCCGTCAGGAGGGTCGCGGCGAACGTGCCGGTGTCCGGGGCGATGCTCAGGCGGGCCTCCTCGAAACCGAGCCAGCGGCGGGTCAGCGGGAACCAGGCCTTGTAGACCGACTCCTTCGCGCTGAACAGCACCCGGCCCCAGTGCGTGCCGGGGTGCGTGGCGGCGAGCCGGTCCAGCATCTCCGGCTCGCCGGGGACGACGATCGAGTCGGCGACGCCCTCGGGGAGCGGGCCGTGCGGCTCGGCGTCGATGCCGAGCAGCGGCACGTCGGCCGTACGCGCCACGGCCGCGGCCCGGTAGCCGGCACAGTGGGTGATGCTGCCGGACATGCCGGACGGCCACTGTGGTTCGCGCTGGGGGCCGGGGCGGATCGGCGCGTCCGGGAAGCCGAAACCGCGCAGCGCCTCCCGGGCACACCGGCGGGCGGTGATGAACTCGCGGCGGCGGACCTCGACGGCCCGGGCGACGAGATCCTCCTCGCCGGGGAAGGGCGCCTCGCCCGGGACGTCGCCGAACGCCTCGACGGCCACCACCGCCGGGGGCAGCAGCTCCTTGATCACGCGGCGCCCTCCAGGATCCGGCGCACCGGCCGGGGCGGGCCCTCGCGGCGGCCCCACTCGCGGGGGTAGCCGAGCGAGACCTCCTCGAAGCGCACCCCGTCGTACGTCGTGGTACGCGGGATGTGCAGGTGGCCGTAGACCGCGGCGGCGGCCCGGAACCGCAGGTGCCAGTCGGCGGTCCGGTCGGTGCCGCACCACTGCGCGAACTCCGGGTGCCACATGACGTCGGTCGGCTCGCGGCGCAGCGGCCAGTGGCCGGCGAGCACAGTGGGCAGCGCGGGGTCGATCGCGGCGAGCCGCTTCTCGGTCGCCGCCAGCCGGGCGTGGCACCACGACTCCCGGTCCGGGTACGGGTCCGGATGCAGCAGCATCTCATCGGTGCAGACCACCCCGGCGGCGTACGCGAGCTCCAGGCTCTTCTCCTTGGTGGTCGCGCCGGGCGCCATCCACGAGTAGTCGTAGAGCAGGAAGAGCGGCGCCACGACGACCGGGCCCTCCCGGCCGGGGAAGACCGGGTACTCGTCCTCCGGCGTGAGCACGTCCAGCTCGCGGCACCGGTCGACGAGGGCCCGGTAGCGCTCCTCGCCGCGCAGCTGCACCGGATCCTTCGGGTGTGTCCACAGTTCATGGTTGCCGGGCGCCCAGATCACCGTGCCGAAGCGCTCTCGCAGCGAACCGAGCGCCCAGCCGACGCCGTCGAAGAGCTCGCCGACGTCACCCGCCACGATCAGCCAGTCGTCCTCGGACTCCGGCCGGATCCCGTCGAGCACCTCCCGGTTCTCCCGGTACGAGATGTGCAGATCGCTGACCGCCAGTAGGGATGCCGTCACATCGATCAATAGTGCCAGACCGTTCCGGCTCGTGACGTGAACTCGGCGGCACCGGGCCCGTCCTCCGGGGCATGACGACCGCAACGACCACCGAACAGACCACCGGGGCAGGGGTGCGCGGCTTCTGGCGCATCGCCTTCGCCTTCGCCGTCGTGATGGCCTTCTCGGCCGCCCCGACCCCGCTCTACGTGCTCTACGCCCAGCGCGACGGGCTCAGCTCGTTCACCATCACCGTGGTCTTCGCCATGTACGCCATCGGTGTCGTGCTCAGCGTCTTCACTGCCGGCCACCTCTCCGACTGGGTCGGCCGGCGCCGGATGGTGGCCTGGGCACTCGTCGCCGACCTGGTCGCCGGGCCGGTGTTCCTGCTGCCCGGCCTGGCGTCGCTGCTCGTGGCCCGGTTCATCTCCGGGGTCAGCGTCGGCATGCTGACCGCGACCGCCACCGCGTACCTGATGGAACTGCACGTGAAGGACCGGCCGGGCAGCGGCCGCCGGCGTGCCGACCTGGTCGCCACCTCGGCCAACCTCGGCGGCATCGGACTCGGCCCGCTGATCGCGGGCGTCCTGGCCGAATACGCGGGGCACCCGCTGACCGTTCCCTACCTGGTGTTCGAGGCCCTGCTCGCGGTCGGTCTGATCGTCACGCTGACCGCGCACGAGACGGTGACCAGGCGCAGCGTGCCGTGGCGCCCGCAGCGGGTCTCGGTGCCCCGGGCCGCGCTCGGCAGGTACGCGGCCGCGGCCGCCGTCGCGTTCTCCGGCTTCGCCGTCTTCGGCCTGTTCACCTCGCTCACGCCGGGCTTCCTGGTGGGGGTGCTGGGCCAGCGTTCGCACGCGGTGGCCGGGCTGGTGGCCTTCGGCGTCTTCGCGGCCGCGGTGTTCGCCCAGTTCGCGCTCGCCAAGGCGTCCCTGCCGGTGCTGCTGCGCATCGGTCTGCTCACGCTGGCCGCCGGTCTGAGCGTGCTGATCGCCGGGGTCTGGCAGACGAGTTTCGCGCTGTTCCTGATCGGCGGCCTGATCACCGGGGCCGGTGCGGGCGCCGCCTTCAAGGGCGCCCTGACCACCACCATCACGCTGGCCGAGCCCGAGGCTCGCGGTGAGGCCCTCGCCGGGCTCTTCCTGGCCGGCTACCTCGGCCTGGCGGTGCCGGTTCTCGGCCTGGGCTTCGCGGCGCAGCACGTCGCGACCCGCGACGCGGTGCTCTACTTCGCCGTCCTGCTGGTGGCGCTGATCGTCGCCGCGGCCCGTCCACTGTCGAGGAAGTGAACCGGGGCGGGTCCCACCGGCATGATGGGACCCGCCCCGCGGTCAGCCCGGGTAGAGGCTCAGACCCGGACGATGTTGTGGTTGATCCGGAACATGTTCTCCGGGTCGTACTTCTCCTTGACCGCGACGATGCGGTCGTACAGGTCGGCGCCGTAGGTGTCGCGCAGCTCCCGCGGCGTGAGAGCCTCCTCCGGGCCGACGAAGTTGACCATGCGGCGGGGGTGCGCCCACGGCGTCAGCGCCTCGACACACCTCTCCAGGTAGCCGGTCATCAGCTCCTCCTGCCCGGGACCGCCGGCGCCGAAGGCGAACCACTGGAACGGCAGGCCGCGGGAGGGCACCGCGTCGGGTGCCGGCGGGACGCGGTCGAGCGCGCCGCCGAGCGCCCGGACCTCGACGGCCACCAGCGGGCAGTCGGATCCGGGCCCGGTGAGCTCCACCAGGGTGGCGATGGTGTCGTCGGAGAACTCGCGCAGGCCGAGGCTGCGGTCGTAGTAGGGCAGCGGGTCCGGCGGGTCGTTGTGGATGTCGCCGGACTCGGCGTACGGCATCTCGGTGACGGTGTCGAAGACCGGGGAGCCCAGCGCCCGGATCGGGGCGAGTGCCGCCTCGCCCTCGGCGGCGGTGCCGATGTGCGAGTAGCGCACGTGGACGACGAACGCGCCGCGCAGCGGGCCGGGCAGCTCCGGGAGGGGCGGCAGCCGCTGGATCGCCACCGATGTGGTGGCGGACTCGGGCAGCGTGGCCGCCCAGTCCCGCCAGGCCGGCAGCACCTCGGCGAGGCGCTCACCGGCGAACCACAGGCCGCCGCCGTAGACGGTGGTGATCGGGAACAGTCCGAACTCGACCGCGGTCACCACCCCCACGTTGCCCTTGGAACCGCGCAGCGCGAAGAACAGATCCGTCTCCTCGGTGGCGCTGGCGGTGCGCAGCCGGCCGTCGGCGGTGACCACGTCCATCGCGATGATGTGGTCGGAGGCCCAGCCCTTCGGCCGGCCCAGGACCGGGCTGAGGCCGCCGCCGAGCATGTAGCCGACCGCGCCGACCCCGGCCGCGGAGCCGTTCGCCGCGGCCAGGCCGTGCTCGCCGGCCGGGCCCATGACGTCGGCCCAGCGCGGCGTGCCGGTGATCCGGGCGGTGCGCCGCCCGGGGTCGACGGTCACCGAGTTCATCCGGTCGAGGGTCAGCAGCAGCTGACCGGCGCCGTCACGCGGGGCGAGGTGCCCGCCGCCGCGGGTCGCGACCGCCAGCCCGTGCTCCGCGGCGAACCGGATGGCCGCCTGGACGTCGGCCGCGGTGGCCGCGCCGACCACGATCGCCGGAACGAGCTCCCGGTTGAGGTTGAACAACGCGCGCTCGGCGTCGTAACCGGCGTCGCCGGGCAGGAAGACGGGCCCGGTCAGCTGGTTCTTCAGCCGGGTCAGGTCAGGTAGGTCAGTCATCGTTTCTTTCCCGTGGTCGGAGGTATGTTGCGGGCCGGGAGCGGTCGTCAGCCCGTGGCTTCCATGCCGTTGCGCAGGGCGCGCAGGGCGTAGTGCGCCCGGGACTTGACCGTGCCGAGCGGCACTCGCAGGCGGCGGGCGAGATCCCGGGGTGCCTCGCCGCGGAAGTGCAGGTCGGACAGGACACCGCGCTGGACGTCGCTCAACTGGTCGAACGCGGTCAGGATCGACTGCGTCGCGATGGCCACGTCGACGGTGTCCTCGGCGGACGACACCCAGTCCATGTCGAAGACCGGTGTCTCGGCCGGGCGGCTCTGCCGCGACCGGATCACGTCGATGAACAGGCGCCGGGCCACGGTGAACAGCCAGCGCCGCTCGCTGTCCGGGTCGGTCGGCAGGGTGTCGACGTGCCGCCAGGCGCGCAACATGGTCTCCTGCACGAGGTCCTCGGCGGTCTGCCGCTCGCCGTGTGTCAAGCGGGTCAGAAAGCGCAGCAGACTCGCGGAGTGTGCTGCGTGCAGCGCGTCGATCCGGTCGCTCGCCGCCGTCATTGTCGTCATCTCGTCATCCCTGATCGCTCTCGGCCGGCGGTGCGGGAACGTGCTCCCGTACCGCCGAATCCGAAGCTAGGAGGGCGTTGTGATGCGGAACTGATGGCGAAGTGCCGCGGAAGTGACGGCCCCGGCGGTGGTCGTCACTTCCGCCGAGCGGGGGGCGGGCTCCGCACCCTTCCCGCAGGGGAGGACGGTGCCCGGGGTGGATTGTTCAATTTCCGACACAGGCCGAAACCCGGTGGATTCTCACTGTTGCAGGCCCCAGCATTCTCGGAGATCACGAACTCCGGGCGTGCGTCGCGGGGGGACAATGGCCTCTTTGAGATTTTAAGTACGTTGACTCGTCATCCGAAGGGCGGCGCATTGTCCAGTCCGGTGCAGTTCTCGGTCCTCGGCGGAGTACGGGCCTGGCGTGCGGGAACCGAGGTGGACCTCGGTGCCCGGCAGCCACGCCTGATGGCGGCCATGCTCCTGGCCCGGGCCGGGCATCCGGTGGCGGTGTCCGAACTGGTGGAACTGCTGTGGGGTGACGACCCGCCACCGACCGCGGTCAACGTCGTGCACCGGCACATCGGCGCGATCCGGCGAGTGATCGAACCCGGTCTGGCCCGGCGGGCCGAGGGGGAGTGGCTGGTTCGCCGGCCGGGCGGCTACCGGATCACCGCGCCCACCGGGGCCGTGGACCTCCTGCTGTTCCGGGCGAAGGCCGCCCACGCGGCGGCCGAGCTGCAGGCGGGGCGGACAGAACCCGCGATCGCGGCCTACCGGGAGGCGCTCGCACTCTGGCACGGCCGGTTCGGCGCCGGGCTCGACGCCGACACGCACCCCCTGTTCGTGGCCGTGAACCGGGAACGCTCGATGGTCGCCTACGCGGCGGCGGCCGCGGCGCCGGACGGCCCGGGCGCCGTGTCGCTGCTGCCCGCCGTGCAGGAGGCCGCGGCGGCGGAGCCGTTCGACGAGGCCCTGCAAGCGCGCCTGCTCCTGCTGCTGGCCTCGGCCGGGCGCCCGGCCGAGGCGATCGAGCGGTACCACCACCTCCGCGAACGCCTCGTGTCCGACCTCGGCCTGAGTCCGGGCCGCGAGCTCACCGCGGCCTTCGAGACCATCCTGCGCGAGCCGCCGGCCCCGGTGCCCGGGGTCGCACCGGGCCGTCCGGCGGTGCCGGTCTCCGCGCCGGGCGGGTGGACATCGGTGCCGGCACAGCTGCCGCCGGCGTCGCCACTGTTCACCGGCCGCCGGGCCGAGCGCGCGGAGCTGGGGCGGATGCTCGGCGAGGGCATCGCGCAGCAGCACGGCGCGGCCGTGGTCGCCGTCGACGGGATGCTCGGCGTGGGCAAGACCGCGCTCGCGGTGCACTGGGCGTACGAGATCGCCGAGCGGTTCCCGGACGGGCAGCTCTTCCTGAACCTGCGCGGATCGGGCCGGGACGAGCCGTCGACCGCCGCCGAGTCGCTGGGCCGGCTGCTCTGCGGCCTGGGAGTTCCGTGCGCCGAGCTGCCCCGGACGGCGCAGGCGCGGGCCGCGCAGTGGCGCACCCTGACGAGCGGACGCCGGCTGCTGATCCTGCTTGACGACGCGCGCGAGGCCGAGCAGGTGCGCCCGCTGATCCCGGCCGCGCCCGGCAGCGTCGTCCTGGTCACCAGCCGCAGTCGGCTCACCGGCCTCGCCGCCGCGGACGGCGCCCTGCTGCTGACTCTGGACGTCCCGCCGGCCGAGGACGCCCGTCACCTGCTGCTGCGACGTCTCAACGGTCCCGCGCCGGCCGGGCCCGAGGACGAGGACATGCTGGCCACGCTGCTCTCCCGGTCCGGACGGCTGCCGCTGGCGATGGCCATCGTCGCCGCACGCATCTCGGAGCACAGGCCCCGGCCGTTGCGGGAGCTCGCGTCCTGCCTGCCGACGCTGCCCGGTCTCGATCCGTTCATCGGTGACGACGCCGACGCCGACCTGCGGGCGGTCTTCGAACGGTCGTACCACGGCCTCGGGCGGGACGCCGCCCGGATGCTGCGGAGCCTGAGCCGGGGCGGATCCCCGGCGGTCGACCCGGACGTCGCGGCCGAGCTCGCCGGGGTGGCCCGGACCGGCGCCTCCGCCGCGCTGAGCGAGATCTACCGTGCCGGCCTGCTGGTCCGCACCGGCCTGCACCGCTACACGGTGATCGAGCCGGTGCTCGAGTTCGCGCGGGAACTGGCCGAGCAGACCGCGCCCCGGCACACGCTGCGGCTGGTGCCCGGCGCCGACCGGGTGCGCTACGCCGGCATGGCCGCCGGTTAGCCGCCCGGGATCGGTGTGCCCCGAGGTCCGGGCGGTGGTGCAGAATCACCGTGTTTCAGCGGCGGTAGTCGATGCGGGAGGGCCGGGATGCGCGACGGAGTACCTCCGATCCGGCTGGAGGTGCTCGGTGCCCTGCGGGTCCTGCGGGCGGGCGCCGAGGTGGAGCCGGGTGGGGTGCGGCCGCAGCGGATGCTGGCGCTGTTGCTGACCAGGGCGGGCGGCACGGTGAGCCCGGCCGACCTGATCGCCCTGCTCTGGCCCGCCGAGCCGCCGGCGAACGCGACCAACATGGTGCACCGGTACGTCGGCATGATCCGGCGGGCGTTCGAGCCCGGTCTGCCGGTGCGGGCCGAGGGCGGGTGGCTGGCCGGTACGGCGGAGGGCTACCGCCTGCGGGCCGACCGGTCGAGCGCGGACGTCCTGGAGTTCCGGGAGCTGGTCGCGACCGCCTCGGCGGCCGAGCCCGCCGAGGCGGTGCCGATCTGGACGGCGGCGCTGTCGCTGTGGCGGGGACCGTACGCCCAGGGGCTCGGCGCCGTCGCGGCGTTCGCCGCGGTCGACCGGGAGCGTACGGCGGCCGCGCTGGCCGCGGGCGCGGCGGCGCGCCGGGCCGGGGTACCGGGGCGGATGCTGCCGCTGGTGCGGGCGGCGGCCGAGGCCGACCCGCTGGACGAGGCGCTGGCCGCCGAGATGATGCGCCTGCTGGCCCAGGACGGGCGGCCGGAGGAGGCGGCCGCCTGGTATCGGCGGATCGAGGAGGAACTCGGGGCACGGTTGGGACTGGTGCCGGGAGCCGCGCTGGCCGAGGTGCTCGAGCAGGTGACCCGGCCGGCCCGCCCGGCCCGCCCGGCCGCGCTGCCGCACCCGGCGCAGCTCCCGCCCGACCTGCGGCTGTTCAGCGGCCGCAGCGGCGAACTGCGCGCCCTGTCCGAGGCGGCGGAGGGCTTCACCGGCCCGGGACTGATCGCGATCGACGGCATCCCCGGGGTCGGCAAGTCCACGCTGGCCGTGCACTGGGCCCATCGGGTCGCGCACCGGTTCCCCGACGGCCAGCTCTTCGCCAACCTGCGGGGCTTCGACCCGGCCGGCGTCCCGGTCGCGCCGGGCGAGGTGCTCGGCGGTTTCCTCGAGGCGCTCGGCGTCTCCCGGGGCGGCATGCCGGAGGACCCGGACGCCCGGGCCGGCCTCTACCGGACGCTGACGGTGAACCGCCGGTTGCTGGTCGTGCTCGACAACGTCCGCACCGTCGAGCAGGTACGCCCGCTCATCCTCGCCGCACCGGGCTCGCTGGTGCTGGTCACCAGTCGGCTGCGGCTCGACGGGCTGGCCGTCCGGGAGGGCGCGGCGCTGATCAGCCTGGACCTGCCGAGCCCGCGGGAGGCCCGTGACGCCCTGCGGCGACGGGTGCGCGACGGGCGCATCCCGGACGGGGAACTCGACCGGGTGGTCGAGCTCTGCGGCCGGCTACCGCTCGCGCTCTCGATCGTCGCGGCCCGGGGCATCGGTGACCTGTTGACCGACCTTGATCAGGCGCGCGCGAGTCTGGACCCGTTCGACGACGAGGCGCCGGGCGGCGTCCGGGAGGTCTTCTCCTGGTCGTACCGGCAGCTCTCGCCGGGCGCGGCCCGGCTGTTCCGGCTGCTGCCCGCCCACACCGGACCGGATGCGGGTCTCCCGCTGCTGGTCAGCCTGGCCGGGCGGCCCGCCCGGGACACCGCGCGGCTGCTGCGCGAGCTGGTCCGGGCCCGGCTGGTCGACGAGGCCCGTCCCGGCCGGTACGCCCAGCACGACCTGATCGCGGTCTACGCCACCGAGACGGCCGCCGAGCACGAGACGGCGGACGAGCGGGAACGTGCCGCCGACCGCCTGCTCGACCACTTCACCCGTACGGTCGAACTGATGAACGAACGCAACATCCGGCCGGTGCTGCGGGTCATCGACGGGGTGACGATGCCCGGCGTCGAACCCGAGCTCTTCGGCACCGTGCCGGACGCCCTGGCCTGGTTCCTGACCGAGCGCGAGAACCTGCTGGCCGCGCTCCGGTCCGCCTACCGGCGGGGCCGCCATCCCTGGCGTACGGTGATCGACCTGTTCAATGCCTACCTGCGGACGGGCCGGATCCCGATGTGGGCCGAGGCGGGCGGGCCCGCGCTGGAGGCCGCGGTCGCGGCCGGCGACCTGCTGGCCGAGGCCCACCTGCGCCGGCTGCTCGGCAACGTGTACGCGCTGACCGACCGGGAGAGGGGCACCGCCGAGTACGAGCGTTCCCTGTCGCTCTTCGAGGACTTCGGCGCACCCGCCGAGCAGGCCTCGGTGCTGGTGAAGATCGCCGAGACGTGGTCGCTGAACGACGTACCGGACTTCGCCCGTGCCCTGCCCTTCTACGAACGCGCCGTGTCGCTGTACCGGTCGTCCGGCAACACGCAGGGACTGGGCCACACGCTGACCTGGCTCGGGCGTACCCTGCTCGAACTCGGCCGTGCCGAGGAGGGCACCGCCACGCTGACCGAGGCGCTGCTCGCGGTGGAGTTCGAGCAGGACATCAACCTGGTGGCCACCATCTTCCTGCAGCTGGGCATGGCGTCCGGCCGCCCCGACGCGACCGACTTCCTGGTCGCCGCGAACCGGATGTTCCGCGAGGTCAGCAGCCGCATCTGGGCGCTGCTGACCGACCTGATGGTGGGCGAGGCCTACCTGCGGGCCGGCCGCCGCCTCGACGCCGCCGCCGTCTGGGAGCGCTCGGTCGTGGCCTTCGACGCCCTGGCCGCCGAGAGTGCCTTCATGTCGCCCGATCTGCGGTCCCGGATGGCCCGGCTCGACGCGGAGTTCGCTCCCGGCCGCTGAGGCCGGCCATCGGTCTTTCAGGAGGGAAAGGCGACGTCGTAGTCGTCCACCGTGGGCGGGCCGGCCAGATAGGGGCCGATCAGGGCCACGAAGTCCTGGTGGCGCTGGGTTTCGGAGAAGTTCGTGAGGCGCGCCTCGCGCGATTCCCAGACGCTCGTCTTCACGAATCGGGTGGGGTCGGTAACGCTGCGGTGGATCCTGATATCGGTCGCGCCGGAATCGATGAAATAGTCGATGGCGCGCTCGGCGAAGACGGTGACGAATTCTTCCTCGCGACCGGCCTTGACGGTGAAATAAGTGATTTCGATCGACATGGTGACGATGATTCCGGCGCATTCATGAATAGGCAAGAGAATGTCGGATTCGCCATCGCGGTGAACTCGGCGGGTGTGTATACGTCCGGTGGGACGATCCCACCGAAGTGACCCCGCCGCGTTTCACGGAGTGATCCCGGTGCCCGGCCGGCGCGAGGCCGGCCGGGCACCACCGGTGCGCCGAGGGGCGGCCCGGACCTGCGGTGGCTCAGAGGTCGGCGAGCCCGCCGTCGACGGTCACGGCCGAGCCGAGCAGGGGCAGCAGCCGCTGCACGGTGAAGAAGAGGCCGCGCAGGTTGACGGCGACCTGCTCGTCGAACTGCTCCGGGGTCACCTCGGGCACCGCGGCCAGCGCGGCGACACCGGCGTTGGCGAAGAGCACGTCGAGGTGGCCGCCGAAACGTTCCGCGGCCCGGGCGGCGAGGGCGTCGAGATCGTCGATCACCCTGATGTCGGCGCGTACCGTGGCGAGGTTCTCGCCGGCGCCCAGCTCGGCGCGGGCCTTCGTCAGGCGGTCCTGGTTCTGTCCGGTGATGATCACCCGGGCGCCTTCGGCGAGGAACCGGCGGGCGGTGGCGAGGCCGATGCCGGTGGTGCCGCCCGTGATCACTGCCGTCTTCTCCGAGAGTCGCAACGTGGTCTCCTTCGCGAGGTCGTGTCTACGGAGGGGTGGACGGCGCCGGGCCACCGGGGTTCATCGGTGGGGGCGGTGAACCGTGGCCCTCGCGGTACGTTCTCTCCACCGTCCGAAGTCGACCGGAAGGAGAAGTGCGATGCCCGAACCGGCAACCGGTGAACTCGGGGATGACGAGTCCGATTTCGGCGCCGCGATCCGTGCGGCCGAGGCGGTGATCGCGGCCGAGACGGCGGATCCGGCCGTGCGCCCGGAGGGTCGCAGCCGCCTGCTGAGCCACGGTTCGCGCACCGAGAGGTCGGTGTTGCTGCTGCACGGGTACACGCACGCGCCGGTGCAGTTCGACGCGCTGGCCGCCGCGTTCTTCGACCGCGGGTACAACGTCTGGATCCCGCGGGCGCCCGGCCACGGCACGGCCGACCCGGACGCGCACCACCGGGTGACCGCGGCCGCGCTCACCCGCTACGCGGACACGGCGATGACCGTCGCGGCCGGGCTCGGCGACGAGGCGGGCGTCGTGGGCATCTCCGGGGGAGCGGTGCTGGCCGCCTGGCTCGCGCAGACCCGCGGCGACACCGTCCGTGATCTGCTCCTGCTTTCGCCGTTCTTCGCACCCGACGCGGCGCGCGCCCCGCGGGCCCTGATCCGGCCGATGATCGCGCTCTACGGCCGGGGGCTGCTGCCCGAGCGCCGTACGGCCCGCGGCTACTCGATGCGGGCGGCCGCGCAGTATCTGCGGGTGGCCGCCCGGCTCCGGCGCCCGCGGCCCACCGGCCTGCGCCGGGTGGCCGTGGCGATCAGCGCTCGCGACGGTGTGGTGGACCCGGTCGCCGCGATCGGGGTGCCGCGCCGTCTCGCCGACGCCGCCGGCATTCCGCTGGGCGTGCTGACCCTGCCGGAGTCGATGGGCATCGGGCACGACACGCTCCGGCTCGGCGACTCCGCCGCCGCCGTGCACGCCGACTACCTCGCGCTGTACGAGAACAGCGGTGAACCGTGGCGGGCCGCGGACGTCCTGAGGGCATGACGACGCTCACCGTTCACGACCTCCGCGGTACCGCCTGTACTCGTTCTGAGCAGGGGGCCGTGATCGTCGCCGAATGGGCCGGCGACGATCACGCCGGAGCCGTCTAACCGATGGCCAGCTCGGTGCTGGTGAACGTGCCGTGTGCGGGGTTGACGTCGGTCTCGCCGGCGCCGCCGTCGCAGCCGCGGTCCGGGTTGAAGCGCAGGTACGTACCGGAAGCGCAGGTGATGGCGAACTCGGCGTCGCCGCCCACCACGATGCTGCCGGAGAGGTTGGCGCCGGCCTGGATCAGGGCGTTGTCCCTGACCACCGCGCTGCCGCCGACGGTGCCGCCGTTGACCCAGCCCAGGCCCTCGATGCGGGCGTTGCCGGTGACCGTTCCTGCGTAGACGGCGGCCTTCGGGCCGACGTAGGCGGTCGACGCCACGCTGGCGCCGGCGGAGACCCAGCCGCCGCCGTTGCTGTGCCAGTGGCCGCCGCCCGTGGCGGCCGGTTTGACGTATCCGGTCTCGAAGCCGCTGGGGGTGGCGCCGCTGACCCGGAACTCGTACGGGAAGCGGCGTGCGGCGGTGTACCCGTCGAGGAACGCGTAGTGCGGCACGGCGCTCGGGGTGGCCGTGACCACCAGCCACGCCTCGGTCTCGCCGGACTGCAGGGTGAGGTTGATCTGGCCGTCGGTGCCGGTGTAGAGCGTGGAGTAGCGGGCGGTGCCGCTGCTGTTCTTGGCGACGAGGCCGAACGTCCAGCCGGTCGCGCCGGTCTCGGCGTGGCCCTTGAGGTGGACCTTGACGGTCGCGCCGGTGCTGGCCGGGACGAGTTTGATCTTGTTGAACCCGTAGTCGGCGGGGGCCATCCGGTCGTTGATCCGGTAGTGGCCGAGGCTCTGGTCGATCGCCTCGACACCGCCGCCGTTGTACGCGTCGTTGAGGAACCCGGCGCCGTAGACGTTGGTGATGAAGGGCATCAGTGTCGCGCGGTTGCCGAAGTCGTAGGTGACCGTGCGGGTGGCGTACTCGCCGACGCGGCGGTTGAGCTCGGCCTGGGTGATGCCGGTGATCCGGCGGTAGGTGTCGAGCGGGTGTTCGCTGCTGAGCGCCTCGTTCCAGATCCGGTTGAACATGGCGAGGCCGTCGCGGTCCTTGATGTACTGGGCCAGCATCCAGTTGCCGTAGTGGTGCCGGCTGGAGCTCCAGTACAGGTTCTCCGAGCGCAGCCACCGGGACAGGTCGCCGGCCGCGGTGGTCGGCAGCGCCTGCATCGCCATGAACTCGGCGCTGGTCTCCCAGAAGGTGCCCGCCGACGCGTCGGTGAAGCCGTATCCGGTACGGCCCAGGAAGGTGTAGTTCTGGAAGACGTGTCCCAGCTCGTGGGCGAGTCCCCAGGAGCGAGCTTGTCAAGTTGTCTGTGTAAGTTGATCTGGATTCATTGATGGTGGAGATCGTTATCAGGTGTTGGGTTCGGCGTTTGGGTGCTTCTCGAGA
>NZ_JBFAYF010000035.1:0-109590 GCF_040681165.1 Actinoplanes sp. NPDC051851 | reverse complement strand
AGCGACACGCGGCCACACCACATCCATCCGCGAGGGACAAAACGGTCACGCCGAAACGGACGGCGAGAGATCAAAACCCCCTGACGGATCGAGGTTGACGCCCTTCTCCACGGCGATGATCTGGTTAAGCTTCGGCACGGTGACCCCTTTCAGCGTCGGGAACCGTAGCACCCACGCTCCACACCGGCCGACCGATTTACCTCCCCATGGACGGGCGTGCGGTCAGGGAATCAGAATGGTCCGGCCGGCCAGACGTCCGGCGGCGGCCTCCTCGTGCACGGTCGCCAGTTCCGCGACCGGCCGCCGCCCGGCGACATCGATCCGCAGTCGCCCGTCGTTCGCCCGGGCCACCAGCCCGACGGTCTCCCCCGGCGTGGTCGACACCAGGTCGGAGCACCACGTCATACCCAGCCCCGGCCGCCATCTCGACCCGAACTCACAAACGCACGGATCTGCTTGATGACAGCACATCTGATTGAGGCGTTGGATCTAACAGATGCCCCGGTATGTTATAGCCGTAGGTCACGGAAGGCGAGCGGGCAGGGGATGGGAAGTTGAGCGATTCGAACGGACTTGCATTACTCAAAGAGCGTGCCGTGGCAGCTAATCTAGAATGTGAGGACGTGGAGGGTAGCAGGATTTCGCTTATCGGAATAAACATTCCAGTCCTTGGAGGCGGGTTCCGCAAAATCTACTCGGATGAACGGGCAGCCACACACTTCATAGAGGCGGATTTCCAGTCCTGGACATTCATTGGTGAATATTTAGCAGTTATGAATGCTGCTCAAGGGTTCGTAGAGATTCTTCTTTCACCAGGTCAGACGCGACAGTTCCCCGTTCGAATTCTAATGCGCATGGCCGGCAAGGAGTTATCGCATGAACAGCGTGGCCTTCCCCGACTGCCGGAAGACTTTAGCGTTCCGTTCGAATCGAAGTCTGAAGCAATGCCTAAATTCCGTTTAGGCCTCCCATCCTCGGCAATGGGCCTCGTGCGCACGAACCGGCGGGCGGACTTCTACCACGACTACATCCCCTCAGGGCTGAGTCTTTTCTTCGAGAAGCGCTTGATCGAGGGCATGGATGCCCGTTCAGCCGCCGCTCGATTTAAAGAGGTAACCGATTCGGTGCTTTTCGAAATGGATCTGAGGTTCAATCTGGCATTCGATATTTTAAGATTCCGCGACAATCAAGTGGCTGGTCCCGTGCGGCGCGTGGATTACTCAGCTAAGCCGAACGTGCCGGCCCTCAAGTACTCCCCGGAAGCAGCCGCTCTTTATCGTTACGCGAGGTCGTCGGGCACGATGCCTCTGCTCTCTTACCTCGCATTTTACCAGGTTCTGGAACATTTCTTCCCAGCCTACTACGAGCGAGCGATTATTACACGGCTTCAGCAGGCTACAATGGATCCCTTATTTGATCCGCACAATAAGTCTCATCTTTCGAAGTTGGTGCAGATTTCGGCCGGACGAGGAGCCGGTTCGGAAAGGGATCAGCTGAAGGCTACGCTTCGGTATTGCATTCCCGCTGATGAGGTGGAGGAATTCCTGCGTGAAAGCTCTGAGCGTGCCGCCTTCCTTGCAGACAAGAGTGCCCTTGCGGAGGTTCGGGCAATATCTCCGAGGGATGCGAATTATGCATTAACCGACCAGATCGCGGAAAGGGTGTATCAGATCCGCTGTCGAATTGTCCATAGCAAGGACGGTGGAACTGCCGCTAACGGTGCGCCAATGCTGCTCCCGTTTAGCACTGAGGCGAATAAGCTAGGCTACGATACTCAACTTATTAAATTCCTCGCACAAAAAGCCTTGATCGCAAGCGCCGATCGGGCGCCATGGACTACATAAAATCAGTAGATTGCGCATTCAGCGCGGGCGCGGATATTTGCGTGGGCGGTTAACATTTTTCTACCGGCGAGACACCTTCGACCGGAACCGGCGCCGCTTGAACGGGATGTGCACGCTGCTACGGGCTTCTTGGGCCTCGATCCGTCAGAGGGTTTGATCCTTACCTGACCGTTTCGGCTCACGGCCGTTTCATGATCGAAAGTGGCGGTGAGTGATGATGTCTGCGGTGGCGTGTCGGATATGGACGAAGCTCCGTTGAGTCCAGGTCTTCTCACGGATCTGGTTCAAACGGAGCTTCGTCGTGCCGCAGTCTGCCATCCTCATCGCCGATACGTCGCCCGTACCGCTGTCCGGGGACGTGTCGTTCACGCCTTCGTGTCACGGTCTGCTCGACGTGCTGCTCGCCGTCGGCGACGGCCGGTCCGATCAGGGGCCGTGATCATCCGGTCGCGGTCGTGCTCGCGCTGGTCGCGGCGGCCACGGTCGCCGGCCTGAAGGGTTACACCGCGATCAGCGGCTGGATCGACGACGTACCCGCCGAGATCCTCGACAGCCTGTACCAGCGAGTCGATGCCCGGCCGGCCGGACGACCGTCACGCTCGACGATCTGGCGGGTCTGCACCTTGCTCTGCTGTGGATATGGCGTAGACACCCATATCCTTGCAGGTCAGGTGCACCTTTCGTTTATCGTCCTCGATCAGTCAAATCCCGTCTGACTTGGGGAGGTCAATGGCGCGACAACGACTCGTCCGAGCATGAGGCTGCGGTAGCCGCGCTTCTAGCGGAATATGCCCATCTCGATCAGGAATCTTGAGCGCAAACAAACTTTCGGCAGAGGCTGGCATTCGCCTCGGATCGACCTCTCATGCCGCGAGTCGCGCGCTACCCAGCGTGACGGCGAGCCGGAGCCATCTGGCAGCGGATCTGCCATCAGAGTGCAATCGATCTCGTAGTCGATTACGTCTTCCACTGCTTTATATGTTCGGTCGACTTCTACCAGGCCCAGGCTTCCGGTGCGGGGCCGCCGTTGCCGATCGGCGGGAAGATCTCTTCGAGAGCCGCACGGGTGTCCTCGGTGAGCGGGTTGTGGAGGGCGGCGATCGGTAGGTCCAGTTGCTCCGGAGTGCGCGGTCCGAGGACCGGAGCGGTCACCTCGGGGCGGGACAGCAGCCAGGCGATGGCGACGGTGGTGGGTTCCTGTCCGAGATCGGCGCAGAGTCGCTCGTAGCGTTCGATGGCGGGCCGATGCGGCTCCACCCGTTCCGGCGCGTGGAGTACCGCGCGTCCCGGGATGCCGGCGCGTTGTTTGCGCAGGGCGCCGGAGAGCGCGCCGAAGTGCAGCGGCGAGTAGGGCAGGATGCCGATTCCCAGTTCGGCCGCTGCGGGCAGTACCTCCAGTTCGACATGCCGGGTGAGCAGGTTGTACTTGCACTGCTCGGAGACCAGGCCGAGGAAGTGACGACGATCCGCGGTGGCCTGGGCGCGGCTGAGGTGCCAACCGGCGAAGTTGGACGATCCGACGTAGCGGACCTTGCCCTGGGTCACCAGGGTCTCCATCGCCTGCCAGATCTCCTCCCAGGGGGTTCGGCGCTCGATGTGGTGCATCTGAAACAGGTCGATCCAGTCGCTACGAAGGCGGCGTAGCGATGCCTCGCAGGACGCGATGATGTGGCGGGCGGACAGGCCGCCGTCGTTGGGCCGCTCGGACATCGGGGCGTACACCTTGGTGGCCAGGACCACGTCGTCGCGGTGGCCGGACTTGTCGAACCAGGTGCCGATGAAGCGCTCGCTGAGTCCGTCGCCGGTCTCGCTGCCGTACATGTTCGCGGTGTCCACGAAGGTGAGGCCACCTTCGATCGCCCGATCGAGGATCGCATGACTCTGCTGCTCGTCGATCTGCCAGCCGAAGTTCATGGTGCCGACACAGAGTCTGCTCACGGTCAGGCCTGTCCGGCCCAGGCGGGTGTATTGCATGCCATGACGCTAGGAGGCATCCACTCCGTGGTGGGAATCGTTCGACTGTGCTCGAATGGCTCGGTGATCGAGTGGGAGTTCGGTGCCGCGGACCTCGCCGGGCTGCGGTTCGCGCACTCGCCGATGGCCGAGGTCGTGGCCAGCGTTTTCGCCCTGCGCGGCGGATCTGATACCTGGCTGCAGGCATCGTGGCGCGCCCGGACAGCACCGATGTTGCCGAACTGGCCGACGTTCGCGGCGGTGCTGACCGGCCCTCGCGGATACGCTCCGGACTTTCTCACCCCGCCGCCGCGTACCGGCCGGCCCACTCTGGCCCAGGAACTCGCCGCGGTAGCCGAGACACCGCTCGATCAGGTCGCGGAGCAGGTGCTTGCTCCTTGGACCGGGCACGACGCCCCGGCGGAGATCGACCGGTTCGCCAGCGACCCACGGTCCGCACTCGCCGCGCTGCTCGCGGAGATCCGCGCCTATTTCGCTGTCGCGATCCAGCCGCTCTGGCCGCGCCTACGCGGGACCGCCGATGCGGAGATCGCTACCCGTGCGCGAGCGGCGGCCGAGCACGGCGCCCGGATGTTCGTCGATGAGCTGCATCCGAAGCTGTGGTGGAACGGCACCGCGCTGCTGCTCCGCTACCCACACAAACAGGGGCAATGGAGCCTTGACGGGCACAACTTGACCCTGCTGCCGACCGGTTTCGCGGGCACCGAGATATACGCGATCCCGGACTCACTCACCGGCCGCACCCTCTGGTACGCACCGCGGGGTCACGGGAACATATGGACTCCCGGCCGGCTATCGGTCACCACCGCGCAATTGGCAGCGCTGCTCGGCCCGACCCGAGCCGCGGTTCTGGTCCTGCTGGCCGCCCCGCACAGCACCGGCGACGTCGCCGCCCGTCTCGGATTGGCTACCGGCACGGCATCACACCATTTGACGACCTTGCGTGACGCCGGGCTGGCAACCGCGGATCGCGCCGGCCGGCGACTGCTCTATCAGCGCACCCCGCTCGGCGACCGACTCACCGGCGGCTGATCGGCCGCCGGGCTGGAACCGAGTGCACTCATCCACCGCGGCATGCCGGGGTGACGTGCCGTTCGAGGAGATCGCGGAGGCCGGTCACCGGACGAAACCATCCGTTCGGTGACCGGCCGTGGGGGACGGTCAGGACGCGTACGTCTGGAACTCGGCCACCTTCGGCGTGCCGCTCGCGCCGGCGATCCGGAAGGTGACCTTCGTCAGCGACGTCGCGGTGAAGCTGATACTGCCCGCGCCGGTGCCCGAGGCCAGTACCGCGCCGGTGCCCGCGTTGAGCACCTGCCAGGAGCCGATCAGCCCGGTCGCGCCGGACGCCTCGACGATGGCGATCCGGGACACCGTCGTCGCGGCGTCCCACTTGATCGAGATGTCACCGGTGGTGCCGCTCGGCGACCAGTACGTGGTCAGGTCGCCGTCCTTGACGTTGCCGTAGCTGGTCCCGCTCGCCTTGCTCGACCCGTCCGCTCCGGCGCCGATGCTGAGGTTCGTGCCGCCGGTCGCCGTCGGGGACGGAGAAGCAGAGGCAGAGGTCGACACGGTGGGTGACGCCGACGCGGTGGGCGAGGTCGTGGTGACCGTGCAGCTGCCGTCGGACGTCTTCAGGCCGGTGTTCGCGCCCGCCGTCGCCGTCACGATCGACGGCACGCAGGCCGCGCTGTCCAGGGTGTACGCGTACGGGATGCTGACCGTCGTGTTCGAGACCGGGTCCGGGCCGGCCGGGTAGTTCTCGTCGCCGGTCGCCGACCACGTCACGTTGTCGTAGATGTTGCCGGAGACCTGCCAGTAGCCCAGCTCGTCGGTGTAGAACGTGCCCAGCACGTCCTTCGAGTCCTCGAAGTAGTTGTTGTCGACCTTGGCGTGCGCCCCGGCCCGCGAGTTGATCCCGGACTCGTTGAGGCTCACGTAGTAGTTGTCGTAGATGTGCGCGACGCCACCGCGCAGCAACGGCGTACGCGAGTCGATGTTCGAGTACAGGTTGTGGTGGAACGTGATGTACCCGTTCGACAGGTCGCTCTCGCTGGATCCGATCAGCCCGCCCCGGCCGGAGTTGCGCAGCGTGCTGTAGGAGAGCGTCACGTACTGCGTGTCGTCCTTCATGTCGAACAGTCCGTCGTAGCCGTCGTCCTCACCGCCCGAGGCGATCAGGTTCACGTGGTCCACCCAGACGTTGCGGACCGTGCTCTCCATCCCGATCGCGTCGCCGCCGTTCGAGGTCGGCGAGCCGGACTTCTTGACGTTCTGCACGGTCACGTTCTGGATGATGATGTTGCTGGAGTCCCGGATGTGGATGCCCAGCTGATCGAAGACGGCCCCGCTCCCGACCCCGATGATCGTGACGTTGCTGATCTCCTTCAGCTCGATCTTGTCGGCTGCGGTGTTGCAGCTGTCGCCGGAGACCTTGGTCGTGTTGCCGTGGTTGATGGTCCCCTCGACCTCGATGGTGATCGGGGTGTCGCTGGCGGCCCGGTTGCAGAGCGCCGTGTGGATCTCGGTGCCGGTGGTGGCCCGGACGGTCGTCCCGCCGTTGCCACCGGTCGTCCCGCCGTTGCTGCTCGCGAATCCGGTCGCCGTCCCGACCGCGGCCGCTTCGGCCCGGGTCAGCGGCAGCACGAGCGCGACGGCCGCAGCCGTCACCGCTATGCCGGCGATTGTCCTTTTCATCCTTGCCTCACTCCTCGAACACGTGGGGATGCGCGCCATGGGGGATGGCGTCGAGGTGCAGGAAAGCGCTTTCCCCGTCGACCATAGAGCTCTCTCGATTAACTCGCAAGAAACAAAAACCCCTCCTCCGGTACGCCCACCGCCCGCCCTGACCGATTCCGCCCCGCCCCTCGACGCGCCGCCCAGGGTCCGCCGAGCCCACCCGCCGCCCACCCTCGACGGGCCTTTCCCGCACCGACCCGCCGACCCGGATCCGGCAACCCCCGCGACCGAACCCGGCAACCCCGGCGGCCCCATCCGGCAACCCCGGTGGCCCCATCCGGCAACCACCACGGCCGGATATCGTCGAACGATGACCGGCGCTCCGCAGCTCGACCACCGCTTCGCCCGCGACCTCCCCGAGCTCGCCGTCGCCTGGCGCGCCGCACCCACCCCGGCGCCCCGCATCCTCGCCCTCGACGAGGCACTCGCCGCCGAGCTCGGCCTGGACCCCGCCTGGCTGCGCACCCCCGACGGCCTCGGCCTGCTCACCGGCACCATCCCACCGGAGGGATCACAACCGGTCGCCCAGGCCTACGCCGGCCACCAGTTCGGCGGCTACTCACCTCGGCTCGGCGACGGCCGCGCCCTGCTGATGGGCGAGTTCACCACCACCAACGACGGCGCGTTCACCACCACCGACGACGGCGGGTTCATCGACGACGGCGGGTTCGCCACCAGGGGCGGCGGGCGCGATCTCCACCTGAAGGGCTCCGGGCGCACCCCGTTCGCCCGCGGCGGGGACGGGCTCGCCGCCGTCGGCCCGATGCTGCGGGAGTACATCGTCAGCCGCGCCATGCACGCCCTCGGCATCCCGACGACCCGCGCACTCGCCGTGGTGGCGACCGGCGGCACCGTCTACCGCGAGACCCCGCTGCCCGGCGCCGTCCTGGCCCGGGTCGCCGCCAGTCACCTGCGCGTCGGCACCTTCCAGTACGCCCGGGCCACCGACGACCCGGACCTGCTCCGCCGCCTCGCCGACCACGCGATCGCCCGCCACTACCCGGAGGTCGCCGGTTCGGACCGCCCGTACCTGGACTTCTACCGGGCCGTCGTGGCACGCCAGGCCGACCTGATCGCCCGCTGGATGCTGACCGGCTTCGTGCACGGCGTGATGAACACCGACAACATGACGATCTCCGGCGAGACCATCGACTACGGCCCGTGCGCGTTCCTCGACGTCTTCGACCCGGCGACGGTGTTCAGCTCGATCGACGAGGGCGGCCGGTACGCGTACCGCAATCAGCCCGCCATCGCCCAGTGGAACCTGGCCCGCCTCGCCGAGGCCCTGCTCCCGCTCCTCGCGACGGAGCAGTCGAAAGCGGTCACCCTCGCCACCGACGCCCTGGCGGAGTTCGCCGGCATCTACGAGACCACCTGGCACACCGGCCTGCTGGCCAAGATCGGACTGACACCCGAGACGGAGGAGCCGAAGATCGCTTTCGAGCTCCTCGAACTCATGCATCAGGAAAAGTCAGACTTCACCTCCTTCTTCAGGAGATTGCCGGATCTATCCGACGAGCCTTTCACTCCCTGGCTCCAGCGCTGGCGAGCCCTAGGCCCCGACATATCACTCATGAACCGGACAAATCCGATTTACATCCCGAGAAACCACCTCGTCGAGGAGGCCCTCGCCGACCCCGGCACCCACCTCGACACGCTCGTCGAGACCATCAGCTCCCCGTTCCAGGAGAAGGACGGGAGAACCCGTTACTCAGAAGCCGCGCCGCCCGGCAGCGGGATCTACCGAACCTTCTGCGGCACCTGACATCACGTGCTTGACCAGATCCCCCGGCGGCAGCGGCTTCGCGTACAGGTACCCCTGCCCGGTCACACACCCCAGTCCCCGCAGCTCATCGGCCTGCTCCGGGGTCTCGATCCCCTCGGCGATGGTCCGCAGGTGCAGCGCGTTCGCCAGGTGGATGATCGCCGTGGTGACCGCCGCCCCCTCCGGGCTCCCGTCCAGCTCCGCCACGAAACTCCGGTCGATCTTCAGGATGTCGACCGGTAGCCGGGTCAGGTACTGCAGTGACGAGTACCCGGTCCCGAAGTCGTCCACCGCGATCCGGATTCCGTGCGTACGGAAGGAATGCAGTGCCTTGATCCCGCTGGTGTCATCCACCAGCGCCGACTCGGTGATCTCCAGGACCAGCCGCCGCGCCGGTATCCCGGTCCGCTCCAGCACCGCCAGCACATCGTGCACGATCGTCGGTTCACGCAGCTGCCGCGGCGACAGGTTCACGCTGATGTAGAGGTTCTCCGGCAGCACGCCCAGCTGCGCCAGCGCCCGTTCCAGCACCCACAGCCCGATCGGGATGATCGTCCCGCTGCGCTCCGCGACCGGGATGAACTCGTCGGGCCGGATCGGCCCGCGCACGCCGTGCTCCCACCGCAGCAGCGCCTCCGCGCCGAGCACCGCCCCGTCGGCCGTGTCCACGATCGGCTGGAAGACCAGGCGCATCTCGTTGCGCTCCAGCGCGTGCTCCAGGTCCTCGGCGAGGGCCGCGTCGACGGCCCGCCGGTCGACCATGCCGGGCTGGTAGAGCGTGAACCCATGGCTGCCGGCCCGTTTGCTCTGGTACATCGCCACGTCGGCCCGCCGCAGCAGCGCCTTGTCGTCGAGCCCGGTCTCGTACCGGGCACCGCCGACGCTGGCCCGGAGCGGGATCTGGTCGTCGTCGACGGTGACCGGGTGGGCGGCCATGTTGGCGAGCAGCCGTTTGCCGATCGACGCGGCCTGCTCGTCCTCGGTGATGTCGTTGATCAGGACGGCGAACTCGTCCCCGCCGATCCGGGCGATCGTGCTCTTGCCCCGGACGCCGCCGCGCAGCTGATGCGCCACGTGGATCAGGAACGCGTCGCCGGCGGCGTGCCCGTACGCGTCGTTGACCAGCTTGAACCCGTCCAGGTCGATGAGCAGCACCGCCGGGCTCTCGCCGCGTTTCAGCGCCCGGTCCAGCGCGTCGTCGAGCCCGGCCCGGTTCGCCAGCCCGGTCAGCGAGTCGGTGATCAGCAGCTCCCGGCTGTCCCGCAGCGACATCATCTGCCGGGCGGCGGCCGCACAGGTCATCCCGATCAGCCCGCAGACGAGTCCGCCCCAGGGCAGGAACTGGCCCTCCAGCAGGGTGACCGCGAGCATCAGCACGCCACCGGCGACCATCGCGCCCAGCGGCAGGTACGTCGACCAGGCCGGCGCCTTGTCGGTGCGCGCCTGGTGCGCGCGATCGTGTGTCCAGGAGAGCGCCAGCAGCGCCGCGGCGGTGAGCAGCAGGCACGCGCCGACCACGATCGTCCCGGCGATCATGTTGCCGCCGTGCAGCCCGGTCGCCGCCGTCCGGGTCATGTACAGGTCGCCGACCGCGTACGTGCCCAGGCCCAGGGTGAAGAGGGTGACCGGCACGGCGAACCGGGTGACCGCCCCGCGCAGCATCACCGCCGCGACCGCGGTGAGCAGGAGCAGGTCGCCGAGTGGCCAGCCGATGGTGCCGATCCAGAGCAGGCCGGGGTCACCCTCGGAGAGGACGGGCCCCAGCGCCACGTACCAGATGACCATGAAGCCGGCCGCGAGCATCGTGACCACCTCGGCGATCAGGGCCGATCTGGCACGTCCGCTGAACTGCACCAGCCCCACGGCGAGCCCGCCGACCGCCAGCAGCAGGTACATCACCAACCGGGTGAGCAGGAGCGCGGCCAGCCAGGCGGTACTGCCGGTCGCGGCCGCGACCCCGTACAGCATGAAGGAGACCGCGTCGACGACCCGGCCGAGGGCGATCAGCCGTCCCGCCGTCCGGGTCACGCCCGGCAGCCGGGACGCCCACCAGCCGCACCCCGCGCCGATCAGGTCCAGCACGATGACCGTGCACAGCGTGATCCCGGGGCGGGCCCCCGGGTTCACGAACCCCACGATCTGCCCGGCCATGCTCAGGACGGTCAGGACCACGAGGACCGCCGGACCGGTCGACATCCCGCTCTGCTTACTCTGCGGCACGTCCTCTTTTTCGGCCATTTCACTCACTAGTTGAGACGGTCCGCCCGAATTCATCCCTTTTACTGAATGCCATGCATATTGATCTTCACACCCGTATGTTGATTGACTTGCAGCGTGGCACAGGAACAAAGCCCGCCCGGGGACGTCATCGCCGCCGCGGGTGCATGGCTGGGAACGGCGCTCAAATCCTCCGGCTTCCGCTGGGTACCGGGACAACTGCGGCTGGAGAGGCGGCCCGGCAAGCTGATCCACCAGGTTCACTTCCAGCCCAACCGCCACAACAAGCCCGGCGAGCTGGTCAAGGTCGGCACCATCCTCAACGTCCGCGACGAGGAGCTGCGCCGGTGGCGGCGGATCAACGCCGACCGCATCCTCGGCCAGGGCGACCTCTTCTGCGCCCACCTGCTCGGCTACGCCTCGGGACGGCACCGCGGCCACGTGTACGGCGAGGCGGCCGACGGCGACATCGACCTGACCGATCCGGCAACCCGGGCCGAGCGGCTGGAGTCCTTCGCCGCCGTCTTCCGCGGCGCGGTGGTGCCCTGGTTCGACGAGGCCAGCTCCCCCGACCTGATCGTCAACTCCCGGGCCGGCGACTACACCAACCGCCCCAGCGCCCTGGTCGAGTGGCTGGCGAGCCGGCACCGCCCGGACCTGATCGAGGCCTACGTCTACCGCTACCTGAGCCGAATACCCGACGCCCAGCCCCGCTACGAGGCGGGATGGGCGAAAGCAGCCGCCGGGGTCCCGTCCTTCGGCCTCCGCTCCGGCGACATGGCCGAGGAGCTCGGCTGGTCCGTCGGAAAGGTATCGATTTAACCGACAAATCAGGCCTAGGCTTGGAAGATGGCTACTCACGCGGATACCTGGAGCGGGACCATCGTGCAGAAGTCCCGCGCACTGCTCGACGGCTCGAACCTCTACCGCCGCCTCACGGTCGCCCTCGATGACGGATCCGAGCTCGACGTCAAGCTCGACCGCGATCTCTGGCAGCAGGTCGAGGTCGGCGATCGCCTGGTCAAGCCGCCCGGTGGGAGCCCACAGCACGCCTGACCCCGCCGCGCCGCCCGAGCTCCGCGTCGTCCAGTTCGACCCCGGAGCCGGTCCGCGCCGCGCGGACCACCGCCCCGATCAGGTAGGCACACAGCGCGGGCGCCTCCGCCGGCACCTGATGCCCGGCCTCCACCGCCTCGATCAGCGGCGCGCCCCACTCCTCGGCGAGCTGGCGCTGACTCACGTACCACAGGTCATGAACGGACGGATGCGGCACCGTCCGCTCCGCCGGCCACCACCCGTGCCGCCGCGTCACCACCACCGCCGGCACGTCCGGAGCGCTCGCCTCCATCAGCTCGACCTGCCCCCGCGCCACGTCGAAAGCGGTCGCCCCGGGCAGATCCCCGTCGATCGGCGCGTCGTTCCCGTCCGACTCGTAGTCCAGGTAGAACTGCGCCAGCGACCCGTCGATCTGCACCAGGCCGGCCACCCGCTCCGGATACCGATCGGCGAACATCCGCATGATGCTCCCCCCGATCGAATGCGCCGCCAGCACCACCGGCTCCCGCACCCCGCGCGCGTCGAGCACGGCCGCCAGCTCCGCCGCGAACGCACTGTAGGGCAGCGCCGGATTCGGCTCCGGCCGCGGCGGCTCCGCCCCGGTCCCCGGCCGGTCATAGGTGATCACATCCACCCCGTCCAGCAGCTTCACCACCGGCGCCCACACCGCGCCCCCACACCCCAACTGCGCTATCAACACCACCGATCCCATCCCCGGACGATATCGAGATCGGTCAACCCCAAAAATCAAAGTCCGCATGTCGCGGCGGGGTGGGGTGTACCGACCGTCGCTCCCGCCGAGGGCCCCTGCGGGTCCCGCTGGCCGCTGGCGCGTCCAGGACGCGAGACCCTCCGGTGCGACGTGCGTGAGCGGTTGCGCCCCTTCCCTCCCCGTACCCTCAGCCCGTCGTCTTCTGGGGACGCAGCGACGGCAACAGGCCGCGGCACTTCTCCTCGGCCGCCTTGAACGTCGCCGACAGCCGATCGATCCCCGCGTCGCTGAGGCTGACGCTCCCGTCCTGCTTCGGATCCGGGAAAACGTCCCGGCCACCGCCGTGAAGCGCCGCATCGTCTCGGACCGGCTCCCCCGCGCCCCGCTCCGCACGACCGGCCCGCACCCGGTCCCGCTGTCGCGATCAGTCCCGCTGTCGCGATCAGTCCCGCTGTCGCGATCAGTCCCGGACAGCGATGGCCGCCGCGGGACAGACCGCACCGGCGTCGCGGGCCGCGGTCTGGTGCTCCGGGGGCGGCGTCTCCTCCAGCAGCTCGACCACGCCGTCCTCGTCGCGCTGATCGAACACATCCGGGGCGGTGAGAACACACTGACCCGCCCCGATGCACTTCTCCTGGTCAACCGAGATCTTCACTGGGGACCTCCCGACACCCGGGACGCCTTCACGGGAACCCGGCGTCCGAAATGATCAACTTCGCAGCATTGATTCCTCGTCGTCCGCCTCGTACCGTATCAAGTAATCAGGCGATTGTCTTACTACGAGGTGATGTGATGACCGACCAGGAGACCGTTCTGACCTACCCGTTCCAGCCGCCGACGGCCGTGGACCCGCCGGCGGAGTGGGCCGAGCTGCGCGAGAAGTGCCCGGTCGCGCACGTCCGCACCGAACACGGCGGCGACGCGCTGCTGCTCACCCGCTACGACGACGTCCGTACGCTGCTCTCCGACCCCCGGTTCACCCGCGCCCTGGCCGACGACGGCGGGACCGGCGCCGGCGCCGCCAGCGCCATGGGCGGCGCGCCCTCGTTCATGGTCGACAATGCCGAGCACATGCGCTGGCGCCGCCTGCTGAGCAGGTCGTTCACCGCCAAGCGGATGTCCGCCCTGCAGCCCCGGATCACCGAGATCGCCGACCAGCTGATCGACGACATGATCGAGCACGGCGCTCCCGCCGACCTGCGAACCGCCCTCGGCTTCCCGCTCCCGGTCTACGTGATCTGTGACCTGCTCGGTGTGCCCGCCGCCGACCGCGAGAAGTTCGCCTACTGGTCCGACCACTTCCTGAGCCTGACCCGTTTCAGCCAGCAGGAGGTTCAGGAGTCCGCCGCCGAGATGTGGCAGTACATGGTCGGCCACGTACGCGCGAAACGCGACGCCCCCGGCGACGACCTGCTCTCCGAACTGGTGACGGTGGTCGACACGGAGGACGGCCGCCTCTCCGAGACCGAGCTGGTCTTCACCGGCCAGGCCCTCCTGGTCGCCGGCCACGAGACCACCGCCAACATGATCGGCAAGATGGCCGCCATGCTGCTCGCCGACCGTTCCCGCTGGGAGCAGCTGCTCGCCGACCCGTCCCTGGTCCGCACCGCCGTCGAGGAGGTCCTCCGCTTCGACGCGAACCTCGGCTTCGGCATGCACCGCCAGATCACCGAACGCATCGAGATCGCCGGCACGGCCATCTCCCCCGGCACCACGGTCCTCTCCGCCATGCCCTCCGCCAACCGCGACGAGCGCGTCTTCTCCTGCCCCGCCGAGATGGACCTGACCCGCTCCCCCAACCCGCACCTCACCTTCGGCGCCGGCCCCCACTCCTGCCTCGGCCAGTCCCTGGCCCGCATCGAACTGCAGACGGTCCTCACCGTCCTGCTCACCCGCCTCCCGACCCTGGCCCTCGCCGTCGACGTCCCGGCGCTGCGCCGCCGCGAAGGCCTCCTGGTGGGCGGCTTGGAGGAGGTCCCGGTCCGCTGGTAACCACACCCCAGCCCCGCCGCCGGGGCCCGAACTCCACACACGAGCGGCGCTCACGGGCCAATCGGAGCGCCCGAGACACCCCGCACCACCAGCCCACCACCACGAGACACCCCAGAGGACCAGCCCACCACCACGAGACACCCAGAGGACCAGCCGACGTCGGGACGCCCGGCGGCGTTCACGCGAGCGGGCCGAACGAGGACTTCCCGCCGGTGGTGACCACTGGGAGGTGGATGGTTGGTGACAATGGACGGCATGGGAGATCGCCGCCGGGAGCGGGCCGAGCTGACTCGGGCGCTGTTGCTCCGGACCGCGGAGCGCCTGTACGCCGAACGTGGGCTCGCCGACGTCTCCCTCCGGCAGATCGTGGAGGCCGCCGGCGTCGGCAACAACTCGGCCCTGACATACCACGTCGGCGACCGCACCGATCTGATCCGGGCGATCGCCGACTCCCACGCCGCCGACGTAGGACGCCGCTTGAAGGAGCTGGCCGAGACTGCTCGGGGCGCCACCGATCCGCGTACCCATGTGGCGACGTTGATCCTCCCGTACGTCCAGCATCTCGCCTCTCTGGGAAGCCCCTGCTGGGGCGCTCGTTTCAGCGCTCAGATCACCGCCGACCCGGTCTTCGGCGACATGGTGGACGATCATCCGGCGCTCTCCGCCGCCCTCGAGGAGGCCAGCGCGACCGTATGGGCCTACGCCCCCGATCTCCCGAACCGCGTCCGTGAGCTGCGCACCCGGATGGTCCGCCTCACCGTCATCCACACCTGCGCCGACGAGGAAGCCGCCGCCGCGCGCACCGGTCAGGCCCCGGACTGGTCCACGATCGGCGCCGCCCTGGTGGACGCGGTGACCGGTCTCGTCCTCGCTCCCCCGGCTTCGTCCTAGCCTCTGCCGAAGTCCGGCCGGGGCGCGAGGTACCGCCAGGCACGAGCTACCACCAAGCACGAGCTACCACCAAGCACGAGCTACCACCAAGCACGAGCTACCACCAAGCGCGAACTACCACCAAGCGCGAACTACCACCAAGCGCGAACTACCACCAAGCGCGAGGTACCGCCAAGCGCGAGACACAAGCCCGGCGCCCGGCGCAGCCGGGAGTGTGCTGCCCAAGCCGGACTTCGACGCGGCGGTCCTGGCGCCGTCCACACCGGAAATCGCAGGTTGACTCTGCCCCTGGGACAACGTCCAGACTCGTCGCATGGCCACCCGGGCGCCCGGGCCGCAGGGGGCCACCGGAGGCGCGCTGCCTTCGGGTGGGTCAGGACGATCGGAAGTCGGTGAGGTCGGTGCAGAACGCGATGGTGGCGTCGTCGGAGGGGTGCGCCCGATCGGCCTCGGCCCGGCGGACGCGACGAAGGAGTTCATCGGGACCACTGGAGGCGAGCAGAGCGAGAGCTCCGGCCCAGTCCGCGAGATGGAAAGTGTCGACCAGGCGGCTCGCCCCGTTGCTGAGCAGTGCGGCACTGTTCACGCCCGCGAGCGGGCGGGAACCGGTGACTGCCTCCTCCGCCGCATACGGGTCGTCCTTGGCCAGCCAGAATCCGCCCGGCTGGTTGCGATGGGAACGCAGTTCACGCAGGAGGTGGTGATATTCAGGGCTCTCGGCGGCGACGTCCTTCAGACGGGACTCGTAGGCACGGCTGATGACCGGCTCGCGCGGATCGGTGACGACCAGCTGAGGCACATGCGGATCGGTGACGAGCAGCTGCTGAGACACGTGCGGCGGCGCGGACGGTGCGCCGCTCACGACCAGCGTGGCGTCGCCGAGGACGAGGTAGTCGACGGTGGACGCGGTGACGCGGAGGAGTGCGACGGCGGCCGACGGGCTGATGGGATCGGCGACGTCGCAGGTCCCACGGTGCTCCGCGGTGACGCGGGCGATGGCCTCGGCGAGCACGGCTACGAGAGCACGATCGGGGCCGAGCGCCAGGAGTTCGAGGAGGGAGGAACCGAGGCGACTGGCGTACCAGGCGACGCCGTGATGACAGACCGACTCCATGCCGGGGATGTCGGCGCCGTCGATCAGCACAGCGGCGACGGGAAGGGAGGCTGCGGGAAGAGCTGCGGTAGGACTGGCGGCGGTGGAACTGGCGGCGGTGGAACGGACTGCGGCGGGAAGGGTTGCGGCGGGAAGGGCGGCGACGAAGTCCTCATTGGCCCGGCCGGGGTGCCCGGCGAGGCTTGCCATGGCAACGCGCATGGCGAGCATTGTCACCGGAGAACGGCGCCGGGTGTCCCGTTGATGGCGGGCGGACACGTGAGCCGCTGCCGCGCGTCGGGGAACTCGCGCTCCGCGATACTGCGGGCGCCGCGGTGGAGAACGGGTGATGCCACCTACGGGCTTCCGGGGATCGGCTGGACCGCCCGGGTGGCCCAGGCGGTCATCAGCGTTCTGGCGCTGGTGGCGCTGGTGATGGTGTGGCGTTCACGGCCGTCGGTGACTCGCGGGCGCGGGCCCGGCGACACGAAAGGGCCGCCGGGGAGTCGCGGGCGTGGGCCCGGCGGCGCGGAGAGGCCGTCGGGCGAGGTCAGGCCGTGGTGAAGGTGTGTGTCGTGGTGGAGGTGTAGAACTCGCCCGGGCGGAGGACCGTGGACGGGAAGGACGGGTGGTTGGGGCTGTCGGGGAAGTGCTGGGTCTCCAGGGCGAACGCGTCGCCCTGGCGGTACTGGGAGCCGGTGGAGCCGCGGAGGCCGCCGTTCAGGAAGTTGCCGGAGTAGAACTGGAGGCCGGGCTCGGTGGTCTCGATGGTCATCACGCGGCCGGAGTGCGGGTCCTGGACGATGGCCGCGGGACCGGAATCGGTCAGGACGAAGTTGTGGTCGTAACCGCGGCCGGCGGTCAGTTGCGGGTGGTCGGCGCGCAGGCGGGAGCCGATGGGTCGGGGCGTGCGGAAGTCGAACGGGGTGTCGTCGACCGGGGCCAACTCGCCGGTGGGGATCAGGGTGGCGTCGATCGGGGTGTAATGGTCCGCGTTGATCTGGAGGAGGTGGTTCTCGATGGTGCCGGAGTTCTCGCCGGCGAGGTTCCAGTAGGTGTGGTTGGTCAGGGCCACGACCGTGGGGCGGTCGGTGGTGGCCTCGTAGTCGAAACGGAGGCGGTTGTCGTCGTCGAGCGTGAAGGTCACGGCGGCCTGGAGAGTGCCGGGGAAACCCTGCTCGCCGTCGGGTGAGGTGTAGTACATCCGGACGCCGCCGGAGACGCCGACGGCCTGCCAGATGCGCTGGTCGAAGCCCTGTGCGCCGCCGTGCAGGGTGGTCTGGCCCTCGTTCTGGGCGAGCTTGTACGTCTCGCCGTCCAGAGTGAAGGCTCCGGCGGCGATGCGGTTGGCGTAGCGGCCGATCGTGGAGCCGAAGAACGGGTTGCCGGCGAGGTAGGCGGGAGACGTGTAGCCGTCCAGGTCCGCGAAGCCGAGGGCCACCTCGGCCAGGGTGCCGTCGCGGTCCGGGACCAGGACGGACTGGACGGTGGCGCCCCAGGAGAGGATGGAGACCGACAGGCCGTTCCGGTTGGTCAGCGTCCACTTCTCGATGGGGGTGCCGTCGGGCGCGGTACCGAACGGGCTGCTGTCGATGCTCGTCATGACCCGCATCGTTCCAGACCGCCGGGCGGCGAGGCGAGGGTGGATCTCGTTCCTCCAGCGGGGCGGCGCCCGGGTGATCGAGAACGGTCGCTACCACCTGGATCTGCGGCACCCGGCCCTGATCCTCGCCGCATCATCTCCGGCATCACCGGCGGCGCCGTGAAGTGACCTCCCCGGCCGGGCATCGGTCCCTCAACGGGGGACCTCCCACACCCGCGCCGTCCCGTCATAGCCCAGCGAGACGAGATACCTACCCTCGTCCACGAACGTCAACTCGGCGACCGGTCCGACATGTCCGGTAAGCAGCTTCCGGTAGATTCCGGTCTGCCCGTCACGTATGCCGATCCCCTCCGGATTGACCGCTATGGCCAGCGATCGGCCATCCGCGGACGATGCCCATGGTCCTCCGTATCCGAGATTCGGGGATATCTGAAACAGGAGATGACTGGAACGGACGTCGTAATACTGGAATCGGCCGTTGTCCATGACCATCACCCTGTCGCCGGCCACCCAGCTCTGATAGTTCGAGGACCACGAATCTCCCAGAGATCCCAGGTCCCGGCCCGTCGCTGGATCCCACAGGTGCTGCAGGCCGTCCTCTCCGGAACCGATCAGGTGGTTCTCGTCGGGAGAGAAGGTCGGGTCGCTGGCGATGTCGATCGGTGTGGGACTCGCCCGGACCGGCCCTCCGGCGGACAGATTCCACACGGTCGTGAGCGGGGACGATCCGTCAGACGGCGGATCCGGCGTCGTGAGAAGCCACCGGCCGTTCGACGAGACCTGCGCCGAGCCGATCGGCATGTCCACCAGCTTCTCCGCGGTCGCCACATCCCACACGTGTACGCGCCGGCCGGTGCCGTCAGCACCGGTCAGCGACATGGCCACCAGACGGTCACCGAAAACCTCGAGGCTTCCGCCGTAGTAGCCGCCCCGTGTGGCTTGAGAGTCGCCGCCGAGCAGGTTCGGTGGCGCATCGATCGTGTTGAGCAGCCGACCGGACGCCGTGTCCCAGATACGGATCGTAACGTCGTCCTGCGAGATTCCGTTCGCCCCGCCGCTGGAAGCGATCACCCGGGTGCCGTCCTGGTCGAAGGTCCAGTTCTGGCCCTCCACCGGAGCCAGCCGTCCCACGCTCCGCCCGGTCGCCGGATTCCAGAGCCGCAGACCGTTCCCCTCGGTGACCGCGGCGAGCGTCCGGTCCGGACTCAGCGAGATCCTGGATATCGCGGCCGCCACCGGGGTATCCGCCGGGATCGCCGTGCCGGTCCTGGTGTCCCAGGCCCTCACGGGACCGCCCCGTTCGCTGACGAGGAGTACCGCGCCACCCGCCGCGGAGAGGAACGCGGCATCCGAGAACCGTCGCAGGAGGCGGTGGTTCCCGAGATCCCACAGCTCCATGGAGATCGTCGTGTCCCGGTCGTCGGGGTACGACACCGGCACCAGGAGCATCCGGTCCTCGCCGAGATACTCCACGCCACCGGGAAACCCGTTGACGATCCGTTCCCGGCTCTGCAGGTCCCACACCCACATCATCACCTGGAACAGCCCGTCGGCTTGCCGGCGGATCCCGGCACGGGCGTAGAAGCGGCTGTTCCCGTCGAAGCCCGGCGTGAGATCACCACCATCGGCGAGGAAGCTCGTGTAACTGGTGATGTCGTCCAGTTCCCCGGGCACCTCCTCGTCGAGGACGACGGACCCGTCGCCCCGATCCCAGACACGGACCCGTGAGCCGCCCGTTCCCACGATCCATCGCTCGTCCGGCGAGACCTCGATGTCGGACAGCCGGCTGCTCCCGGCGCCCCGCAGGACCAGCACCGCGCCGTCCGACGGCAGAGCGAGCAACGGCAGAGCGGACGCCGCGAGCACCGCCAGGACGCCGACGACCCACGACGCACGGGGATGACCGCTCAGCAGGCCGGCCACCCTGGACCGGCCGGCCTGCGGCGTGGCGCCCGATGCCGTGGGATTGGCGAGTTGGTCGTGCAGTCTGATGTGCCGGAACTGGTATCCACCCGACACCTGCCGGAGCACCTCTCGTTGCCGGGCGTCGGCGAGGAACTCGGCCAGGTGCCACGGCAGGTTTCCCTGTACCCGGGCGACCAACCGCACGATCTGGTACCGGAACCAGGCTCGGGACAGCAGCATGAGGACGCCCACGCTGAAACCCACCAGCAGGGCGACCCAGAGGACGGTGACGACGTCGCCGTACCCCCACCAGTCCTCGACGAACTCGGCCCGGGACACCAGCAGATCGGTCAGCGCGAAACCGCCGGGCCAGCCCGACCAACGGGTGAACACCCCCAGGACCACATCGCCGGCAGCGGTACCGAGAACGATGGCCGGGACCGTGCACACCGCCACCGTGAGGCCCGCGAGCAGCGATCCCACCACGGCGGACCTGCGGTCGTGCGCGATGGACTCGGTCGGGCTGGCCTGCGCGGCACGGGTCGGCGGCGCGTTCACCCAGTCATGAGCCGCGAGCGCGAGCCCGAGGACGACCCCGCAGGCCAGCGCGCCGAAGGTGCCCTCCAGGAAGCTCGCGGTCCGCTCCAGCGTCCACGAGTCGACCAGTCCGATGATGAGGGCGACGACCATCAGCCCGGCGGCGATGGGTACCACGGCCATGCGCAGGCCCAGGAGGAACCCGTGGCGCAGGCGGCTCAGTGATCCCGCCCGGGTGAAGGACAACCGGCCGGGTGGCCGGCCCGCGGAGATGAACCACAGGACCATCACCGCGAGGGCCACGATGCCACCGGTCACCGCCCCGGTACTGAGCCCGGTCACCAGGCTGTCGAAGCCGGACGAGGTCACCGAGACGAGAACCATGATCAGCGCACCCGCGCCGATGCCGAGCGCCGGCCCGGCCCACGGGGAGAGCAGCTGCTGGCCGAGTTGCCACCAGACCAGGTCACGCTGCTGCGTACGGTGCAGGTAGCGGGCGAGGAAGGTGAGCCACCGCTGGGCGTCGGCGCTCTGCCACGACCTGCCGGGAGACGGCGGTCCGGCCACGGCGTCGACGGGCGGAACCTCACCGACCTGCGGCGTCGGCGTGTACGCGGCCTCCACCACCCGGCTGACCAGCCGGTCCTCGACCTCGTGCCGGGAGAGCGGGCTGTCCGCCGTACCGAGAAGCTCACCCGGATCGCCACCGAGACGCTGGTAGACCAGACGGGCCAGGGACACCATGAGCGGGGTGGAGAGCGCCGACGAGGTCGGCCCTTCGGGCTGGGCGTCCATCGCCGTGAGGACCCGTTCCCACGAGGTGCCCTCCGGCCAGGGCAGGGCGGTGAGATATCTGCGGACGTCGGAGGGCGGCACCGGATGCACCTCGACGACGGGCACGCCGACCAGCCTCGGCGCGCCGCCGGCGATCAGCTCCTCGAATTCGACGGCACGGCAGGTCACGACGATCTGGCAACCGTCGCGGACAACGCGATTCAGGTACGCGGTGGCCTGCCGGCGCCCGGACTCGGCGATCTCGTCGAGCCCGTCGATCACCGGAAGGATCACCGGCGGTCGGCCCAGCTTCAGGTGTTCGTCGTGCCGCTTCATCAGCAGCAGCGGAATGCTCTCGTCGCCGTTGTAGTACGCCTCGGCGAGAGTCCGGGTGAGCCAGGGCGTGAACTCCTCGGAGATCGGATCCCACGACGAGGCGGGCACGAGAACCGGAACCGGATCGCCGGCCGACCTGATCCGGATCACCGCAAGCGTCAGCAGCAGTGCGAGCACGCTCTTCCCCGCGCCCGGCTGCCCGAGCACGACGACACTGCTGTCGCCGAGCTGGCGGAATCGGGCGGCGAGATCGCCGACGACGGCGTCGAAGTCCCCTTCGAGACGCCCGCGCAGACTCGAGCGTTGCACCAGACCACCGGTACCGGTCGACGGCGGCCTCGCCACCGCGGCCACCGGGCGGGTGGTCTCCGACCAGCTCAGCGCCAGCACCTGGGGGTCGCGGAGACGGCGGGCGGCGGCCTCGTCGTACCACTGACGGCCGACCGCGGAGGCCAGCTCCTCCATCTGCTGCTCGGAGGAGAGCACGTTGTCCGCGGGCTTACCGAAATCCGCGAACACCTGATAGATGAGCGTGACGACGGCCAGGATCAGAGCGACGTTCTCTCCCCAGTCGACGCTCCCGCGCATCCACTCGATCACGAACCAGGTCCCGGCCAGCACGGTGCAGACCGCGAGCGGAACCCTCACCCAGAGGCGCAGAGAACGCCGATTCATGGTCGTCACGATATGACCGCACTCCGCTGTGGAGACCGACACTCGGCCGACCGCAGCCGAGAAGCGACCGATCGGCCGAGATCGACACGCCGATCGAGTTACACGGGTCTATCGATGCGGACCCCGGGCCACGCCGACGCCGACCGTGTACCCACCACCTCAAGGCGACGGAACTTGCGCCGCCGTCATCCCACCAGACACGTCCACGGCCCGATTCTGATCCCCGCCGCGCGCCCGCGCCGACGACCAGAAGGGACCTCCGCACGCCGGCCGCCCGGTTTCCGCTCCCCGTCCGCGCCGCGGGTGGCGTCGGACCGGCACGTGCACACGAACGACGCCAGCCGGGCTGCGGGTGCACACGAACAGCGCAGGCCGGGCGACATGTGCACACGAACAGCGCAGGCCGGGCGGCGGGTGCACACGATCAAGCGGGTGCAGGGGCGGCGGGCGCACACCATCGATGATCGTGTGCGCGCGCAGCCCTCAGAGGGGCGCCGGAAGAACACGGGCACCGATGGCGGATCCCCGCCGTCCCAGCAAAGCATGATCGTGAACCCGGACCGCTTCCCCCGGTCGGGGTGGGCCCTGTTTGGCCGGGCTTGATCGACTTTTCATGATCAACCGCGGGGATGATCTTCGTGGCTGGTGTTCAGGGGTCTCTCGGGGCGCCTGAGACACCCCGGAGCGCCAGCCGACCGGCCGAGACACCCCGGAGCGCCAGCCGGACCGGCCAGGGCGCCCTGGATCGCCGGGTCGCCGCCCGCGGGGTGCCGCCCGGCGGTCCGCGAACGAACCCTGGCGGGTGGCGGCGGCGATCCGGGGGCGGGGAGTGTTCGGGCGGGCGCCCTGTCACGGGATCCGGCGTCCCGACCAGGTGGTTCAGGATGTGACCTGCGGGGTCAGCTCTGAGCGCCGGCCGTTGCGGAGGTGCCGGGATCGTAAGATCGTGATCATGGAACTTGAGGCCGTCGACGTGATCGACCGGAAGATCATCGATCAGCTGCGGATCGACGGGCGGCGGTCGTTCGGGGAGATCGGGCGGTATGTCGGGCTCTCCGAGGGGAGCGTGCGGTCGCGCTACAAGCGGCTGCTGAGCCTCGGCATCGTGCAGGTGGTCGGCATGCCGAACGCCACGCGGATGGGCTTCCTGGAGGCGCACCTGTCGATCCGGGTGCGCGGGGCGACGCTCGCCAGCGTGGCCACCGCCCTGGCCGAGATGCCCGAGGTGAAGCTGGTGGGTGCGTGCATCGGCAGCTTCGACCTGATCGCCGACGTCCAGTTCAGGACGCATGCCGAACTTTCGGCGTTCCTGTCCGAAAAGGTACGCCGGATCCCCGGTATCGAGACGATCGAGACGGCGACCACGCTCGACGTCGTGAAGGACACCTACCTGTGGGCCGGGTTCCGCGACCCGGTCAGCCGCCCGACGCGGCCGTACCCGCCGTCAGGGTCCACCGCCTGATCCGGCCGACCTGTCGCCCACCGGGTTGCGCAGGCCGGACCACGAGTAGTCCTTGTAGAGCCGGGTCAGCACGTACTGGTCGATGGTGGCCACCCCGGGCGTCCGGCGCAGCTCGTCGAGCAGGTCGGTGAGCTGGCTCAGGTCACGGGCGGTCGCCTCGAGGTAGATGTCGTGTGAGCCGGAGACCAGCTCGACGCGGCCGACCGAGGGCAGGTCGAGCAGGCTCCCCGCCACGGCACGCGGGGTGAGCGCGCGTACGGTCAGCAGCAGCCGTACCGACTGGTGGCCCAGGGTGAGGGGGTTGCACAGGGCGACGATGCGCATGGTGCCGTCGGCGGTGAGCCGGTGCACCCGGGCACGCACCGTCGCCTCGGAGACCCCGATCATGGTGGCCATCTCGGTGAAGGTGCGCCGCCCGTCCTCGCCGAGCAACTCGACGAGGCGCCGGTCGATCTCGTCGACTGCCATGTCCCCATCCTCCACCGGCTCCCGGTCCGCGTGATCACGAACCGGTGGCGGGGGGTCAGATCCCCGATTCGATGCGGCGGGCCAGCGCCACCATCGCCGTGTTGTCCGGTGCCGGCGTGCCGTCCTCCAGCAGCAGCATGTCCTCGTAGCCCACCCGGGTCTCGCAGCCGTCCTCGAACGCCGCCCGCACCACCGGCCAGGCCGTGACCTCGTACCCGTGGTAGAGGATCGGCGCGGTGACGCCCGCCGCGCGCACCTGGGCGGCGATCAGCCGGCACATGGCGACCGCCTCGTCCGGGTCCTCGACCTCGGGCTCGATGAGGATCCGTACGTTGTGGTGCAGGGTCGGCGAGGCGAGCAGGGCCGGCACGTCCGCGGGGGACCACACCGCCGACTCCAGGATCATGCCCTTGGCCAGCACCAGCTCGGCGGCCTCGGCGGCGCCCTCCTCGCAGAAGGCGACGCTGGCGAAGTCCGGCAGCGCCCCGGCCGGCCACGCCTCGACCAGCTTCATCCGCTCGATGTGACCGGAGCAGGTCCACAGGCCGGTGGTGGTGCCCAGCACGACGGACGGGTCCGCGGCCTTCACCGCGCGCACCATGGCCTCGATGTCGTCGGGGTGGATCGTCTGACCGCCGTCGGCGGTACGGGCGTGGGCGTGCACGACGTCGGCACCGGCCCGGACCGCCGCGATCGCGGCCCCGGCGATCTCGGCGGGCGTGATCGGCACGGCCGGGTTCTCCGCGTAGCCGCGGCCGCCGTTGACGGCCGCCTTGAGCAGAACGGTCATCGCCGTGCCTCCAGGATCCGGTTGACCGCCTCGGTGGCGCCGGTCAGGTCGCCCAGCCGCTCGCCGCCGCGGACCTGGCGTACCAGATCCGGTTCTTCGGCGTCGTCCTCCAGCGCGACGTCGACGATGCTCTCGAGTACGGCCGGGGCGGCGACGAAGACGCCGTTGCGATCGGCCAGCACCACGTCGCCCGGGTTCACCACGACACCGCCGACGCTCACCGGCACGTGCACTCCCCCGGCGTCCAGGTGCAGCAGCTTGGTGGTGAGCACGCTGCGGCCACGGGCGTACACCGGCAGCCCGAGCGGCTCGACCTCGTCGATGTCGGTCATCACCCCGTCGATGATCACGCCGGCCGCGCCCCGGGCGTGCAGGACCTCGGCGAGCACCTCGCCCACCGGCGCGTGCCGGGTGTCGCCGCCCATGTCGACGACGAAGACGTCGCCGGGCTCGCAGTACCCGGCGGCATGGTGCAGCAGGGTGGAGTCCTGGCCGGTGAGCCGGACCGTGATCGCCCTGCCGACGACCCGGTTCGTGCCGCACTGGCGCTGGATGCCGGGCTCCACGAAGCCCTCCTCCAGGTAGTGGCCGATGGTCGGGAAGGACACCTTCGTCAGCTTCGCGACCAGCTCGTCCGAGAGGCTCGCGGGCGGGGTGCCGATGGTCAGGGTCATGCGGGTTCCTTCGTAGAAGAGGCGGGGATCTCGACGCTCACCCGGAGCCGCCGGTTGGCCAGGGCGGGCAGCGCCTCGCGCACCTCGGCGGTGCGGTCCAGCGAGATCTGGACCAGGGCGAGCCCGGTCCGCACCGGGCCGAGCCCGGCCCGCACCACGCCGAGCGGGTCGACCGCCAGGCTGTGGCCGATGCACTCGGGCGAGCTGGTGCCGGAGGCCAGGACCCAGCAGGTGTTCTCGATCGCCCGGGCGCGTACCAGGGTGGTCCAGTGGTCCTCCTTGGCCGGGCCGGCGACCCAGGCGGCGGAGACGCTGAGCACGTCGGCGCCCCGGTCGACCAGGTCGCGGGCGAGCTCCGGGAAGCGGAGGTCGTAGCAGTTGATCAGGCCGATCGCGACGCCCTCGACCATCACCACGGGCGGCAGGTCCGCCCCCGGCACGACGTAGTCCGACTCTCGGTAGCTGAACGCGTCGTACAGGTGGACCTTGCGGTAGGTGGTGACCACCTCGCCGCGCGGGTTCAGCACGACGAGCGTGTTGTACGGCCGCTCCTGCCCGCTGGGCTCGTAGCCGCCCGCGATCAGCCAGGTCCGGTGCTCGACGGCGAGCTCGGAGAGCCGGGTGACGAAGAGCGGCCACTCCCGGGCCACCACGTCGGCGACCGGCTCGCCCTTCACCTCGCCCGCGGTCAGCATGGCCTCCTCGGGCAGCACCACGAGCCGGGCCCCGGCCGTGCCGGCCTCGGCGACCAGGCCGGCGATCACCGCGCGGTTGGCCGCCGCGTCGGTGGTCGGTGCCATCTGGGCGACGGCGGTGAGCAGGGACGGGTTGCCGGGCGTCATGCGGGGGATCCGATCAGCGGGGAGGCGGTTTCGTCGGCGGGCAGTACGCGCCCGGCGGCGGCGGGCCAGGCGGCCCAGACCCGGCCGCCCTCGGGCAGCCCGGCCAGCGCGGTGGACGTCTCGCCGCTGGGTACCCGCACGGTCAGCTCGGTCTCGCCGGCCTTCACGTGGTAGGTCCACTCGTCGCCGAGGAAGACCCGCTCGGCGATGACGCCGGCGAAGCCGCCCTCGATGGGCTGGTCGCTGAGCGTCATGCGTTCCGGGCGGACGGCCACCACGACCCGCGCGCCGTCGGCGGTGCCGTCCGGCAGGGTGGCCGGCACGGCGCCGAGGCCGGGCACCACCACCCGGCCGGACTCGACCACCGCGTCGATCAGGTTGCAGCTGCCGATGAAACCGGCGACGAAGCGGGAGGTCGGCGCGTCGTAGATCTCGATGGGCGAGGCGACCTGCAGTACGCGGCCCCGGCTCATGACCGCGATCCGGTCACTCATGGTCAGGGCCTCCTCCTGGTCGTGGGTCACGTAGATGAACGTGATGCCCACCTCCCGCTGGAGGCGCTTGAGCTCGAACTGCATCTCCTTGCGCAGCTTCTGGTCGAGGGCGCCGAGCGGCTCGTCGAGCAGCACCACGGCGGGCCGGCCCACCACGGCGCGGGCCAGCGCGACCCGCTGGCGCTGGCCGCCGGAGAGCTCGGCCGGCTTGCGCGCCGCGAACTCCTCCATCCGGACCAGGGCCAGCGCCTCCCGCACCCGGGTGTCGAGTTCGGCCTTCGCGGTCTTGCGGACCCGCAGTTCGAAGGCGACGTTCTCGTACACGGAGAGGTGCGGGAAGAGCGCGTAGCTCTGGAAGAGCATGTTCAGATCCCGCTCCCGGGTGGACACCCGGTCGACCGTCTTGCCGTCCAGCTCCACGGAGCCGCCGGTCGGGGTCTCGAAGCCGGTGATCATCCGCATCAGCGTGGTCTTCCCGCAGCCCGAGGGGCCGAGGATGCTGAAGAACTCGTTGCGGCCGATCTCCAGGTCGAGGGGCTCGACCACCAGGTTGCTGCCGAAGGACTTGGTGATCCCGCGGAGCCGGACGGCGGGCGTCTGGGTCGTCATGTGCTTCCCGTTCTGCGAAGGCGAAGGGGTGACTCAGGAGGCGGAGATCTTGGTCCAGCCGTCCTGGTAGTAGGTCAGTGCCGTACCGGGGTCGACGATGAACTCGGCCTTGGCCAGGTCGGCGTCGGACGGGTAGACCGCCGGGCTCTCGGCCAGCGAGGTGTTCTTGATGTCGCTCAGCGCGGCGGCGTTCGCGGTGGCCAGCGAGCCGTCGTCGGTGAGCAGCGCGGCGACCTCGGGCTTGAGCGTGTAGTTCAGCCACTGGTAGGCCGCGGTCTGGTTCTTCGTGCCGTTCACGATCGAGAACGAGTCGGTCCAGAGCGTGCCGCCCTCGGACGGCATGATGAAGTGCACGTCCGCGTTGTTCGCGACGGCCTTCGCGGCCGTGGTGCCGCTGTACGACTCGGCGATGCAGGCGTCGCCGGAACCGACCAGGTCGGCGTAGTTGTCGCTGTTGTACCCGGCCAGCAGCGGCTTCTGCGCGAGCAGCTTGGTGGTGGCCTTCTCGATGTCCGCCTGCGCCGTGGTGGTGGCGGAGAGGCCCTGCACCTGCAGCCCCGCGATGTACGCGGAGAGCATGTTGTTCAGCATGTACATCTTGCCCTTGTACTTGCTGTCCCACATGTCGGCCCAGCCGGTGATCGCCCCGCCGGTGCACTTCTCGTTGTAGAGGATGCCGGTGGTGCCCCAGGCCCAGGGGAGGCTGTGCGCGTTGTCCGCGTCGAAGCTCGGGTTCACGAACTTCGTGTTCAGGTTGTCGAAGCCGGTGAGCTTGGTCTTGTCGATGGTGTCGAGCAGGTTGCGCTGCACCATCAGCTGCACCGCGTACTGGCTGGGCTCGACGATGTCGTACCCCGAGGTGCCGGTGGCCAGCTTCGAGATCATCGTCTCGTTGCTGTCGAAGGTGTCGACCGTGACCTTGATCCCGGTCTCCTTCTCGAAGCCGCTGATCACCGAATCCGGGATCTCGCCGGCCCAGGCGTAGACGGCCAGGGTCTTGTTGCCGCCCTCGTCGCTGGAGGTGGAGCCCGAGGAGGAGGACGTGGAGGAGGAGGACGAGCCGCAGGCGCCCATGGCCAGCAGGGACGTCGCGGTCAGACCGACGGCGAGCAGTGCCTTTATCTTCACGGTGGAGCCTTTCACTCAGGGGGGTTCAGGCCAGGATCCGGCGCATCTGCCGGACACCGACCAGGACGATCACGGCGAGGGTGAAGAGCACGAGCAGGGTGCCGAGCGCGTTGAGCTCCGGCGTGAGGCCGGTACGCAGCGACGAGTAGATCCGCAGCGGGAGCGTGGTCGTGCCGACCCCGGAGGTGAAGGTCGAGATCACGATGTTGGAGAACGAGGTGGTGAAGCTGAGCAGGAAGGCGGCGAGCACGCTGGGGCGCAGCAGCGGGAAGAGGACCCGGCGGAAGATCACCCAGCCGTTCGCCCCGAGGTCGGTCGCGGCCTCGGAGAGGCTCGGGTCGAGCGAGGTCATCGCGCCCATCTGCACCAGCGTGGCCAGCGGCAGGGTGATCACGACGTGGCCGAGCACCAGGGTGAGCAGGCCGTTCGGGATGCCGGCCCGGCTGAAGATCTCCAGCAGCGAGACGCCCAGGACGATCTCCGGCACGATCAGCGGGATCATGATCGCGCCGAGGAAGAACGCCCGGCCCTTCACCCGGTAGCGGGCCAGGGCGAACGCGGTCAGGAATCCGATCGCGGTCGCGACCAGCGAGGCCAGGACGCCGACCACCGCACTGGTACGCAGCGTCTCCAGCAGCCGGTCGTCGTGGAACAGCTCGGCGTACCAGTGGGTGGTGACCCCGGTGTAGCGGTAGCTGACCTCGGAGGCGTTGAAGCTGTAGACCACGACCGCGACGATCGGGATGTAGAGGAAGACGAAGGCGATGCGGCAGAACCAGGCGACGAAGCGGTCCATCAGACGGCCCTCCGGTTCGAGCGGGTCGCGATGAGCCGGAGCACGCCGGTGATCAGGGCGACGGAGACGAGCATGAGCACCAGCACGACCATCGACATGGCCGCGCCCATCGGCTCGTTCCGGAACTCGGTGAAGAGCGTGACGATGAGGTTGCCCACCAGCGGGTCCTTTCCGCCGCCGAGCAGGACCGGGATGACGAAGACGCCGAGCGTGGGGACGAAGGTCAGCATCACCGAGGAGCCGATGCCGGTGGCCGAGAGCGGGATGAAGATCCGCCGGTGCGTCTGCCACCAGCCGGCCCCGAGGTCGGCGGCGGCCTCCCGCAGCGACGGGTCGATCGCCCGCATCGAGGCGTAGATCGGGAAGACCGCCACCGGCAGGAACGCGTAGAGCAGTGACATGATCACCGCGGTCTGCGAGGGGACCAGCGACGAGGCGCCGAACCCCAGGGCCCGGGCGATCTTCACGTACGGTCCACCGGAACCGAGCAGCGTGATCCAGGCGAACGTGCGGACCAGGAAGTCGGTGAGGAACGGGATGATCACGAGCATCAGCAGCACCGGTTGGCGCCGGGCCGGCCGGGTCGCGATGTAGTAGGCGAGCAGATAGCCGACGACCAGGCAGACCGCCGCGTTCAGGGCGGCGAGCCCGAGGCTGTAGCCCATCGTCTTGGCGTAGACCGGGTCGAACAGTTTGGCGTAGTTGGCCCAGGTGAAGCCGCCCATGTCGCCGCCGAGCAGCGGGTCGCTGAGCGCGAAGCTCTCCCGGGCGATGAACGCCATCGGCACGATCACGAGGAGCACGATCACGGCGACGGCGGGGAGCAGCAGGAGATACCCGAGCAGGGCACCCCGGGCGGGTACCCGTACCCCTGAGCCGGATGCCGGCGCGGTGGTCACGCTCATCGAGGGATCTGTCCTTTCCCGTGATTCCTTCAGCCCGTGGTTACGAGATGCCTAATCGTGCGTGAATCCCGGGATCCGCGACATGCCTCGGGGCGACGGAACGCGTCGTATACGGGTTTCTCATTAGCGCGATTCGCAGTGTGTGGCCCGTCACTAACGTTCCTATACGGCTTCTGAGCTGCATCGATACTGTTCCCGAGATTCGAGGGGGAGGTTTCGGCAGCCGTTGGGCGCCGCACGGCGAACAGAATTTCGTCCCCTGCCGTCCTTTTTCAGCTCCGAGCAGAGCAACCCGGAAAAGCATGCTTAAGCCCTGGGCATCCCTGGTCGATCAGATCGCAGAGGAGACTCCTCGGGCTTTCAGATCGGATACGTGTGATGACGCCATCGTCCGGATCGCGGTCGCTGAGCATGCGAGGCAGCTTGCTGGCGACCGCCGCTGTGGGGCTGGTCGCGGCCATCGTGCTCGGTGCGGTGAGCATGATGCGCATGAGCACGATCGCGGATCGCGCCGACGCGATATATCAGAAGGCGCTGCTGCCGCTGAGCACGATCCAGGAGATCGAACAGACCATCTGGCACTCGCGGTGGGCCGGGCTCTCCCAGTCGACCTCCACCGACACCGCCAAGGCGGCCGAGTACGGCGAGATCGCGAGCGAACAGATCGACCTGGTCGCCACCCGGATCAGCGAGTACCAGGCGATGCCGGTCACCACGGCCGAGCAGACGTCGATGGCGGAGTTCGCGACGACCTGGCAGAGCTACCTGACCGCGCGGGACGAAGCGACTGCGCTGAAGAAGGCTGGCAAGCTCACCGAGTGGCAGAACTACCGGACCAACACCCTCAACCCGCTCATCGCCACCGCGATCGACCAGCTCTCCGCGCTCAAGACCCAGTCGCAGAGCCGGGCGGCGACGGCCGCGGCGGCCGCGACGTCCGCTGCCCGGCAGGCACGCATCCTGACCGGCGCGATCCTCGGCGTCGGCGTGCTGCTCGCCACCGGGTTCTCCATCGTGATCGCCCGGCGCCTGACGAAGCGCCTGCACACCCTGGACGAGGTGATCACCGCGATGGCCGCGGGCGACCTGCGCGAACGGACCGCGGACCGGGCCGGCGACGAGATCGGCCGGATGTCCCGGTCGGTGCAGGAGTCCGCCGAGCACATGCGGACCACGGTACGAGCGCTCGCCGACGCCAGTTCCCGGCTCGCGAGCCGCTCCGCGGAGTTGCAGCAGGCCAGCCAGGCCCTCTCCGGGCACACCGAGGTGTCGTCGACCCGGATCGAGGCGATCGACATGGCCGCCGGGGAGGTCACCTCGGGCGTCACGGCGGTCGCCGGTGGCGCCGAGGAGATGGGCGCGGCGATCCGGGAGATCGCGATCAGCGCCACCGAGGCCGCCCAGGTCGCGTCGGAGGCCGTCGAGGTGGCCACCAAGGCCGAGGAGATCATGGTCAAGCTCGGCAACTCGTCCGCCGAGATCGGGGACGTGGTCAAGGTGATCACCACGATCGCCGAGCAGACCAACCTGCTCGCGCTCAACGCGACCATCGAGGCCGCCCGCGCCGGTGAGACCGGCAAGGGTTTCGCGGTCGTCGCCGGTGAGGTCAAGGACCTGGCCCAGGAGACCGCCAAGGCGACCGAGGAGATCAGCCGGCGGATCGAGGCCATTCAGGCCGACACCCGTACGGCGGTCAGCTCCATCTCCGGCATCGGGCAGGTGATCGGCCGGATCAACGACTACCAGAACACCATCGCGTCGGCCGTCGAGGAGCAGAGCGCCACCACGAGCGGTATGACCGCCGACCTGAACCGCGCGGCGGGCGGCACCGCCGAGATCAGCGGCCAGCTCAGCGAGGTCGTCCAGGTCACCTCGGCGACCCGGACGGCGGCGCAGGCCACCCAGGTCACCGCGACCGACCTGTCGCAGATCTCCGACGAACTGCGTACCGCGGTCGCCACCTTCCAGCTCTGAGCGACCCCGCACCGGGGTACGAGAGCCCTGATTACGCCCGATCCTGGAGAGGGGCCGGGACGCAGGGTCTAGCGTTGGTTGTTCACCTAACCGGAACTGAGGGCTGTCGAGACTATGCGTGCCGTGATTCACCACGAGTTCGGGGAACCAACTGATGTACTCGTCGTCGAGGAGGTACCCACCCCGGAACCCGGGGCGGGAGAGGTGCGGGTGCGAACCCTGCTGGCAGCGATCCACAACCACGATCTGTGGACGGTGCGGGGCACATACGGGTACAAGCCCGAGCTTCCCGCCCGCGCCGGAACCGAGGCCGTCGGGATCGTGGACGCGGTCGGAGCGGGCGCGGGCGGGCTCACGGTCGGGCAGCGCGTCGTCGCGGCCAGCGTGTTCGGGGTGTGGGCCGAGTACTTCACCGCGCCGGCCGCCCAGCTCATCCCGATCCCGGAGGGCATCCCCGACGAGGCTGCGGCGCAACTGGTCGCCATGCCGTTCTCCGCGATCAGCCTGCTGGACTCGCTCGGGCTGAAGTCCGGTGACTGGATCGCCGAGAACGCCGCCAACGGAGCCGTCGGGCGGATGCTCGCGCAGCTCGCGAAGGCGCGCGGGATCAACGTGGTCGGGCTGGTCCGCCGGGCCGACGGCATCAAGGAGCTCGCGGCCCACGGCGTCGGCGACATCGTGGCCACGGACGACGACGACTGGCGTTCCCGGGTCGAGGAGATCACCGGTGGCGCGCCGATCGCGGTCGGCGTGGAGTCGGTCGGTGGGGCGGCGGCCGGGGATCTGCTCTCGCTGCTCGCGCAGGACGCGACCATGGTGGTGTTCGGCGCGATGGCCTCGCCGATGATGCAGCTCAGCTCGGGCGCCGTGATCTTCAAGAACATCACCGTGAAGGGGTTCTGGGGCAGCCAGGTCAGCAAGAACATGGCCGCGGAGGACCGCAAGCGGCTGATGGTCGAGCTGATCTCCCGGGTCACCGACGGGACGCTGACGCTGCCGGTCGACGCGATCCACCCGCTCGACGAGGTCCGTGCGGCCAGCGCCGCGAACTTCACACCCGGCCGCAACGGCAAGATCCTGCTGAAACCCTGATCGCTGTCATCGGGCTGGAACGACGTACCAGCCGGATGACAGGGATGTGTCAGCGGACTCGGCGAGTCTCTGTGCGGCCCGGGTGAACGGCCCGGGCCGGACAGGGGGAACCACCATGCGTACGCCAGTCACGATCATCGGTGCCGGACTCGCCGGTCTCACCCTCGCCCGGGTGCTGCACGTGCACGGGATCCCGGCGACCGTGTACGAGGCGGAGTCCTCGCCGGGCGCCCGGTCGCAGGGCGGGATGCTCGACATCCACGACTACAACGGACAGCTCGCCGTCGAGGCCGCCGGGCTGATGCCCGAGTTCCGGGAGCTGGTCCTTCCGGGGCGGCAGGCGCTCCGGGTCCTGCGGCGCGACGGCGGCGTGCTGCTCGAGAAGGCGGACGACGGCACCGGCGGGCGGCCCGAGGTGCAGCGCGGCGAGCTGCGGCAGATGCTGCTCGACGCGCTGCCCGAGGGCACGGTCCGCTGGGGACACCGGGTCAGCGGCGTCGAGGCGCTCGGCGACGGGCGGTACCGGGTGAACTTCACCGGCGAGCCCAGCAAGCCCGGCAAGCCCGGCCAGCCCAGCAGGCCCGGCAAGCCCGGCGTGGTCACCGAGCTGCTGGTCGGCGCGGACGGCGCCTGGTCGCGGGTCCGGCCGCTGCTCTCCGCCGCGTCACCGGAGTACGCCGGCGAGTCGTACGTGGAGACCTACCTCCACGACGCCGACGTGCGCCACCCCGCCGCGGCGAAGGCGGTCGGCGGCGGTTCGCTGATGGTCCCCGAGGCGGGCGGGACGATCGGCGCGCACCGCGAGCGCGGCGCGACCCTGCACACCTACGTGATCCTGCCCCGCCCGCAGGAGTGGTTCGCGGCGGTCGACTTCACCGATCCGGCCGCGGCCGCGGTACGGATCGCGCTGGAGTTCGAGGGCTGGGCGCCGGAGCTGACCGAGCTGATCACCGGCGCGGACACTCCCCCGGTGCTGCGGCCGATCTTCGCGCTGCCGGACGGCCACCGCTGGGACCGGGCGCCCGGCGTGACGCTGGTCGGCGACGCCGCGCACCTGCGGGTCCCGGACGGCGAGGGCGCCAACAACGCGATGCTGGACGGTGCCGAGCTCGCTCAGGCGCTGGCCGCTCACCCCGGCGACGTCGAGGCGGCGCTGACCGCTTTCGAGGAGGGCATGTTCGCCCGGATGGCCGAGCCGTCCGATCACGCCGAGTTGCTCCGGTCCTTCTACGGCGACGAGAACCCGCCCGAGCGCATCGCGGAGTTCTTCGGGACGGCCGGCGACTAGTCACCGGGAGCGCTGGTTCAGCACACAGTCGCCGCAGGTGCCGCCGCCCGGGATCCGATAGTAGAGGCAGCAGTTGCGGCGCCGCAGAACCCACTGCTCCCGGCCCGGATCCGGCCGGGTCAGATCGGCCATCCCGCGCAGCGGACCCGCGTGCAGCGCCGCGTCGACGATCCCGGCGGCGCGCGCGGCATGCTCCGGAGCCGCCCGCGCGATCATGCCGGACGCCCCGCCCAGCGCCGACGCCACATTCCCCCAGAGCACCTGCGGGGAGAGCCGGTACCTCTCCTGGAACACGGTCAGAATCGGTCCGACCAGGTCCACGATCGGGAGCTCCGCACAGAGATCAAGACCGCTTTCGGCGTACGCCATGGGCAGCGGCCCGCCGGGCACCGGCCGCCACCACAGGCGCTCGACGGTGACCGGCGGCAGCGCACCGCCGGTCACCAGGGCACCGAGCAGCGGGGAGAGCAGCCGCGACGCCAGCCCGAGGAAGGTGATCGACGCGACCGGCCGTTCACCGATCTCGTCCCTGGTCAGGCCGGACATCCCGGCCAGGACCGACCGGGAGTGCTCGACCCGCTCGGCCACCACCACCGGATCGAGCAGGTCGGTGAGGGGACGCCAGGACGGGTCGCCGTCGTACGGTTCCCAGACGAAGTAGGGACCGAAGCGCTCCAGGGCATCCACCCCCGCATCATCCCAGTGCGTCGAGGTGCTCGCGGAAACCCGCCACCAGGCTGTCGAGCAGCAGCCGCCCCTTCTCCGCGGTGCCGGCCGTGGGCAGCCCGATCACCCCGGACCCGGTGTACGCGCCCAGCCCGTGCACCAGCAGCAGCCGCCGGTCGCCGCCGAGGTGATCGGCGGCCCCCGGCCGTACCGCAGCGGGGTTGACGTGCAGGAGGAGCGAGACTTCCAGCTCCCCCGCGTGCATGTCGTCGTGACCGGTGCTGCCCATCCCGGCGGCCTGCCGCGCGGCGGTCCAGTCCTCCCGCGCCGGGAAGAGCGTCATCACCGGACCGCCGACGTTGGCCTCCTGCACGATGTTGGCGAGCACGTAGTTCCCGCCGTGCCCGTTGACCAGCGCGAGGCGGTCCACCCCGGATCGGCGCAGCGAGGCGAGCACGTCGGTGACCACCGCGGTCAGCGTGGTGTGGCTGATGCTGACCGTTCCCGGCCAGCCGGCGTGCTCGTGCGAGCAGGAGATCGTCACCGGCGGGAGCAGGAGCAGGTCGTACGCGGCGGCCACCCGCCCGGCGATCGCGCAGGCCACCAGGGTGTCGGTGGCCAGCGGCAGGTGATCGCCGTGCTGCTCGAAGCTCCCGATCGGCAGCACGGCCACCCGGGCACCGCGACGCCGCTCGTCCCCGCTGGTCGTGGCGGGCAGGACGCTCACGCCGCACCGCCCGCCAGGCCGGGCCGCATGCTCAGCTGCCGGTCGGCCGTGGCCGCCCGCCGTCGCAGTCGCTCGGCCTCCCCGGCGAGCGCGGCGGCTCCCGCGTCGCTGAGCCGGTAGTAGCGGCGCAGCCGCCCGTCGACCGGTTCCTCCCGGTCGACGGCGATCAGTCCCTGCTGGTCGAGCCGGTCGAGCGCGCCGTAGAGCGTGCCGGACCGCAGCTTCACCTGCCCCTCGGAGAGCCCGTCGACGGCCTGGATGATGCCGTACCCATGGAGTGGCCGCGCGGCGAGCGCGGCCAGGATCAGAAACGTCGGCTCCTGCATGAACCGAGACAGTACGGCGCCCTACATATGTCATCAACCGTCATATGCATCGGATCGATGCTCACGCGCGGTGGTACTTCCGGGCACGGGGGTCGTCCATGTCGCCGCGATAGACGCCGTGGCGCAGTTCGGAGATGTAGCCGGGGAGCTCCGGCATGGCCATCGCGGTGGCGACGGCGATCTCCGCCTCCACGTCGTACGGGACGCGGATGAACTGGACCGCGAACGAGGCCGGGTCCGGGGAGCCGAGGACGCCCTCGAGAATCACGTAGACCGGGGTGGCGTCGTCCATCGCGTTGCCGACGCTGCCGGTGTTGAAGAGCACCCGGCCGCCGTTGCCGACCTCGTAGAACGGGTCGTGCGTGTCCCCGTAGCCGACGATCGTGGGCGCCGGCCCGTCCCCGGTCGCCGGGGTGTTGGCGAACATCCCGAGGAACTCGCGCTCGTCGTGGTCGAACCGGACCCGGGTGTGCACGCTGGTCGCCGAGGCGTGGAAGAGCCGCACGTGCCGGCCGCTGAGCAGGAAGTCGTGGCAGAACGGCAGCTCGCGCAGCCACTTCCCCTGGCCCTCGCCGAGCTGCGCCAGCCACCAGGCGAGCCCCTCCGAGTCGTACTCGCGGTCCGGGTTCGGCAGGAAGTCGTCCCAGTTGCCCTGGACGTTGACCTCGCAGCGCTCCCGGCACACGTCGATCACCTCGCGGCCGCGCGGCCCCTTGCCCACGTAGTCGCCGAGATTGAAGATCCGCCGGATGCCCCGGGCGGCGATGTCGGCGAGCACCGCCTCCAGCGCCGTCAGATTGCCGTGCACGTCGGAGATGACCGCGATGCGATCGAGGGTTCGGCTCACCGTCCGATTTTAGGTTCCTTTCCGGTACGGGCTCCGCAGGCGCGGTCCACGGGTGACCCGCCCCGCACGATGGAGTGACAGGCGTGAGTAGACTCCCGGGCGGCGTGGCGGACAGCGGAGGACAACACAGATGAGCATGCCGCTGCGGCCGGGCGATCCCCGCAGCCTGGGCCGGTTCGAGCTCCTCGGGCGCCTCGGCGAGGGCGGGATGGGCAGCGTCTTCCTCGGCCGCGGGCCGGACGGGCGGAACGTCGCGATCAAGACGGTCCGGCCGGAGTACGCGCACGAGCCGGAGTTCCGCGGCCGGTTCCGCAGCGAGGTGAACCGGGCCCGTCAGGTGCCGCCGTTCTCCACCGCCGAGGTGCTGGACGCCGACCCGGACCACGAGCCGCCGTACCTGGTCGTCGAGTATGTGGACGGCCCCAGCCTGGCCGCCGAGATCCGGGAGAACGGGCCGCTCGCCGGTGCCGCACTGCACGGTGTGGCGGTCGGCATCGCGACGGCGCTGACCGCGATCCACGGCACCGGGGTGATCCACCGCGACCTCAAACCGGGCAACGTGCTCTTCGCCCGGGGCGGCATCAAGGTGATCGATTTCGGTATCGCGCGGGCGTTCGAGGCGACCAGCCAGCACACCCGCACCGATCAGATGGTCGGCACGGTCGCCTACATGGCCCCGGAGCGGTTCGACCCGTCGTACGGCGACCCGGTCAGCCCGGCGGCGGACATCTTCGCGTGGGGCGCGGTGGTGGCCTACGCGGCGACCGGGCGGACCCCGTTCGCCGGGGACAACGCGTCGGCGACGGCGATCCGGATCCTCACCCAGCCGCCGGATCTCACCGGCGTGCCGGAGTCGCTGCGGCCGGCCGTCGAGCGCGCCCTCGCCAAGGCGCCGGCCGAGCGCCCCACCGCCCGGGAGATCCTGGACTCGCTGCTGGCCGGGGGCCTCCCCGCCGCGACGCCGACCGCCTCGGTCCCCGGCCTCGCAGCCCCGGCTCTCGCCGTACGATCCGGAAGAAGCGGGAAGCGAGCCGCCCTGGCCGCCGCCCTCGTGGTGTTGCTCGGCGTCGCCGGAATCGGCGGCCTGCACCTGTACCACCAGCTCAGCACGCCCGCGGCGGCCCCCTTCGACGAGGGCGCGGTGCCCACCGCCTCCGCCTCGGTCGCGCCCACCGTGGCGGTCTCGTCGGCCGCACCCGCCGGCTCCGCCGCACCCGGCTCGACGCTGTCGCCGAGCGAGCGGAACGCGGCGATCCTGCGCGGGAGCCGTAAGACGCTGATCCACGTGGCCGAGATCGATCGGGACCTGGCGCTGGACGTCGAGGACTCCGAGGTCCGGGCCGGCGACGGCACCGGGCTCAAGTCCGAGTTCGCGCTGGACCCGCTCGGGGTCGACTACCTGATCCGCTCGCTGCGCGACCCGGACGAGGAGGACGGGGACTGCCTCGGCGTGAAGATCGTCCTGGACGAGACCGCGCGCCTGGTCCCGACCGAGTGCGCGGCGACCGAGGCGACGCTCTTCTCGCTGCTCCCGGTCGGCGCGAAGGACGACAAGAACCGGCCGACCTACTATCTCTACAACGAGAAGTGGGGCTACGTGCAGTGGAGCGACGAGCTGAAGGTCATCTTCGTCGAGGTGATCGGCGACGCCCCACCGGCCTCCACGTTCAGCTTCGTCGACCGGGGCGACTACCCCGGCTGACAATGGTCACGATCGGGTGACAGCCGACCCGGCTCCCACAGCCCGGTCGTGACTGGTCACTGTGGATTTCCGGGCCCGTCGCACGAGGAAAACCGGGCGGAGCACGGCGGCCACCCTGCCCTAGGGTGCCGGGCATGCACACCGGGGGAATCACACGCCGTCATCTGGTCGCCGGGGCACTCGCCCTGGCCCTGGCCGCCTGCACACCCGCCGCGGGCCAGGAGCCGTCGGCGGCACCGTCACCCCCGCCGCGTTACTTCGGCCTGGACCACTACGGCAACCTCACCCTGATGATGTCCGAGCAGGAGGCCCTGGCCACCGGCGACCTGCAGCCCACCCCGGTCGCCACGCTCCTGGGACGCAACGTCTACTCGTTCACCGGCGGCCCGACCCCGGACGCCAGCCGGATGGCCGCCGACACGAAGATCGAGAAGGACGTGGCGGAAGCGGAGAGCGGTGCCTTCGGCGACTCGTCGCAGGGCACCGCGGACGCGGCCCGGGTGTACGCGGCGTCGGCCTCCCGGGTCGCCGCCCGGATGCTGGAATTCCAGTCCTCCGGCGGCGCCAGCTACCTGGACGGCGCGCTGGACACGATCGCGGCCCCGCCCGGCGCGGTGACCGAGGCGGGCATCCATCGCGGTTCGACGCTGACCGAGGTCCAGACGGCGTACGCGGCCAAGGGCCTGACGCAGACCTCCGCGACCCTCTACGAGGTCCCGGTGCCGGGCCGCGCCGGGTGGGTGCTGCTGCTGACGTTCGGGAAGGACACGGTCACGTACATGTCCCTCGGCAAGGCCGGCTGATCACCTCCGGCGGCCTTCACCGGCCGATCACGGCGAGGCACTGCCCCCGCACCCGCACCCGCACCCGCACCCGCACCCGGTCAATCGTGCGCACCCACCGCCCGCGCCGCACCGTTCGTGCGCACCCACCGCCCGGTCAGGGCTTCGGGAGGGCGATCACGTTGTATGGGACGTCGTCGGCGATCGTCGTGGTCAGCTTGCCGTTGACGATGTAGAGGTGGTCGCGGAACGAGGCCAGCGTGGTCGGGACCGTGAAGGCGTCCGTGGTCACCGTCGTGACCAGGGTGCCCGCGGTGCCGGCGCGGTTCAGGGTGAAGACCTCGAGAGCATTGGTGCGATTCTGTACGACGTAGAGCGTGCGCCCCTCCAGCAGCAGGCCGTCGCCGTTGATCACCGTGGCGTCGCCCAGGTCGACCGGGGTCGCCGCGCCGGTCGCCGGGTCCACCCGGAAGAGCCCGCCGGTGTTGGTCTGCACGACCAGCAGGGCGCGGCCGTCCGGGGTCGCGGTGATGCCGTTCAGGTTGACCACGCCGGCGGTGATGGTCAAACCGGTCAGCGGGAGCGCCTCGACGGTGGTGGCGAGTGTCCCGTCGGCCGCGATCGGAAGCTTGTAGAGAGCCGCGTTGCGCGAATCGGTGAACCACGCCGCGCCCGGTACCAGGACCACGTCGTTGATCATCGAGACGCCGGCCTCGGTGAGCCGGTACCCGGCCAGCAGCGCGCCGGTGCGGACGTCGACGACCTGGATGTCGCCGCCGGTGCCGCCGGCCACGAACGCCCGGCCCCGGCAGTCGATCTTCAGGCCGTCGGACGGGGTCCCGGGACCGGTGTAGATCACCTCGCCGGCGCCGGTGGCCAGGTCGGCCCGGTACAGGTCGCCGTTGCGCCGGGAGGCCAGGTACGCATACCCGCCGTCGATCGCGATCCCCTCCGGCGCGAACCCGTCCGGCAGGTCGATCACGTCGGGGTACGCCGCGGCCGCCCGGGCAGCGGTGCCGTCGGCCAGCGTCGCGGCGGCGGGGATCAGGGCGGACAGGGCGAGCACGGCACGACGGCGCATCGACAGCTCCTCGGTGGACTGATCTCAACCTCGTCGATGTTTTCCCGCACCCTCATCAATGTCAACAATTCTGCTGACAACAAGACTCCCGTGCGGCCGCCGCCCCTCGCCGAGGCGGGGCGGCGGACCTGGGTGCCGATCGGCCGGGGCGGGGCGTTAGCCTGCCGGGATGATGATCGTGGCGGATGTTCTCGTGGGGCTCGTGGCGCTGATCCACGTGTACATCCTGGTGCTGGAGATGGTTCTGTGGACCAAGCCGCAGGGGCGCAAGGCGTTCGGGCTGACGCCGGAGTTCGCCGAGCAGACCAAGGTGCTCGGGCTCAACCAGGGGCTCTACAACGGGTTCCTCGCGGCCGGACTGATCTGGGGGCTGGTCGACGGGGTCGCGCCGACGGTGTTCTTCCTGGTCTGTGTCGCGATCGCCGGTGTCGTCGGGGCGATCACCGCGAGCCGCCGGATCCTCTACGTGCAGACCGTCCCGGCCGTCCTGGCCCTGCTCGCGGTGATCATCGCGAACTGAGCGGATCATCGCGAACTGAGCGGATCAGCGGGACAGGTCGTGCCGGCGGTGCACGAGCTTCTCGAGCATGCCGGACGGGCCCAGCCGGCGCAGCGCGAACACGAACGGGGCGTTGCTGCCGACCGCGTAGCGCTGGCGGGGGCGGTCCGCCTCGATCGCCCGCACGATGGTCGCGGCGACCCGTTCGGCGGTGATGCCGGCCGCCTCGTTCCGGTCCAGGGCCGCGATCATCGTGTCGAAGTCGGCCCGGTGCGGCGAGTCCGCGGCCACGTACTTCGTACGTCGGGAACTGATTCCGGTGTTGATCGAACCGGGTTCGACGGTGGTGAACCAGACCCCGAACGGCGAGTTCTCGTGCCGGGCGCCGTTCGCGAAACCCTTGATCGCGGCCTTGGTGGCGACGTACGAGGAGCGGTAGGCGAGCGGGAACGACGCGAGCATCGAGCCGACCATCACCACCCGGCCGTACCCGCGGGAGCGCATGCCGGGCAGGGCCAGCTGGGCCAGGCGGACCGGGCCGAGCACGTTCACCTGGAAGAGGCGGCGCAACGCCTCCATCGGTAGCTCCTCCAGGGGACCCGACTGGCTCTCCCCCGCGTTGTTGACGAGCACGTCGACCTCGGCGATCCGGCCGGCCAGCGCCTCGATGGAGGCGTCCGACGTCAGGTCCAGAGGCAGGAACTCGACCCCGTCGGTGCTGGTCACGGACTCGGGATCACGACATGTTCCGAGTACGCGGTAACCACGGCCGGCGAGTGCGGCCGCCGTGGCCCTGCCGATGCCGGACGATGCTCCGGTGACCAACGCGGTGCGATTCACGCGAGCACGATACCCGCCCGACTCCCATCGACGTCCTACAATGACTGCTCGGCGGATCAGGAGTCTCGCAGCGGGTTGAGCCGCAGAATTCCCGGCGACCGGCCGATGGGGGACGAGATGCGGAGGCCAGGGCGCGCGTTCACCACCGGTGGGTGGGTGCTGTCCGCGTGCGCGCTGATCGGGATGGCCGTCTTCGACCATCAGGCGGCACGCCTGTACGCCGTACTGATGATGGCGGGTACCTGTGCCGGCGCGGCGCTGCACACGGCGTACGCGATGAGGAGCAACGGCCGGGAGCGGCGCCTCTGGGCCCTCACCGCGACCGCGCTGGCCTTCTGGGGCTATGCCGAGGTCTCGGTCGGCGTCAGCGCGGTGATCCACGGGGTGGCGCCGGGGCGGACGGTGATCGCCAACCTGGTCAATCTCGGCTCGCTGGTCCTCGCCGTCGTCGCGATGCTCGCCATCCCCACCGCGCCGCGGACCGCCGCCGGACGGCTCCGCATGATCCTCGACGGCGTGGTGGCGACGTCCGCGCTGCTCGGCGTGGTCTGGGCGCTCGCGCTGGCCCCGATGATCCGCCTGGAGGGTGCCCGCAACGCGATCTTCGACCTGGCCTACCCGGTGCTCGCCGTCGGGGTGCTCGCGGTCGCCGTGATCGTGTACACCGGGCAGGCCGGCGCGCTGCGCGGCGGGGCGATGCGAGCGATCACCGGCGGCGTGCTGCTGGTCTCGCTGACCCTGCTGGTCGAGGTGATCGGGCAGGTCGCGGGCGTGACGTGGCTGCGGCCGGTGGTGCTGGACGGGTACGTGAGCTCGGCGTGGCTGCTCGCGGTGGCGCCGCTGCACGAGCTGCCGCGCGAGACCGAGCGCGAATGGCGCCCGGCCGGGCTGGCCGCGGACCTGATCCCGTACGTCCCGGTGGTGGCGCTGCTCGCGGTCTGCGTGACGATGACCTCGCCGCTGGTCTGGTTCGGCTCGCTCACCGTGACGGCGCTGATGGCCCGGCAGTTCGTGGCGCTGCGGCGCAACGCGGCGCTGGCCCGGGACCTCGCCGACCAGGCGGTGCACGATCCGCTGACCGGGCTGCCGAACCGGGCGCTCTTCGCCGACACGCTGCGGACGGCGGGACCGCGCTCGATCCTGCTGATGATCGACCTGGACGGCTTCAAGGCGGTCAACGACACGCTCGGTCACGCCGCCGGCGACCACCTGCTGATCGTCATCGGCCAACGGCTCTCCGCGGTCGCCGGGCCGTCCGCCCTCGTCGCGCGGCTCGGCGGGGACGAGTTCGCGGTGCTGCTGCACGGCCGCTCGGTCGACGAGGCCTCGGTGCTGGCGTCGGCGGTGCTGGCGGCCTGCGCGGAGCCGGTCGAGATCGACGGGCGGACGGCCGTGGTCGGGGCGAGTGTCGGGCTGGCGCGCGGAGATTCTCTGGCCCACCACGCCGACCTAGCCCTCTATCAGGCAAAACAGCAGGGGAAGAGCTGCTATCGGTGGTTCGGGGAGGAGTTGGTGGCGGCGTCCCGGGCGCGGGCCGAGCTGGTGGCCGAGCTGTCGGCGGGGCGGTTCGAGCTGGAGTTCTCCCCGGCGGGCGAGGCGCGGCTCCGGTGGCGCGACCTGGGGCACGAGGAGATCCTGGAGGCCGCCGCCGAGGCCGGGCTGCTGACCGATATCGAGCAGGCGATGCTGACGGCCGCCCTGTCCCGGCACCCGGGTGACACGGTGATCGTCCCGCTCTCGACGGACTTCCTGACCGGGCACGGCGTCGTCCTCTCCCGCGCCCTGGCCGCCCATCCCGTCCCCGTGTTGATCAAGGTGAGCGAGGTCACCGCACCGGTTCTGCACACGTTGCGCCTGGCCGGGGCCCGGGTGCTGCTCGACGGGTACGGCGAGATCCCGCTCGGCACCCGAATCGCCGACCCGCAGCCCTCGGATTCTTGCGCGCCTACTTCATGATCACCGCATGGTCTTCGTCGCGCCCTCCCTCAACGTCCGCGTCACCGGCCGCCGCGTCGTCGCGACCGTCATCGACGGCATGGTCTTCGGCGCGCTCAACTCCGGTCTCGCCGCGCTCTTCGGCACCGAGAAGGCCGACTCCGGCTTCGACCTGACCCAGCTCTCGGTCAACAAGGGCACCATCTGGCTCCCGATCGCGGCGATCCTCTACTACGTGCTCCTCGAGGGCTTCTTCGGCCGTACGCTCGGCAAGCTCCTCACCGGCATCCGGGTCGTCGACGCGGAGACGGGCGGCCGCCCCGGCGTGCTGGCGGCGGTCTCCCGCACGCTGCTGCGCCTGATCGACGGCTTCGGCGGCTACCTGGTGGGCTTCCTGGTCGCCATCAACTCCGACCGCCGCCGCCGGCTGGGCGACATGGCCGCCAAGACCCTGGTCGTCCGCGCCTGACCTGCTGGGGTACGAGTCGTACCGCACTCACCGTCGGTGACCCGCAACCTCTTCCTCGCGGCCCTCGTGCCCCGGCTCTACGACGAGGAGCAGCTCAGCATGCTCCGGGAAGCCCGGATCGACGACGTCGCCAGGCTGCCGGAGCTGGAGCGCATCGTGGGAGCCTTGACCGCCGCGCAGCTCCGATCCGCCGTCACGGCCCTGCTGGAGGAGAAACCGCCCTTCGTCGACGACCGCACACGTGCGCAGCTCCGAAGGATCCTCGGGGCAGACCTCTCACCTTCGCAGGCGGTCGGCGACGTACTCAGCGCAGGCGGTCGGCTGAACCCCGGCGACCGGCTCACCTCCTACAACGGACGCTACACACTGGTGATGCAGGGCGACGGAAACCTCGTGGGCTACGACGGAACCGAGGCCTTCTGGGACACCGGCACGTGGACACACCCCGGCTGCTACCTCATCGCGGAACCGAGCGGCCGCTTCACCCTGATGACACCGGAGGGCACCGTCGCCTGGACCCGCGCGTCCGGAAGCGCCGACGGCTACCTGTGCGTCCAGGACGACCGGAACATCGTCATCTACTCCTCCAGCGGCGCGAACCCGACCGCCGCCTGGGCCAGCCACACGAACGTCTGAGGAGCGGTCCCCGCAATCTCGACGACGCCGAGGTCACTCAACGTCGTCCTGCGATGTCCGCCACCGACGCCGTCACCCGCGGAAGGTTGTCCGGCTGCAGGCGCTCCGGGTCCGCCTCGCCGATCCGCGAACGCACCTGGATGTACGCCGTCTCAGCGATGGTCGCCCAGGATGTCTTCACCCGGGGAAGCTGCCGTTCTGCTCGTGACCGTGATGACCATTCCGATCGCCGCGAGGGCCACGAGGGCGCGCACAGTGAGGCCCGCGAGGGCGGGCCGCGCACACGATCGGTCCGGGGAGGGCGACCCGCGTACACGATCCCGCGTGAAAGGGCGACTCGCGTACACGGCCGGCTCGCCGAGGGCGACAGGTGCACGCGATCAAGGTGGATCCGGGGCGGTCGCGGCACACCATCGCGGTTTGTCTGCTTGCGGCGCCCTCTGGAGGGCGGCAACGCGACACGATCGAGCAACGCCGGCCGCTCGCGACCAAAGATCAACTTCGTCCGGAGATGGACTTCGGGCCGAAACCACGGCTCACCCCGACGGAACCGCCGTCTGCGACCTCAGCCAGCGGGTCGTGGTCTCGGCGTCCTGGGGGCGGGCGATGCCGTAGCCCTGGGCCAGGTCGCAGCCGTACTCGTGCAGGCGTTCCAGGATGGCGTCGTCCTCCACGCCCTCGGCGATGATGCGCATGCCCAGGCTGTGGGCCAGCTGGACCGTGCTCGCGACGATCGCCGCGCTCCGGGTGTCCGTCACGCAGCGACTCACGAAAGCGCGGTCGAGCTTCAGGTCGTCGACCGGGAGGGACTGCAGGTAGGCCAGGCTCGAATAGCCGGTGCCGTAGTCGTCGACCGCCAGGCGCAAGCCCATCGTGCGGAGGCTGGTCAGCAGGGCGAGCGCGTGGTCGGCGTCGGTCATCAGCACGCTCTCGGTGACCTCCAGTTCCAGGGCGGCCGGGGGTAGCGCGTACCGGTGGAGCAGCGCCGCGACCTGGTCGGGGAAGGACGGGTCGCGCAGGTTGGAGACCGAGAGGTTGACCGCGACCGCGATCGGCAGGCCCTCGTCGTGCCAGGTGCGGATCTGGCGGCAGGCCAGGTCGAGCACCACGGCGGTGATCCGGCCCATCAGGTCGGCGCTCTCCGCGGTGTAGAGGAAGGCGTCGGGGTAGACCAGGCCGCGGTCCGGGTGCTGCCAGCGGACCAGGGCCTCGACGCCGTGGACGCGGCGGTCCCGGCCGACGGCGACCTTGGGCTGGTAGTGCAGGACCAGTTCGCCGCGGTCCAGGCCGGCGCGCAACTCCTCCAGCATGGTGAGGCGGCTGCGGGCCTGGTCGTCGAGGCCGGTGGCGAAGGTGAGGCCGTCGTGGCCGGTCTTGGCGGCGTACATGGCGACGTCGGCGCGGCGCAGCAGGGTGGGGCGGTCGGCGCCGTCGTCGGGGCAGACCGAGATGCCGATGCTGGCGTCGACGTGCAGGTCGACCTCGGGCAGGGCGAACGGCTCGCGCAGGGTGGTGAGCACGCCGCCGACCGCCTTGCCGGCCGCCTCGGCGTCGAGGCCGGGCAGGATCAGGCCGAACTCGTCGCCCCCGAGCCGGGCCAGCAGGAAGCGGTCCGGGAGCGCGGCGCGCAGCCGGGCGGCGACCAGGAGCAGCAGGCTGTCGCCGACGTCGTGGCCGAAGCTGTCGTTGACCTCCTTGAAACGGTCCAGGTCGACGAAGGCGACGGCGAGCCGGGGCGAGGCCGAGTCGATGAGCAGGCCGTCGAGGCGTTCGACGAAGGCACGGCGGTTGGCCAGGCCGGTCAGGTCGTCGGTGCGGGCCTGCCTCCGGGCGGCACCGAGCGCCTCGGCGCTGCGTACGGTGATCATCATCCGGACGATGGCGGCGGTGACCGCGGTCCCGGCCAGCACGCTGCTGACCTGCTGGACGCTGGTGTCGGTGATCGATTCCCAGACGAGCAGGCCGAGGCAGAGGAAGGAGAGCACCGACGGGACGACGGTGCTGAAGCCGCCGTTCTCGCGGGGCTGGATCACGGTGTTCCGGCCGGTCTGGTGCGCGGCGGCGGCGAGGACGGCGAGGCTGGTCACCCAGAGCGGGTCGAGCCACGGCGGGAGCGGGTCGACGCCCTGCCAGAGCAGCACCATGCCGAACGCGTCGCCGACGGTGAACAGGGCCATCCCGGCGATCAGGGTGAGCATGGCCCGGTCGAAGCGCCAGCCGCAGAGCGCCCACGCGCCGAGCAGGCAGCCGGTGATCACGATGTCCGAGACCGGGTACGCCGCGTTGATGATCACGTCGCCCGTGGTGGCGCCCGGGGTCGGCTCGACGGTGGCCAGCAGCGGCACCGAGACCAGGGCGGTGATCGCTCCGGACGCGATCACGCCGTCCAGCCAGACCGGCGCGGAGAGCACCGGCAGCCGGCGGCGCAGCAGCAGGACCAGGGCGGCGCCGAAGCACGGGTAGAACGCCAGGTAGCCCGGGTCGGCGAGGGTGACCAGGGGTTCCGGGTCGAGCGGGCGCACCACGACGTACCAGTAGACGTTGCCGGCCGCGTAGGAGCACATCCCGGCGGCGAGGCAGAGCCAGGCGGCCCGGTCGGGTCCGGGGGTCCGCAGCGCACGGACCAGGACCATCAGGCCGGGCAGCGTGTAGAGCGTATTGGTCAGCAGGATCGCCGGCATCGTCTCGTCGACCGGGTGCCCGGCGCCGACCAGGACGGCGACCGCGCACTGGGCGAGCAGCAGGACGGCCAGGACCACCCAGACCACCGGTACGCGCCGCATGTCAGCAGTATCGGGGCCCGAACCCCGATCTTGGGTGAGAGTCCGGTTACTACGCGTAAGATCGATAGCGCGATTTGTCCGTTTTGACAGGTGGGCGGTGCCGTGTCCGGAACGAAGAGCGCCAACGCCGGCATCGGGGTCGTCGTCGGTGCCCTCGGCGTGGTCTTCGGCGACATCGGCACCAGCCCGATCTACACGCTGCAGACGGTGTTCAACCCGGAGGACCCGCACCCGGTCCCGGTCAGCCCCGGGCACGTCTACGGCGTCGTCTCGGTGATCTTCTGGTCCGTGATGATCATCGTGACCATCACGTACGTCTCCCTGGCCATGCGCGTCGACAACGACGGCGAGGGCGGCATCATGGCCCTGATCGCGCTGCTGCGCCGATCCACGTCGGCGGGCCGGGCCGGCGGGGTGCTCGCCGTGGTCGGCATCTTCGGCGCCGCGCTCTTCTTCGGCGACAGCATGATCACCCCGGCCATCTCGGTGCTCTCCGCGGTCGAGGGCGTGGAGACCGTCGAGAAGTCGATGGGCGAGTTCGTGGTGCCGATCACGGCGGTCATCATCGTCGCGCTCTTCCTGGTCCAGCGGCACGGCACGGCCATCGTCGGCAAGGTCTTCGGCCCGGTCACCATCACCTGGTTCGTGGTGATCGGCTTCCTGGGCGTCACCGGGATCGCCCGGGAACCCGGCATCCTGCGGGCGCTCTCCCCCACGTACGCGGTCGGCTTCCTCGCCCACAACTTCGACGTCGCGTTCTTCGCGCTGGCCGCGATCGTCCTCTCGGTCACCGGCGCCGAGGCGATCTACGCCGACATGGGCCACTTCGGGCGTACGGCCATCACTCGCGGCTGGATCTTCCTGGTGCTGCCCGCCTGCACGCTGAACTACCTCGGTCAGGGCGCGCTGATCATCCAGGACCAGAGCAACATCCGGAGCCCGTTCTTCCTGCTCGCCCCGGAGTGGGCCCGGCTGCCGCTGGTACTGCTCGCCACCGCCGCCACGGTGATCGCCTCGCAGGCCGTGATCACCGGCGCGTACTCGGTCACCTCGCAGGCCGCCCAGCTCGGCTACCTGCCCCGGCTGCGGGTCCAGCACACCTCGGACTCCGAGATCGGGCAGATCTACGTACCCTTCATCAACTGGGTCCTGATGGTCTCGGTCCTCACCCTGGTCTTCGCCTTCCGCAGTTCGGCGGCCCTCGCGTACGCGTTCGGCATGGCGGTCACCGGCACCATCACCATCACCACGCTGCTCTTCTTCTACGTGGCCCGGACCCGCTGGCGGATACCGCGCTGGCTGCTCTACGCCGGGGCCGCCGTCCTGCTCCTGGTCGACCTGCTCTTCGTCGGCGCGAACCTGACCAAGCTGGTGCACGGCGCCTGGCTGCCGCTGCTGCTCGCGCTCGTCACGTTCACCGTGATGACCACCTGGCGCAAGGGCCGCGAGATCGTCACCCGGGAACGGCGGCTGCGCGAGGGCACCCTGTACGACTTCGTCGCCCAACTGCGGGAGAACCGGTGCGCCACCACGCAGGTCCCCGGCACCGCGGTCTTCCTGAACCGGGGCAAGGAGGCCGCGCCGCTGGCGATGCGGGCCAACGTCGAGCACAACCGGGTCCGCCACGAGCACATCCTGATCATCGCGGTGAAGACCGAACCGGTGCCGCGGGTGCCGGCCACCCAGCGGCTCGCCCTGGACGACCTCGGCTTCGACGACGACGGCATCGTGCACGTGACGATCCGGTTCGGTTACGCGGAGACACCCGAACTGCTCCCCGTGCTGCGTACGCTCGACGAGCAGACCACCGAGGGCCGGCTCGACCTGGACCGGGCCTCGTACTTCCTCTCCAAGGTCGAGGTGCGCCGGGGGGACGCGCCGACCATGGCGGCCTGGCGCAAGCGGCTCTTCATCGCGACGTCGTACCTGACCGCCGACGCCGCCGAGCACTTCCGGCTGCCGCGCGACCGAACAGTGATCATGGGCTCACATATCGAGGTGTGAGTTTCGGATAGGCTTCTCCTTCGGTATTCGACGGACGGACAGGGAGGACGATGGCTTCCGCACGGTGGGGCCTCTGGGTGCCCCCGTCCCGGCGTCACGTGCTCCCGCTCACCGGTGAGGCCGAGAACGTCGAGCTCAAGGTGGTCGTCCCCGACCACCACCGGCGCTCGCTGCGCCTCGGACGGCACCGGGCCCGGGTCCGGCGGGTCTACTTCCTGGACACCCCGGACCTCGCCCTCGACCGGCACGGCCTGATCGTCCGGGTCCGCGCCACCGACGGCCGGCCCGACGACACCGCGGTCAAGCTGCGCCCGATGACGGTCGACCCGGCCCCGAAGTGGCTGCGCCGCGCCCGCAACTTCGAGGTGGAGATCGACGCGCTGCCCGGACACCGGGTCTGCTCCGGGTCGATGAAGGTACGCCTCGGGCACGGTGACGTGGACCGTACCCTCAAGAACCGCGAACCTCTCGCCTCGCTGCTGACCTCGCGGCAGAGACGGCTGATCGAGACCTATGGCCCGCCCTCGATCGCCATCGGCGATCTGCGGGCGCTGGGCCCGGTCGAGGTACGGCGATACCGGTTCGTACCGTCCGCGCTCGGTGCGCCGCTGACCGTGGAGCGCTGGTCGTATCCGGACGGCTCCACCCTGCTGGAGCTCTCCACCCGCTGCCCGGTCGGGCACGCGGCCGACGTCGGCGAACGGCTCTCCGCACTGCTGCGCGACTACGGCATCGCACCGGCCCGCTCGCAGCGCACCAAGACCGATCTGACCCTGCGCTACTTCACCGGGGAGACCGGCCGGGCGACGGCCGCCTGAGACCGTGCGCGGTGCGGGCCAGCCGGATCGCTGCGGGTGGCGCCCGGAACAGCGACCCGGCTGGGGACAGGGGGTCAGGGCGAGGTGACGACCGCGAAGCCGTTGGCGGCGGCGTGGGGGAAGGCGTCGTCGATGTGCACCACGGAGCGGCCCGCACGCTGCAGATAGCTGGCGGCCGCCGCCGCTCGGTAGCCGGACGCGCAGTGCACCCAGATCGTGCCGGGCGGCAGCGTGCCGAGCGCCGACGGCAGGTCCGGCAACGGGACGTGGATCGCCTCGGCGACGTGGCCGACACGCCACTCGTTCGGGAGCCGGATGTCCAGGATCACGTCGGACTCCTCGATGACCGCGGCGAACCCGGCCCAGGTAGCCGTACGCAAGGAGGCGAAGGCGGAGGCGGACGGGCCGGAGAAGTCCGGGAGGGCGGCCGCCGCCGGGCGATCGATGCCGATCCGGGCGAGCTCCCGCTGGGCCTCGGCGACCTGCTCCGCGGACTCACCGAGGAGGGTGATCGGCGCGCCCCACGGTGCCATCCACCCGAGCCACGTCGCCAGCGCGCCGTCGAGGCCGAAGCTCAGCGTCCCCGCGAGGTGCCGTTCCGCGAACGCCTTCCGGGTACGCAGGTCGACCACCCACTCCCCCGCCCCGATCCGGGTGGCCAGCTCCGCGGCGTCCGCCGGGCGGACCGGGCTGAGGTCGATCAGGTCGGCGCCGGCGCTGTTCCGGGCGCCCATGTGCGCGTAGTACGCCGGATACCGGTCGAGCCCGGCGAGGGTCGACGCCACGAAGTCCGGGGCCTCCAGGCGCAGGGCCGGGTTCGCGGTGCGTTCCCGGCCGATCGTGGAGGAGGTCGCGTCGGTCTGGCCGGCCGAGCAGAAGCTGCCGAATCCGTGGGTCGGCCAGACGTGGGCGCCGTCGGGCAACAGGTCGGCGAGCCGCCGTACCGAATGATGCTGATGCTCGGCGAGTGACGCGGCGTGCGAGGAGCCGAGCAGGTCGGTGCGGCCGGTGGTCCCGAAGAGCAGCGAGCCGCCGGTGAAGACCCCGACCGGCTCGTCGCTGCCGAGCAGCAGGTAAGAGAGGTGGTGGAAGGTGTGCCCGGGGGTGGCCACCACGCGCAGGCTCATCAGCGGCGAGACGTCGACGAGCAGGCCGTCGGTGACCGGGACGCGCTCGAAGTCGACCGCGTCGGCGGCGTTGACCAGGTACGACGCGCCGGTCACCCGGGCGAGGGCCAACCCGCCGGAGACGTAGTCGTTGTGCAGGTGGGTCTCGACGACGTGGGTCACACGTACGCCGAGGCGCCCGGCGAGGGCCAGGACTCGGTCGATGTCGCGCTGCGGGTCGACCACGACCGCCACCCGGCCGTCGTGGGCCAGATAACTGCGGTCGCCCAGCGACGACGTCTGCAGGATCTCCACAAACAGTTCGCTCATCCCGTGTTTATACATGGGAGAGCTATGAAATCAGGGAAGGGCTGCACCCCATCGAGCGAATTGAGCGCGTGCCTGCCGCTCGCTCCGGGCCAGCAGCATCGACCGTCCGCCCGGCAGGCGCCCCAGACCCTGGCTCATCACCAGGTTGGCGGCGACGCGGGCAAGGCCGTACCAGGGCAGCCGCGCGGGCAGCCCGAGGTCGCGCATCGCGGCGGGACCGAGCAGCCAGGTGCTGACCGATAGTGCCCGCTCGCGCTCGTACCGGCGGCGGAAGCGGCCGGTGACCACCTCGTCGGTCATCGCGATCAGGGCGCGGGCCAGGGCGACGCTGTTGGCGTCCGGCGGCGGGTCGAGCGAGAGGAAGTGGTAGAGCTGCCGGCGGCCCTGCCGCTCGGTCCGCGGCAGCCACCGGTCGTCCACGCCGAGCAGCCAGCCGACGTAGCACCACAGGTGCATCACGGCCTCGGCGTCGGCGCGCGGGACGCGAACGCCCAGCAGGCGCAGGTGCAGCAGGAAGCTGGTGCTGAACACGCCGAGCGTGCTCGCCTGGTCGTACTGGTTGATCGGCAGGCCGCGCAGCGCGTGGTCCCAGGTCGGGTCGGCGGCCAGGCGGTCGTTGACCAGCGCGTGCATCACCCGGACGTGCAGGGTCTGCAGCACGCCGTCGCCGCCCGGCGCCAGTCCGCCGGGCGCGGTCACCGACCGCCACCAGAGCGAGGTCTCCTGGATCCGGCGCAGGGTCTCACCGCCGCTCAGACGACCGGTTCTGACCAGGGGTTCCAGGGCCGCGGCGGTGCGGTAGCCACCGAGCAGCGAACCGTAGGCGAGCACCAGACCGGCGTCCATGCCGTAGCTCCGGCAGGCGCGCGCGCCGCGCTCGAGCAGCCGGTCGTCGACCCACGAGGGCCGGTCCAGCACGTGCGTCAAGAACCTCCGCACCGGTTCCGGCGCGTCGTCGCTTGCGCTTGCTTTCAGCGTACGCAACAGGGATGTGACGGAAAGATCGGGTGACGCATGAACGGCCTGGACCAACGACGCGGCCGGCTCGTCCCGACGGGTGAGACCGTCCCGGAGGGCGTCGAGCTCGTCGGGCGTGGGCGGCGCGCCCGGACCCGCGAGCAGGCGCAGCGGACGGGCCGCGCGCTCGCCCCAGGCCCGGTCCATGCCGAAGCGGCGGGGAGTCATGAGATCGACGATAAAGTGAGCGAATGCCCGGTTACCACTCGTGTTTCTCATACTTTTATGGTCATGAGTAAGCCCCGGAGGTGGAACGCCGGCTCGCCCTGCCCTGACGGCCCACGCCGACGCGGCGACCTCGAAGCCCACAGGGCAAAGACCAAGCGGTGACCCGCCGCCACGGGTCACCGCTTCGTTGTCAGGACGTCCTTACGAGACCGAGACGGCGGCCCACGCCGCGGCGGTCTGGGCGTACTGGGTGCTGCTGGTGCCGTACAGGTCGGCGGCCGCCGAGAGCGTGGCGGTCTTCGCCCCGCTGAAGGTGGTCGACGAGGTCATGTACGTGGTGAGCGCGCGGTAGAAGATCGCGCCGGCCGCGGTGTTGCCGATGCCGGTGACCGTGCCGCTGTTGCAGGTCGGGCTGCTGTAGGAGACGCCGTTCACGGTGTGCGCGCCGGAGCCGACCGCGAGCAGGAAGAACGCGTGGTTCGCGACGCCCGAGGAGTAGTGCACGTCGAGGTTCTTGACCGTGCTGCTCCAGCACTTGGCCGAGCTGCCGTCCTTCGACGGGTCGTCCATGTAGCGCAGCGGGTCACCGTCGATGACCAGCTCCTCGCCGATCAGGTAGTCGGCGACGTCGTTGCTGTTCGCGGCGTAGAACTCGACGAGCGTACCGAAGATGTCGCTCATCGCCTCGTTGAGGCCGCCGGACTCGCCGGTGTAGACCAGGCCCGCGGAGTTGGCCGTGACGCCGTGGGTCATCTCGTGACCCGCCACGTCGAGGCTGGTGAACGGGCCGTAGGAGCTGCCGTCACCGTCGCCGTAGGTCATGCAGAAGCAGTCGTCCGACCAGTACGCGTTGTCGTAGCTGCGGCCGTAGTGCACCCGGCTGTAGCTGCCCGCGCCGTCGTCGGCGATGCCGTTGCGGCCGAAGGTGTTCTTGTAGTAGTCCCACGTGGTGGCGACGCCGAACTGCGCGTCGACGGCCAGGGTCTGGTCGTTGGCCAGGGTGCCGGTGCCCCAGACGTTGTCCGAGTCGGTGACCAGCGTGCCGGAGCCGATGTACCGGTTGCCCATGCTGACCGTGTAGTTGTTGCCACGGTTCGGGTCCTTGAGCTGGTAGGTGCCCGAGGACAGCGTGGTGTCCAGGGAGACCGAGCCGACGTAGTAGCCGGTGCCCGAGCCGGTGACGGTCTGCTCCTCGGCCCACGAGTCGACGACGGCGCCGGTGTTGGCGTCGACGAGCACGTGGGTGAGGGTCATCTCCGCCTCGTTGAGCACCGCGGTCTTCCAGACCAGCACCGGGCTGTCCTCGATGGCGTCCACCATCAGGGTGGCCCGGCTGAGGACGCCGGTGCCCTTGAGGGCGGCGGCCGCCTTCGCGGTCGCCTGGGCGGCGGTCAGGCCCGGCGTGGTGGACAGGGTGAGCGCCGACTTCTGCGTACGGGTGACGCCGGTCAGCGAGCCCGCGGCGGTGAGGTGCGCGATGACGTCGCCACCGAGCACCGACACACCCTGGTAGGTGCGGTTGAGGTGCACGTGGCTCTCGCCGTCGGCGTCGATCTTGATGTTCCGGCCGGCGAAGGCGTCGGACCCGCTGGCCGCAAAGAGACCGGCCCGCGCGGCGATGGCGGTCTTGGCGTGGGCAAGGGCGAACGCCGGGGTTCCCGGGGTGGGGGCCGGGACGGCGGCCGTCGCCGGCCCCGCGATGCCCGCGAGGCCGATCGACGCCGCGAGCGTGGTGGCGCTGAGGATCGCTCTGGTGCGCACCGTTTCTCCTCTTCTTCTCTCCGTACGGTCTGCGAATGACCGGACGGAGATTGAGTGTCATGAATGTAAGGCGCCCTGAAAAGCCCCCGGTTCGACGGCGGGTGCCGCGGCGTCATAACAGGCCCACTCGGGTCAATCGGGGCACTTTCACGCGGCGTGCGCGCCCTCCGGCCCCCTACCAGCAGGTAACCCCGTTATGTTTACCCTGAGCCATCCGGTCGACATCACTCTCCGTTGACCAAAACGGCCAATCCATCCATAACAAGCTATGGAATGTTGCGGAGATATTGATATGAGCATGTCAGATGCTGTGCGTTTGCTATGCTCGGCGCCCACGTAACACCGACTTAACCGATCAAGATTGGTTAACGCGAACGTAATCGGCCGACGCTAGCGTCGACGCAGAGTGAGACGGAGAAGGCCGGTCCCGCGACGCGGAACCGGCCTTTCGGGAACCTCTCAGGCGGCGCGGACCCGCCCCACGATCGCGTTGAACGCCACATCCTCGATCGACGGGCGCGGCTGCGCGGCGTCCTCGGCCCACCAGAGGGAGGCCGACTGGACGCCCGGCTCGATCAGGTCCAGGCGGCCCTCGAAGAGCTTCGCCAGCTCCTCGCCGGTACGCGCCTTGAACCGCCCGCCCGGGTTGGCCAGCTCCAGCTTCTCGATCGCCTCGGGCGGGAGGTACTCCCACGTCGAGTGCGAGACGACCACGAAACTGCCCGGCGGCAGCGCCTCGATGATGGTGTCGACGATGCCCTGCGGGTCCTCGTCGTCCCGGATGAAGTGCAGGACCGCGACCAGCATGACCGCGATCGGCTTGGTCCAGTCCAGGGTCTCACGGGTGTCCGGGTCGTCCAGGATGTCCCGCGGGTGCCGCAGGTCCGCGTCGATGTACGCGGTCCGCCCCTCCGGCGTGCTGGTCAGCAGCGCCCGCGCGTGGGTGAGCACGATCGGGTCGTTGTCGACGTACACGATCCGGGCCGTCGGGTCGATCCGCTGGGCGACCTCGTGCGTGTTGTCGGCGGTCGGGATGCCGGTGCCGATGTCCAGGAACTGCCGTATCCCGTTGGACGCCAGGAACCGTACCGCGCGCTGCAGGAAGGCCCGGTTCTCCAGCGCGGCGAGCCGGATCGCCGGCATGTGTCTCTGGATCTCGTCACCGGAGGCCCGGTCCGCGGCGAAGTTGTCCTTCCCGCCGAGCAGGTAGTTGTACCGCCGGGCGGAGTGCGCCACCGTGGGGTCGATCCGTTCCAACGCATGCCGCCGGTCAGCCACCGACGCCTCCTTAGGGGCCCATCCGAAGATCCGCACGCATAGTAATACGAAGCACTGTGTCCTCAGTAGATCAACTCAGTGACGTACGGATCAGTATCCGAGCTTCTCCCTGGTCAGCGCCGCGATCTTCTCGACCAGGGCGATACCGTCCTCCTGGGTCTTGTCGCCGCGCGTCAGCACCACCACGGAGACGTTGGTGTCCCGGTCGTCCGAGACGATCCGGCCGATCGAGTTCACCACCCAGAGGTTGTCGTCGGCGCTGCGGGTGTCCCAGCCGTTCTTGACCGGCGCGGACTCGCCCTCCTTCGCCGCCGACGGCACACCCCAGTCCTGGTCAGCGTTGACCGAGCCCATCAGGTCGAAGACGTACTGCCGGCGCTCGACCTCCAGCTCACTGTCGTCGCTGACCAGGTTGCCGAGCAGCCGGGCCTGGTCGTCGGCGGTGGTCTTGGTGAGACCCCAGGCCGCGTTGACCTCGGTCTCCTTCATGCCGAGCCGCTCGTCGCAGGCGGTCAGCCCGTCGGCCGAGCCGAGCGCCTTGAAGAGCGCGGTGGTGGCGTCGTTGTCGCTGGCCCGGATGGACTTCTCGGCGAGCGACTGCTGCTCGTCGGTGAGGTCGGCCTTCTCGTCCTGGGCGCGCAGCTCGGTGCAGGCGAGGATGGAGACCTTCACGATGCTCGCCGTGTCGAACTCCTCGGAGCCCTCGTACGAGTAGTCCGTGTCGTTCGCCTTGTCGAGGACGGCGACCGCGAAGTCCGGCGAGGTCGCCGCGAGGTCGTCGAGCGCGCTGGTCAGCTGCTTCTGCTTGCGCCCCTCGGAGCTGAACGCGGGAAGGTTCCCGGTGACGGCGAGCCCACCCACCACGACGGCGGCGAGCACGACCCCGGCCACCGGAATGAGCACCCTGCTTGACGACATGCGCCTTCCCCTTTTCTCCGGGTCGCCACCCTACAACCCCCGCACTCCTGGAAATCGCCCGGCGTCGATGGTTATGGTGGCGGTGTGCTGACCAGTCACCTACCTTCCGTGATGGCCGCCGTGCTGCTCGCCGCCCCGCCGCTGCCGGCCCACACCGCGGGGAGGACAGAGCCTGGACCCGGTGTCGTCCGGTTCAGCTGGCCGGGCGTCTACTTCGAAGGGCGTTTCCGGGGTACGAGTATCGGCATCGTCCTCAACGACGCATCGGCCGACTACGACGTTCAGATCGACGGCGCCGTCGTGGCGACCCTGGTCACACCCGGCTCGACGACGTACCGGATCCGCGACCTGGCCCCCGGGAACCACGAGGTGCGCCTGGTGAAGCGCTCCGAGAGCCCGTGGGCGATCAGCGAGTTCGGCGGCTTCCGCGGCGACCTGCTCCCGGCACCCGCGCCACGGCACCGGCAGATCGAGTTCATCGGCGACTCGTACACCGCCGGGTACGGCGACCTCTCCCCCACCCGCGACTGCACGAGCGACGAGGTCAACCGGACCACCGACGCGGACGTCAGCTTCGGCGCGCTCACCGCCCGCCGGTTCGGCGCCGACTACCAGATCAACGCGTTCTCCGGCCGCGGCATGGTCCGCAACTACAACGGCGGCGAGCCCGGCACGGACTACCGGACGTACTACGACCGCGCCCTGCTCAGCGTCGACGGCGACGTCTGGCACGACCCGTCCTGGCGCCCCCAGGTCGTGGTGGTCGGCCTCGGCATCAACGACTTCTCGACCCCGCTCAACCCGGGCGAGAAGTGGACGACGTCAGCCGAGCTGGAAGCGGATTACGTGGCCGCCTACAACGGTTTCCTGGACAGGCTGCGGGCCCGGTACGGCCCGCACACCGAGATCGTGGTCAGCGCGACGTACGTCTACAACTCCACCCAGCTGACCGACCTGACCAGGGCGATCGTCGCGTCCCGCACCGACCGGGTCCACTGGTGGTACTACGACAGCGAGGGCCTCGACTACGCCGGCTGCCACTGGCACCCGTCGGCCCACGACCACGAGCTGATCGCCGACCGCCTCACGGCATACCTGACCGACCTGCACCCGTCCTGGTGAGCCGCTCGACGGTCCACTCGGACCACAGCGGGTCCCACGGCCCGCCGCCCTCATCCTCCTCGTCGTGGAAGTGGCCCGCCGGGTCCGCGGCGTGCGCCGACCGCCACAACGTCAGCACCGGGTCATCGAGGCGCTCCAGCCCCAGCACCTCGATGATCAGCTCCTGCGCCTGCGCCCGGTCGGGATCCTCGCTCCGGTTCGCCACGAAGTGGGCGTGGGCCCGCCGCATCTCGCCGAGGTCCCCGCCGGCGGAGAACTTGAAGAGGTCATGCCAGTGCGGCAGCGCGACCAGGGTCGCCAGCGCGGTGGCCAGGCTCGGGCCGAGGAGACCGGCGCCACCCTCCGAGTTCGCGAACAGGAGGGAACGCGACGAACCCTCCGCACCGACGAGGAAGTACCGCCCGCCCGTACCGTCACAGGCGATCATCTCCAACCGCGCGCCCGACGACAGCCGCGCCGTCACCGCCTGAGCCGGGTCCGCATCCTCGACGTCGAAGTCGACCAGCCACCGCAGGGCGTCCGCGACCTCGGCCTCCGCGACGATCCGGCGAAGCAGCGCGGCGTCATCCAGCATCCGCTGAGGATACGACCTCCCTGACCAGCGAATTCCTGGGGCCCGCGCCGCGCGGTCCCGTCGAGATCGATCCGCGCCGGCGGCTCATTCCGTCACCGGCCGGCACTCACGGGTGCCTCGCGGTGCCCGACACACCCTCCACGACCAGCCAAAACCGCGCGGCTGGTGCTGACGGGTGCCTCCCGAGGCCCGACACACCCGCCAGCACCAGCCGGGCCCGCCGGCCGTGCGCACGGCTGGTCGTGGCGGGTGTGTCGCGGGCTCGGATACAGCGCTCGGGGCCGGCCGGGCGCGGGGTCAGGACGGGCCGATGATGACGGTCTGGAGCTCGGAGAAGGCCTCCAGGACCGAGGCGCCGCCGACCCGGCCCAGGCCGCTGTCGGAGCCCGCGCGGCCGCCGAACGGCAGGTGGCTCTCCCAGTAGTTGGTGGACTCGTTGATGTTGACCCAACCCGTGCGGACCGCGTCGGCGAAGGTCAGGCCGCGCTGCAGGTCGGCCGTGTAGATCGCGGCGAGCAGGCCGTACCGGGAAGCGTTGGTGGAAGAAATGGCCTCGTCCAGGCTGTTGATGGTCACGATCGGGGCGATCGGGCCGAAGGTCTCCTCGGTCGCCGCGAGGGCGTCGGCCGGGACGTCCGTGAGGACCGTGGCAGGCCAGTAGAGGTCGGTCGGGAAGCCCGGGGCGGGGGCGCCACCGGTCAGGATCCGGGCGCCGCGGGCGACGGCGTCGTCGACGTGGGAGGCCATCTTCGCGGCGACGGCGGCGTTGTTCAGCGGGCCCATCGTGGTCGCGTCGTCGAACGGGTCGCCGAGCAGGATCGTCTTGTCGACCGCGGCGGCGAGCCGGGTCGCGAACTCGTCCCGGACGGAGGCGTGGACCAGCAGGCGCTCGCCGGCCGTGCAGCTCTGGCCCGCGCAGAGGAAGCAGGCGGCCAGCGCACCCTCGACGGCCCGGTCCAGGTCGGCGTCCTCCATCACCACGAGAGGACCGTTGCCGCCCATCTCCAGCAGGGTGGCCTTACCGGCGGCGGCCGCGGCGACCAGGCGGCCGGTCGCGGTGGAGCCGATGAACGCGACCGCGTCGGTGCCGGGGTTGCGGGCGATCTCGTCGCCGACCGCAGGGCCCGGGCCGGTGACCAGGTTGAGCACGCCGGGCGGCAGGTCGGCCTCGGCGATGCACTCGGCGAGCGCGACGGCGGCGATCGCGGTGGACGGCGCCGGGGTCCAGACCACCGTGTTGCCGGCGGCGAGCGCGGGCGCGATCAGCTCGGCGGGCATGGTGTACGGCCAGTTCCAGGGGGTGATCACGCCGACCACGCCGCGCGGGCGCCGGACCAGCAGCGCGCGGGCGCCCCGGGTCGCCGAGGGCGGCAGGAGTCCACCGGAGCGCTTGGCGTCCTCGGCCGCCATCCGCCAGTAGGTGACCAGCTCGTCGACCTCGTCGTACGCCTCGGCTCGCAGGGGTTTGCCCTGGTCCAGGGTGAGGGTCCGGGCGAGCGCGTCCCGCCGGGCCTCGATCACGTCGCCGACCCGGTGCAGCAGCGCGGCCCGCTCGAAGGCGGAGAGCGAGGACCAGACGGTGGTCGCCCGGCGTGCGGCCGCGATGGCTTCCCTCGCATCCGTACGGTCCCCGTCCGGGACCAGACCGATCGTCTCCCCGGTGGCCGGACTGGTCGCGGCGACGGTCGCTCCCGTTCGGGCCCCACGCCACTCGCCGTCGACGTACATCTGCGGTTCCATCGGCTCTCCCCGGGGGTGGATCTTGCGACGTGTTCAGAGTAGCCCGCGCGCCGAAGGCCACGATTCGCGCATTCGCGGTGAACCCACGCCGTGTTCGCGTCGTAGTGAGACCGGCGATCCACGCCGGCCTGACGCGACGAAGGGTATCCATGCAGCCGAACCAACCACCGCTTTCCGGCCACCACATCGGGGCCCAACAGCAGCGGGTCCAGGGGTGGCGGGATGACCTGCTGACCTTTCTCGACAAGGCGAAACCCGTAGCGGATCGCGTCTTCGCCAACAATCCGCAAGCGGCGACGGACTTCCGTAACGCGGCCGAGAACTACCGCATCCTCCGCGAGGGCCGGCAGAACTATCTGAGCCTCACCGAGTCGGAGCAGCGGCACTTCGGCGGTCTCCAGCAGAACTATCGCGCCGTCTACGGCCAGCTCGGCACCCAGCTCGGCAACCTGGACATGGCCGCCCGCCAGAGCTACGTGTCCCGGGAAGACGGCCAGGTCCTCACCGGACTGGCCCGGCAGGCCGGCTTCGTCAACGCGTTGCCGATGTACGAGCGCGCCCTGCTGGAATCCCGGTTGGCCGTGGGCACCGCGGTGAAGGCGGAGCAGGACATGGCGGGCATCGCCGCGGCGAACCAGGATCCGGTACACCAGGCCACCCAGGGGGCGGCCATCGCGATCGCGTTGCAGAAGACCCGGGACAAGTCGGCGCGCATCGATCCCAGCACACCCGACCCGATGGGCGGCCGGGTGTACAGCGACATCCAGCAGCTCAAGATCGAGAACGCGCAGAGCGCGGTGGCACTCCAGAGGTTCCAGTACGGGCATTGCGGCGACATCCTGAGCGATGCCACCGAGCGGTTCAACCTCAAGCTGGGCGGCATCGCCCCGAACGGCGCCCCCACCAGCCGCGGCGGCGACACGATGGCCGAGATCGATCTCAAGGAATCCGACCACGGCGCGCCCCGGATGAACCACGTGCTGCTCCGGATCGGGCCGGAGAACGAGCCCGAGTCGATGGTCTACTGCAACTGGACCCGGCAGGCGATCATGGCGCCGTACCACCAGCTCACGGTCGCCAACCTGCACCTCTACGAGCACCAGGAACCCCGCAAGGCGGACGGATACAACTGGATCCAGGTGGCGCAGCGGTACACCGACGGCCCGAAGCTGCAGGAGATCGCCGATCGGCCGCTGGCGCCGTACACCCCCGCTCCGCAGGACATCCACAACGTCACTCATGGCACGTTGCGGCAGACCGGCCCGGGTAACGAGCTCTCGGCCCACGGCATGAGCGGGACCATGGCCACCGGTTTCCAGCCCAACCCGGCGCTCCTGGCGCACGCGTCACCCGCCGTCCAGGCGCGGATGGCGATGACTCCCGCGTTCCCGATGACCGCACCGAACCCCGACCCCGGCTACCAGATGGCCGGGCAACCGCCGGTGCAGGGATATCCGATGACTGGGCCACCACAGGGGTATCCGATGGCCGCGCCGCAGGGGCATCCGATGGCCGCGCCGCAGGGGCATCCGATGGCCGCGCCGCAGGGATATCCGATGGCCGCACAGAATCCCGCCGCCCAGTTCGCGGGGAACTGGCAGCACTCCGGCCCCCAATACGCTCCCGGGCCGGGCAACGCCCCGCAGGGCCAGGGCGGCTATTCGGCTCCGCCCCCGCCCGGCTGGGCTCCGGGCGGCGCTCCCGGCGGCGCCCCGGGCTACGGGCGATAGCCACCACGACCAGGTATCTTTCTCGGTCGGAGGAGAACGGGAGGTTGATGGTGCGGTCGGTGACCCGGCGGCTCGCCCTGCGGCGGGTGGATCTCGAGGGAGCGTTCTGCACGCTGCCGGCGGAGGTGGCGGAGGTCCTGGGCGAGCGCGAGACCGTACAGGTCGTGCTGGCGCACCGGGTGCACGGGCTGACCGCGGGCCAGGTGAGCTTCGACGCCCGGCTGGAGCACGTGCCCGAGCCCCGTCTCACCGGGCTGGCCTGGCCGGACGACGTACATCCGGGGGTCCTGGTCACGCTCACCTGGCAGCCCATGAAGGAGCTCGTGGTCCTGCGGACCACTCCCGCCGAGGAGCCGGCCCGCGTCGACGGCGTCGACTTCTTCCACGAGTACGACCCGGCCACCGTCACCGCCGACTATGAGGATCTCCGCTCGAACCGCGGCATGGTGCTGACCGCCGTCCGCCGGCTGGGCCGGGTCTTCGAGGACGGCAGCGCACTCATCCCCGAGGAGGGCCTCGCCGCCCGCTCCGGTCTCGGGCGGGGGAAGAAGGGCACCTTCCTGATGCGGAACGCGGTCGACCAGCTGATCCGCGAGGGTTACGTGACCCGGGTGACCGGCACCCTCGGCGCCGAGGGCGAGCCCTGCTACCCCGCGGCCGAGGGGGACGATCCGGTCGAGATGCTCTTCTACGCCCCGCTGGTCGACCCGGCGGCGTACCCGGGTGAGGACGACGGCGAGGGCGGCGAGCACGGCCCGCACCGGGAGCACTGGGTCACCGGGTTCATCAGGAAACTCCCGCCGGGAGCGCAGCCCTCCGAGAAGCAACTCTCCCTGCACCAGCAGGCGATCGACAGCGAGCAGATCGAGGACGGCCCGCTCGCACCGGGCTACACCTTCGTGAAGAAGCACCACCGCGGCTGACCCACGTGCACCCGGTTCCGGGCCCACCGATCCCCGCTCCGCGCACGGCCGGTGGGGATCGGTACTTCAGGTTCAATATTTCAGGTACTGCCTCGTCAGGGCGGCGACCTTCTGGACCAGGGTGACGCCGGCGTCCATGGTCTGGTTGTCGTGGGAGAGGACGGCGACCGAGACGTCGGTGTCGTCGTCGGTGACCCGGCCGATGGTGTTGATCGCCCAGAGGCCGCCGTCGGCGGAGCGGGTGTCCCAGCCGTTCTTGACGGTGGTCTCCTCGCCGGTCTTGGCGATCGACGGGACACCCCAGTCCTGGGTCGAGTCGACCGTGCTCATCAGCGTCTCGGCGGTCTTGCGGGAGTCGGTGTCGAGCGGGCCGTTCTTGTCGACGAACTCGGAGAGCAGCTTGACCTGATCGTTCGCGGTCGTCCGGGTCAGGCCCCAGGAGCTGTTCACGTCGGTCTTGGTCAGGCCGAGGCGCTTGTTGCACTTGGTGACCGCGGTCTTGCCGCCGAGGTGCTGGAAGAGCGAGGTGGTCGCGTTGTTGTCGCTCAGCCGGATCATCGGCTTGGCCAGCGCCATCTCGCCCGAGGTCGGGTCGCGGTCGGCGTCCTGGGACTTGAGCAGCATGCAGGCCAGGATCTGCGCCTTGACGATGCTCGCGGTGTCGTACTGCTCGGTTCCGCGGTACGCGTACTTCTCGCCGGTGGTCTTGTCGAGCACGGCGACGGAGAACTCGGGCGAGGTGGCGTCGAGCTTCTTGAGCGCGGCGTCGAGCTGTTTCACCCGTTTGTCCCGCTCGATCTTGGCCAGCTCCTCCTTGGTGGGCCCGGTCGGCGAGGGCGAGGCGCTCGGCGAGGGGTCGCCGAGGGAGAGCGAGCTGGGCAGCAGGCCGCCACCGCTGTCGTTCCCCGAGGTCAGGCCCATCACGATGAGGCCGCCACCGCCCACGATCACGGTGGCCGCGACAGCGAGAATTCCGATTCGGTAACGGCGCACCCGTGCATAGTGCCGCCTCCGGTGCCGGTTCTCAAATCACCACACTTCAGGCGACCGTACGATCACCGTCCGCCACCGGCGGCGACCACGCCCCACGGCACGCCTCGCGGCGGACCCGCCGGATCGTCTAACGGACCGCGTACGAGGGGAGCACGCTGCGCGCGCATCTCGCGCTCCCCTGAGCACGGCTACCCCCGGACCGCCCGGCGGCGTTCGCCGATCTCCCACGCGATGACGTACTGCCTGATCATCTGGGCGACCGGGTCCTTCGTCTGGAAGACCAGGATCAGGTTCTGGCCCGGGTCGTCGTGGGCGTCGCGGATGTCGTGGATGGCGCCCTCCAGCTGGACCTCGCCGGTGCCGAGCCAGAGGACGGCGCGCATCCGGTCGCCCGGCCGCAGCTGCGGCGAGCGCGGGATCGCGCAGCGCAGGCCGCCCTCGCTGATGTCGAGCAGGCGGCCCTCGACGCTCTCGTCGTCCAGTTCGGCGACGAGACGGACGGCCGCACCGGCGCCGCCGCGGGCGAACTCGCGGCGGTTGCTCTGCTCGGCGGGGCCGGACGGCGCGAGGATCCAGTGGTACGGGGCCTCGTCCGCGACGCCGGCCAGCCGGCAGGGCATCACCACGCGGGTACGCGGCGGCGCCCAGAACACGTCGAGCACGTGACCGGGCCGGACGCCGGCCGGGGCCGCGGTCTCCAGCGGCGAGGTGACCCGGAACGTGTCGCCGTCGACCGCCTCCAGCCGGGACCGGAAGTTGATCCCGTCGCCGAGGACCAGGAAGATCGGCTTACCGATCTCGGGCAGGGCGTCCAGTGCCGCGGCGAGGTCCGTCGTCGTCATCTCAGACGGCCGGCGCGGTCAGGGCGCTCTGCGCCTCGATCAGGTGGGCCTGGAGCTCCTCGAGGGTCTCCAGGGAGAACGCGTACGGCGCCTTGTCCAGCGCGATCAGGCTGCCGATCACCAGGCCGTCGGCGTCCCGGACCGGCACCCCGGCGTAGCAGCGCAGGCCGAGGCGGAGGACCAGGTCGTTGTCGACGTGGTTCGGGTCGTTGTGGATGTCGGAGATGAGCACCGGCAGACCGGTCTCGACGACCAGGCGGCACGGCGACCACTCGCAGGGGACGCCCTCGGCGACCTCCATGATCTTGTCGGGGCGGCCGTGCACGGCGAGCGGCAGCACCGCGTCGGCGAGCACCACGGTGGCGGCGCACGCGGTGGCCGGCAGCGTGGCGGCCAGCTGGGTCACCAGGCCGTCGAGCACGGGTGTGCCGGTCCGCTGGGCCGGACCGGGCAGGGCCGCGGCGGCCGACCGGAGGCGTGCCGGGTCGCGCAGCACGTCCCGGTTGAAGCCGGTGGCGGGCACGTGCGGGTTGAGCAGGACCTGCATTCTGGTTCGCTCCCTGGGTTCGGTACAGAGGTTCGGAACTTCCTGCGGGTATGACGATGGCGGGCGCCGGGTGGCCGGGACGGACCCTGACCGGTGCCGCTCAGTTGCGCCTCTCCGGCCTGCTGCGGAACCCGTACGGGAGAAAGGCGGTGAAAGAAACGCTGCGGAGAACGCTCGGGAGTGCGCCGCGGCAGTCGGCGCACCCCCGGCCGGATCGCGGTTCTTCAGCTGGACATGACCATCAGCATGGCCATCATTCCCTCGTCCTCGTGAATGGTGTTGTGGCAGTGCAGCATGTAGCCGTACGTGTCGTCCGCGTAATCGGTGAACTGCATGGCGATCACGGTGGTGCTCTGCGGCGAGATGAGGATGGTGTCCTTCCATTCCGTCCAGCCGTCGGTGGGTGCCTCGCCGTCGACAGTCTGCACCTGGAACGGGACGTCGTGCAGGTGGAACGAGTGGGTCAGCCCGGTGGCGTTGGTGATGGTCCAGACCTCGGTGGCGCCGATCGTCGTCATGATCTCGCTGGACGCCATCGCCGTCATCGACGTGCCGGAGACACCGTTGATGTACATGGTGTTGCCGCTGTTCGAGAGCGCGATGGTCCGCGTGGCGTCCGGGCTGCTCACGTCCAGCGCGGTGTAGGTGTTGAGCGAGCTCGGCAGGTCGTCGGCCGCACTGGTGGCGGTGGAGGTGAGCGTCAGGATCGAGGTCGTCCCGCTGCCGCCGCGCGCGCCGCCGGCCTCGACCGTGGCCTGCAGGGTGATGGCGCTGTCCGAGCTGGTCACGTCCACGACGATCTCGGCCCGCTCGCCGCCGACCAGCTGGAGGCTGCTGACCGAGAGCGGCGCCGAGAGCAGGGCCGCGTCGGTCGCCACCTGGGTGAGGTCCTCCCCGTCGGTACGCGTGATGGTGATGATGTCGGTGATCGAGCCGTTGAGGATGTGGAACCGGACCCGGCCGGCCGAGACCTCCAGCGTCGGCGTCCCGTCGACGCCCACGTTCGACCCGTTGACCAGCACCGGGAAGGTGGTGGTGCTGGTCAGCAGCCCGGCGGTGGTGGGCTGGATGACGCCGGCCGAGCTGACCGGCAGGGACTGGACGATCAGCGGGAACTGGTCGACGCCGTAGTCGTTGGGGAGCGCGGCGGCGCCGGTGGTGGCGTCGTCCACGATCAGCATGCCGACCAGACCGGAGGCGACCTGCTCGGACGTGGTCTCCAGGGCGTGCGGGTGGAACCAGAGCGTGCACGCCCCCTGGTTGATCTCGAAGGACGGCGAGAGCGTGCCGCCGGCCTCGATGGTGTTCTGCGGACCGCCGTCGACCGAGGGCGGGATGTGCGCGCCGTGCCAGTGCACCGTGCTGACGTCGTCGAGGTTGTTGGTGATGTTCATCTGCACCGTGTCGCCCTGGGTCACCTTGATCACCGGGCCGAGGAAGTCCTGGTTGAACCCGCAGGTGTCGCTGCTGACCCCACTGAGGATCTCGGTCGTTCCGGTCTGCATGGTCAGCTCGTACACCGTGGTGCCGTCGCTGTCGGTGCCGGAGAGCAGGGTCGGGATGGTGAGGGTGCCGCTCGCGGTGGTGGCCGCGCTCGCCGGTGCGGCGAGTTCCAGGCCCGCGCCGACGGCGGCGGCGGAGAACGCCAGGGCGCCGAGGCCGCGGAAGAGGCCGCGCCGGGACAGGGCCCGGTCGGCGATGGAGGACAGGGCGGAGCGAGCCGGGAACGCCGGCCGGTGCAGATCGGTCATGGCCGGGGAAGTTAGGAACTAATGCTGTGTTAATGATATCTAAAGGATATGTAAATGCTTGTATAAGTGGCTCCAAACTGTATCCGAGCTGGATTTTCCCTTGATTCCTGAATTTTAGTTGTGGATCTCCTGTCCCCATGCCCACGGCTGATTGACAGCAATCTCTCACGGTCCTTAGAGGAATCGGCCGCACGGTGAGCCGGCATCCATGTATTCCCCTCATGCAATGGGTCCTGGAAGGAATCTCCATGCGCAAGCGCACCCTGACCAACGGCGCGATCATCACGGCCGTACTGGCCACGCTCGCCGGTGCCGGCGTGGCCATCGCGAACGCCGCGACGACCGAGGCCGGCCCGGCGACCGGCCCCAGCGCCTCGGCGAGCGCCGAGCCCTCCGCCACCGTCTCCGCCTCCGCGACCACCTCCGCGTCGGCCTCCGCCTCCGCGAGCGCGTCGGCCAGCAGCAGCTCCGACGGCAGCGAGTGCGCGAAGGTGTACCTCACCGAGGCGCCCTCGGACGACTCGGTGGGGAAGGTGTGCACCGCCGTGACCGCGAGTGGTACGAGTGTCAGCGGGGTGACGGTCACCTTCACCGCCTCGTCCAGCTGCAGCGGAAGCCTGATGCTGCGGGTCTCCGGCGCCGACTCGAGCGGCGCCGAGTTCGCCAAGGTGAAGGAGGTGACCTGTAGTTCGGGTACGGCGACCGCCTCCTTCGACCCGGTGGACACGGTCCTCGCCGACACCTTCATCTGCGGGACGCTGCTCGCGGACACGTACACCGCGGCGCAGGCCTGCGTGGTCGTCTCCTGACCGGGCCGGTGACCGGTTACCACGGAAGCGGGTGGCCGGTCACCGTTCCGCGAATCGTCACCCTTTTCCCGGGTACCTGGATAAGTTGACGAATGAGGGGGCGGCTGTCCGCTTTCCTCGGGGGCGGGGGAGAGACGATGTGGAAAGCAAGCGAGCGTGCTGGCCCGGTGGTCCTGCTGGTCGAGGACGACGAGGATCTCCGTGACCTCACCACGCAGATGCTCGAGATGCGCGAGTTCACGGTGCTGGCCGCGAAGGACCCGGTCAGCGCGCTGATGACCTGCCGGGTGCACAGCGGCAACATCGACATCATGCTGACCGACCTGGGGTTGCCCGGGGTCTCCGGCGGCGAGCTGGCCCGCTCCGCCGCCGCCGTCCGGCCGTCGATGAAGATTGTCTACGTCTCCGGGGTGCCGGAGGACATCGCGATCAAGAAGGGGCTGATCCGTGCCGGATCGCCATTCCTCGCCAAGCCCTACACCGCCGACCGGCTGGCCGGCCTGCTGCGCTCGGTTCTGGCGCAGGACGCGGACGTCTCCCCGCGATAGCGGATCCGCAACCGGAACCACCCTGCCTGCAACCGCCACCGGCTCAGCGATCCGTCCGAGGTATCCGAAGGGAATGGCACGAAGCCGCCGAGCCGGGTGGCCCTTGATAGCAGGGATGCGAACATGGACCAGTTCAAGCTGCTCACCGACTACGTCCGCACCGTTCTCGCCGGTCGCCGGGGTGACGAGGGTGCCACCGCCGTGGAGTACTCGCTCCTCGCGGCCCTCATCGCCGGTGTCTGCATCATCGCGATCAGCGCGTTCGGTACGCACATCGGCGACGTCTTCACCAACCTCACCAACCAGATCAAGTTCTGATCCGGGCGATGCCGTCATCGTCCTGCGGCACAGCACTCCGGACGACGCCCACCCCGGGCCGGCGCGCAAGCCGGCCCGGGGCGCCCGCCGGAGGCGCACGCCCCGGGGCGACGGGCACCGGGACCGTGGGGTGGCCGCCGTCGAGACGGCGATCGTCATGCCCCTGCTCCTGCTGCTGCTCTTCGGCATCGTCGACATGGGCCGGCTGCTGCAGCAGTACATCCAGCTGACCGAGGCGGCCCGGGAGGGTGCCCGGTACGGCGCGCTGAACAGCTCGGTGACCGTGGTGAAGGCCAAGGTCGGCCAGATCGCCGGCACCAGCGCCCTGATCTACCCCACCACCAGCGTGTGCACCGGCTCGTCCGGCGTCGGCACCGACGCGAAGGTCGTGGTCGCCCGGACCTTCGCGCCCATCACGCCGATGGTCGGCCTGGTGAACATGGTCGGCAGCGGCCCCATGAACACCATCGTGATCACCGCTACCGGCGTCATGTCATGCGTCGGCTGATCCCCCGCCTCTCGCTCCCGGAACCGGTCGAGCGGGAGCACGGCAGCATCGTCGCCCTCGTCTCCGTCATGCTCGGCACCGGTGTGCTGCTCGGCATGTGCGCCCTCGTGATCGACATCGGGCTGCTCCAGTTCGAGAAGGAACAGCTGCAGAGCGGCGCGGACGCGGCCTCCTGGAAGGTCGCGCAGTCGTGCGTGAACACCCCGGCCAACTGCACCAACGCGCTGCAACAGGCGAACGCGCAGCTGTACGCGAACCGGAACTCGCGGGACACCGTCTCGACCGTGCAGGTCTGCATCGGCGGGCAGACCTGCCCCACCTGGTCGACGCCGGCACAGTGCAAGACGGCGCCGTACACCACCGGGACCTCGTACAAGTACGTCGAGGTACGCACGTCGACGTTCACGCCGGACAACCGCACCACCATCCCGCCGGTCTTCGCCGGTGCCATCCCCGGCATCAACTACACCGGCACCCGGATGGGCGCGTGCGCCCGGGTCGCCTGGGGCGTGCCGCAGGTCACCACCTCCTCCGCGCTGAGCATCTCGAAGTGCGACTACGACCGGATGACCACCAACGGCACGGTCTTCCAGGGCCTCGGCGCGCTCGACCCGCTGCTCCAGCAGACCGGCGTGTACGGCCTGCTCGGCCTCTCCAGCCCGACCGACGACACGATCGCGATCGCGAACCCGCCGCTCGGCACCTGCCCGGCCAACATCGCGTTCCAGAAGGGCTGGACCTTCCTCAACGGGCCGGGCAACACGCTCCCGGACGCGAACTGCAAGATCTACAACGTCGCGGCGAGCACACCGACCACGAACTACTACTACTCGTCGTCGTCGACGCTGCTCTGGGGCGCCACCACGACCAGCTCCTGCCTCGCCATGCTCGACAGCAGCAAGAACGGCCAGGTCATCCTGGTGCCGATCTGGGATCAGGTGCTCGGCCTGACCAACCTGCTCTCCTCCACGTTCCGGGTGGTCGGCTTCGCGCCGTTCGTGGTGACCGGGCGGGCCACCCTGCTCGGTACGGTCACCCCGCTGCCCAACCTGATCCCGGTGCTGCAACAGGCGACCTGCCTGCTGCAGACCTGCATCTACGGGCATTTCACGAAATCACTCATCCCGCAGCCCATGCCGACCGCCTTCGCGGACACACAGAACTTCGGGGCTACGGTAATCGGCCGCACCGGGTGACCTGTGCTTGAGAAACTGGCGATATGCGACGGCGCATCCTGATCCTGCTGGCCGCGCTCCTCCTGGCTGGGATCAGTGGGGTGGCGGTGCACGCGTACGCCTCGTCGGCCGACCGGCGGGCACTGGAGAGCAAGTCCGGTGTCTGGGTGCTCGTCGCCAAGCAGCGCATCCCGGCGAACACCAGCGGCGCGGAGATCAAGCGCGAGGGGCTCACCGAGCGCCTGCTGGTCCCCGCCGAGACGGTGCCCGAGGGGACCATGACCACCTGGGACGACGACCTGAACAAGCTGCGCCTGGTGACCACCCTCCAGCCCAAGCAGCTGATGATGCGCACGCTGTTCCAGCCGGCCCCGGCCGCACCGAAACACACCGAGCGGATACCCGTACCCAAGAAGTCTCTCGCCGTTTCGGTTCTTCTCAGCGTGGCGCCGCAGGTGGCCGGAAACATCACGGCGGGCGACGAGGTCGCGGTCTACTACACCTACAAGGTGAAGCTGGCGAACGCGGACAAGGACGAGATCCCGATGACCCGGCTCATCCTCCCCCGGGCGAAGGTCATCACCATCGGCGAGGCGGAGCGGCTGCTCACCGAGGCTCCGGAACCCACCGCGCTGCCGAGCGTCACCGCCACCCCGGGCAGTACCCCGATGGTCGGGGCCGCCGCCGAGCAGGCCCTGGCCAGCGCCTCGGCGGTGGAGACCCAGGAGACCGAGCGCTACCTGGTCACGCTCGCGGTCGACGACACCGACTCGCTCCGGCTCATCCACGCCGTGCAGAGCGGGGACCTGTACCTGGCGCTGCTCGGCCCGAACGCGACGCCCTCCACCGGCCCGGCGGTCGACACCAGCTGGGTGGTGCGATGAGCCTCTACGTGTACGTGGAACCCGACGACGAGCGACGGCACCGGTGGACCGCCGAGTTCCAGTCGATCGGCGGCACCATGCTCAAGGACATGACCGAGCTGGAGGCGTACCTGTCCCGGTACCCGGAGAACATGCTGGTCGTGATCGGGGCGCAGGTCGACCTGGACGAGGCGCTGATGTTCACCGCGTACCAGCGACTCCAGCGGCCGCTGATCGGTGTGGTGCTGATCCGGCCCACCGTCGAGCCGGACGTGGTGCTCCGGTGCCTGCAGTCCGGGATCCGGGAGATCGTCGCCGAGGACGACGAGGAGGAGCTGCGCGCCGCCACCGTCCGCTCGGTCGATCTCTCCAAGGCGCTCAGCACCACCCTGCGCGGCAGCGCCGAGCAGGCACCGTACGCCCGGGTGGTCACGGTCTTCGCCGGGAAGGGCGGGTGCGGCCGCAGCGTGGTCGCGGTGAACCTGGCCGTGGCGCTCGCCGGTGGCGGGCGGCGGGTGCTCCTGGTCGACCTGGACCTGCAGTTCGGCGACGTGGCGATGATGATGAAGCTCTCCCCCGAGCGCAGCATCGCCGGCGGTCTCGCGATGGCCGGCCGGCTGGACGAGGCGGGCCTGCGCTCGATCGTCACGGCGTGGCGCAACGGCCTGGACACGCTGCTCGCCCCGGCCAGCCCGGCCGAGGGTGAGCAGGTCCGGCGGGAGTTCGTGGTGGAGCTGCTGGACGTGGCCCGCCCGCTCTACGACTTCATCGTGGTGGACACCCCGGCCGTCGTCACCGACCAGGTGCTCGCCGCGCTCGACATGTCCGACTGGTACGTCCCGATCGTCACCCCGGACCTGCCCACGCTGAAGACGGTGCGCCTCACCTCGGAGATGTTCGACCTGCTGGACTACCCGCGGGACAAACGCCTGCTGGTCTTCAACCGGTCGAACACGCTGGTCGGTCTCAGTCACGCCGAGGTGGAGCTCGCCGTCGGCATGCCGTTCGCGGTGCTGGCCCCCTCCAGCCGCGACGTGCCGGTCTCGGTCAACCAGGGCGAGCCGATCGTGATGACCGACCCGCTGCACCCGTTCAGCCGGGCGATGCGGCAGCTCGCCGACCGGTGCACCGGCGTACAGACCGTGATCGAGGAACCCCGGCGCGGCATGTTCGGCCTGCGGAAGAAGAAGGTGAGCTGATGAGCCTCTCGTCACGCCTCGGCGGCGGCACGCCCCCGAACAGCGGGAACACCAACCAGGGCGCCGAGCGCGGCGGCACCGAGCGGTACCGCGCGGCCGGCCGGGGCCCGGTCGACCAGGTCAACGAGGTCCGGCTGCGGATCCAGCGCCGCCTCGCCGACGAGCTCGGCCCGACCCTGTACGTCAACGCCGCGGCCAGCGACGACCTGGACACCCGGGTCCGCGAGACCCTGAACGACCTGCTCGCCAAGGAGGAGACCCCGCTCTCCGGCACCGACCGGGCCCGGATCATCCGCGAGGTGGTCGACGAGGTGCTCGGCCACGGCCCGATCGAGTCGCTGCTGCGCGACCAGTCGATCAGCGAGGTGATGGTCAACGGGCCGCGGCAGATCTACGTGGAGCGCTTCGGCCGCCTGGAGCTGGTCACCGCCGAGTTCGACGACGAGGCGCACCTGCGGCGGATCATCGACCGGATCTGCTCCCGGGTCGGCCGCCGGGTGGACGAGGCGAGCCCGATGGTCGACGCCCGGCTCCCGGACGGCAGCCGGGTCAACGCCATCGTGCCGCCGATCGCGCTGGACGGCTCCTCGCTGACCATCCGCAAGTTCTCCTCGGTGCCGCTGACCGTCGGCGACCTGCTGAACTACGGCACGCTGACCCGGCAGGCCGCGGAGTTCCTCGAGGGCGCGGTCAAGGGGCGGCGCAACGTCCTGGTCAGCGGGGGTACCGGCTCCGGTAAGACGACGATCCTGAACATCCTCTCCGGCTTCATCCCGCTCGACGAGCGGGTGGTCACCATCGAGGACGCCGCCGAGCTGCAGCTGGGCGGGGAGCACGTGGTCCGCCTGGAGTCGCGCCCGCCGAACTCCGAGGGCCGGGGCACCATCACCACCCGGGACCTGGTCCGTAACTCGCTCCGGATGCGCCCCGACCGGATCGTGGTCGGTGAGGTCCGCGACGCCGCCGCGCTGGACATGCTCCAGGCGATGAACACCGGCCACGACGGCTCGCTGACCACGCTGCACGCCAACACGCCGCGGGACGCGCTGGCCCGGCTGGAGACCATGGTGCTGATGGCCGGCATGGACCTGCCCGCCAAGGCGATCCGTGACCAGATCGCCTCCGCGGTCGACATGATCCTGCAGGTCAGCCGGTTCAAGGACGGCACCCGCAAGATCACTTACATCACCGAGGTGGTGGGCATGGAGTCCGACGTCGTCACCCTTCAGGACATCTTCGTGTACGACGCCACGGCCGGCTCCGAACTGCCCGGTGGCAGTGCCGGAGGCCTGCGGTCGACCGGTATCCGCCCGCAGTTCGCCGACGACCTGCAGATGTACGGCGTGAGCCTGCCGCCCAGCATGTTCACCGGCGGACGGCGCCCCGACCCACCCCGGCGGTGACCCGTGATGAGTCTCGGAATCCTGGCCGCCGTCGCCGCGGCCGGCGCGATGTTCCTGGTCACCTGGGTGGTGCTGCAGGCGACGGTGGGCAAGCCGCCGATCCAGCGCCGGCTCGCCGCACTCCGCCAGTACGCCGTCCAGCGGGAGACCACCAAGCCGCCCCTGATCACCCGGTGGATCGCCGCGAGCGGCCGCCTCGTCGAACGTCTCCCCACCCTGGCCCGTCACGCCGCGAAGGTCGCCCCGCTGCTGGACCGGCTCGGCGGCACCATGCGCCCGGCCGAGTGGATGGCGATCCGCCTGCACGCCGCGGTCGCCGCCGCGATCGTGCTGCCCTTCCTGCTGCCGCCGCTGCTCGGCGTCCCGGCCGGCCTGCTGCTCGGCTTCCTCGGCGCGAACTTCGTGCTCCGCTACCGGATCAAGCACCGGGAGAAGGTCTTCACCGACGAGCTACCCGGCGCCCTGCAGCTGATGATCAGCTCGCTGCGCTCCGGCTTCACCCTGCACCAGGCGATCGAGGCGGCGGTCCGCGACGACGAGGGCCCGGTCGCGGTGGAGCTGCGCCGGGCGCTCTCCGAGTCCCGGATCTCGGGCGAGTTCGAGGAGGCCCTGGAGCGCATCGGCGAACGGCTGAACAGCTCCGAGATGCTCTGGCTGGTGATGGCGCTGCGCCTGCAGAAGGAGGTGGGCGGCAGCCTGGTCGAGGTCATGCAGACCACCGCCGACACCATGCGCGAGCGGGCCTTCCTGCACCGGCACATCCGGTCACTCTCCGGCGAGGGGCGGATCTCCGCGTACGTCCTGGGGTCGATGCCGTTCCTGGCCACCGGCATGATCTGGTTCACCCGGCCGCAGTACCTGAGCCCGATGCTGCACCAGCCGCTGGGCTGGGCGATGATCGGCGGCGCGTCCTTCTCGATGCTGATCGGCGTGATCTGGCTGCGTGCCGTGGTGAAGGTCGAGGTCTGAGGTGACCCCCGCGGTCGTCCTGATCGGCGCGATCGCCGGGATCGTCGCGGCGATCCTGCTGGCCGCGACCGCGGTGGTGCTGCCGCCGCCGCGCCGCGACCAGATCCTGCGGGCGCTCGCCGTCTACGGTGCCGGCATCACCGTGACCCGTACCCGGGGCAACCGGCTGGGCGCCCGGCTGCGGTCGATCGCCCGGCTGGTGCTGGAGCGGCTCGGCGAGCTCTTCACCACCACGGCCGACCGGCACCGGCTGACCCGGCTGCTGGACTACGCGGGAAACCCGCCGAACTGGCCGCTGAACCGGATGATCCGGGTCCGGCCGCTCGCCGCCGGGGCCACCTGCGTCTTCGCCGCGCTGATCGGCCAGGTGCTCCGGGGCGGCGCCGGCGCCGGGCTGGGCGCGATAGTGGGGCTGGTGGTGGGCTTCTTCGTCCCGCAGTACCTCCTCTACAACAAGGGCGTGGACCGGCAGAAACGGCTGCTCCGGTCGCTGCCGGACGTGATGGACGCGCTGGTCATCGGCGTGGAGGCGGGCCTGGGCCTGGATTCGGCGATGGACCAGGTGGCGCGGACCATGGCCGGGCCGACCGCGGACGAGATGAACCGGGTGCTCCAGGAGATGCGGCTCGGCGTGGCCCGGGCGGACGCGCTGCGCTCGATGTCCGCGCGTACCACGGTCCGGGACCTGAAACGCCTGGTCACCGCGCTGGTGCAGGCCGGTGAGCTGGGCATCTCGGTGGCCAACATCCTCCGCGAGCACGCCGCCGACCAGCGGGTACGCCGTCGCCAGCGGGCCGAGGAGCTGGCCCAGAAGATCCCGGTCAAGCTGATCTTCCCGGTGATGTTCTGCATGCTCCCGGCGATCTTCGTGGTGCTGGTCGGGCCGGCCGCCCTCCAGCTGAAGGACGCCTTCAGCAAGTAGGAGCCGTGCTAAGGATCCCCGGTGGGACGCCGATGAACGGGTGTGTCCGCCACCCTCCTCCTCCCGCTCGAACGGGAGCGCCTCGCCGCGCTGCACGAGTACGAGCTGCTCGACCAGCCCGCCGACGACGAACTCTCCGCCGTCGTCCGGGTCGCGGCCATGATCGCCGACATGCCGACCGCCAGCCTCAACCTGATCGACGAGAACCGGCAGTGCCAGCTCACCACGGTCGGCTTCGACGGCGCGGACACCCCACGAACCTCGTCCATGTGCGACGTGCACTTCCGCACCGGGCACACCGTGCACACCCCGGACGCCCGGCTGCACCCGTCGTACGAGCACAACCCGTGGGTCGACGGCCGCCTGCACACCGTGCGCAGCTACACGTCGGTGCCACTGATCACGCCGAGCGGGCATGCCCTCGGTACGCTCTGCGTGTTCGACGTCGTACCCAAGAAGCTCGACGAACGGCAGCTGAGGCGCCTCGAAGACCTGGGCGACGTCCTGGTCTCGCTCTTCGAACGCCGCCGTCAGGCGCGGCTCAACGCGGCCCTGGCCATCGCCGCGGCCCTCGGCGAGCGGCAGCTGCAGGCCGCGGTGACCGAGCTGGAGCGCTCGAACGACGAGCTGGAGGGCTTCGCCGCCGCGGTCAGCCACGACCTGGTCCGCCCGCTCGCCGGCGCGCACGGCTACCTGGAGATGCTCCACGCGCTGTACGCCCCGCAGCTGGACGACCGCGGCGCCAAGTGGGTGGACGGCTCGCTGCGCGCCGTCGAACGGATGCAGCAGCTGGTCCAGGCCCTGCTCAACTACGCCCGAGCCGGCCACGCGCCGTGCGTGCCGCACCAGGTGGACCTGGCCGACGTGATGTCCCAGGTCACCGCCGACCTGCACACGCTGGTCGAGAGCACCGGCGCCGAGGTGACCACCGAAGGCCGGCTGCCGGTGGTCTCCGGTGACCCGACGCTGCTCCGCCAGCTGCTGCAGAACCTGGTCGACAATGCGATCAAATACCGTCACCCGGACCGTACGCCACGGATCCGGGTCGGCTGCTCCCCCGCGCCCGGCGGCTGGACCGTCACGGTGGCCGACAACGGGATGGGCATCCCGGCCGAGCACCGGGACCGGATCTTCGACATGTTCGCGCAGGTCGACCCGGAGTCCCGGAAGGGCTACGGCATCGGTCTGGCCACCTGTCTGCGCATCGCCGAGCGTCACGGCGGCGGCATCACGCTCGCCGACACCCCGGGCGGCGGCACGACGATCCGCTTGAACCTGCAATCGCGTCCAGGTGATGAATGAAGTTACGTTCTCTTTGCAAGGTCTTGCATGGATGGATGATCCCGATAGGTTGGGAACGCCCATAATCCACCGTGCACTCCTCAGGAGAGCTATGCGTTCCATCAGCAAGTTCTTGCTGGCGCTGCTCGTCGGTCTCACCGGCGTGCTGGCGGCAGTGAGCCCCGCCCAGGCCGCGTCCACCCCCGAATCCCTCGGCGGACTCGACCTCGGCGCGTACTGCCGGTCGATCGGCTACAGCGACGCGACCCTCACCGGGTCGACCGCCTACGACTGGCACTGCGTCTCCGGCGACGGCGCCCTGGCCGACCTCACCTTCGAGGCCGCCTGCCAGTGGGCGTACTCGACCTCCGAGGCCGTCGACCGGATCGGCGACTTCACCGATCCCACGTCGGCCGGCTGCTGGCGGGTCACCGCCACGGTCGTCACCCCGGACTTCGAGAACTACTGCACGTCCACCGGCCACAGCGCGTCGATCCTGGTCGGCACCACGGTCTACGACTGGCAGTGCGTCTCGTACAGCCGAGCCGGCCCGACCTACTACGCGATCAGCCTGCCCACGGTCTGCGCGTACACGACCGGCACCACCGCCACGATCGACCGTTTCGTGAACTACTACGACGCGACGACATGGCAGTGCCGGGTCTGACCGGATAGGACCATGCGGGGGTGGCGCCGGGCGCGCCGCCCCCGCTTCCCTCTCCCGTACGCATCCACGCCGCGTCTCATCCCGCCGCCGGGCGTCGGCCACCCGTCAGGGGTTGCCGGAGCCGATTCGCTCGAACCTGGCCGGCACTCCCGGGTGAGACACCCCGGATCGCCAGCCGGACCGGCCCGAGACACCCCGGATCGCCAGCCGACCGGCCGAGGTGCCCCGGACCGCTGGCTCACCGCCCGCGGGGTACCGCCCGGCCGGGTCCACGAACGAACCCCGGCGGGCGGAGTCGACGATCCGCAGACGGCGAGTGTTCGGGCGGGCACCCTGTCAGCCCGGGCCCGGCGACTGGCGTCCAGGGGTGCCTGGAGCTGGCGGGGACACCCGCGGGCCCCAGCCGGAGTCAGGTCAGCGGCGGGAGAGGGCCCGGGCGGCCTGGGTGAAGCAGAGCACGACGAAACCGGGGCCGGCCGTGAGGATCGCCGCGCTGCTGAGCCTCTCGCGGTGCGCGATGAAGCCGATCACGCCGGCGGCGACCAGCAGGACTCCGAGGATCGTCGCCGCGACGATGGCACGCTGCGGGCCGGGAGCGGTGTCAGGAGTCACGGGCTGCACCCTTCCACTGTAGTCCTTTTCGGACGCTGTGGGTCATGCGGTGAGCCACTCGGTGAAGGTCTGGGTGCCGCGGGAGCCCGGTGTGGCCGGCAGGATGCCGCCGGTGGACATGGCTCTACCGGCCGGGCCGGGCAGGGGGATCTCCAGGACCAGCTTGCGGAGGCCACGGTGGCGGCTCAGGGTCCGCACCAGGTCGGCCATCCGCAGGGTCTCCGGGCCGGCCAGGTCGGGGGCGCGGCCGAGCGGGGCGGACGCGGCCAGGTGGATCAGCTCGGCGGCCACCTCGGCGGCGGCGACCGGGCGGCTGAGCATCCTCGGGACCACGGCGATCGGGCCGGAGGAGCGCTCCAGCATCTGGGCGGCGAACTCGTGGAACTGGGTGGCGCGCAGCACCGTGACCGGGACCGCGCCGGCCAGGGCGATCTCCTCCTGGTGGAGTTTGGCCTGGTAGTAGCCCCACGGGACGCGGTCGACGCCGACGATCGAGAGCAGCACGTGGTGCTTGACGCCGGCGCGTTCCTCGGCGGCCAGCAGGGTGCGGGTCACCGTCTCGAAGAAGCGGGTCGCCGTGGCGCGGCGCAGGGTCTCGATGTTGGACACGTCGATCACCGCGTCGACGTCCTTCAGCGCGGCGTCCAGGCCCGCGCCGGTGGTCAGGTCGACGCCCACCGAGCGGGCGATGACGACGACGTCGTGGCCGGCCTCGCGAGCCTGGGCCACCACCAGCCTGCCGATCCAGCCGGTTCCCCCGGCGACCGCGATGCGCATGGTCTACACCCTTCCTGGGTTGTACGTCCTACCGCGGAGAGGACGGGACACCCCACCCGAATGTGACTGTGGGCGCGCTCACGTCGTACCGGAGAAATGTCGGTGGTCCCTGGAAGGATGCGCGTCGGCGAGGGGGATCGGCATGGGACCGGACGATCGGGACCTCGATCGCGGGTGGCGGGGTCTCTGCGGGTTCGAGCGGGACGGCCATCACGACCACGGGAGTCAGGGGCGGCACGAGATCATCGAGCAGGTCCGCGCGGTGGTGACGGTGCTCGACGGGAAGGACCCCGGAAGGCCGCGGGCGGTGCTCGGCGGGAAGGAGCCGGACGGACTGCGGGCGGTCGGGCCGAACCGGGCGCCGCGGCTGCCGGTGGAGACCTGGAAACTGCCGCTCCTGCTCGACACCGGACGGCTGCTCGTCGTACCGCGCCCGCTGCCGGAGCACTTCGCCGCCGCGTGGGCCCGGGTCACCGCCGGAAAGGTCCCACGATGACCGCTGATATACCACTGTCACCCGGCAGAGGCGGCATTCTCGGCATGGGGTTATCACGCGGAATGTGGGAAATCGCCGACCGGAACGGTGTCGTCTGCCAGCTTGGCGGGCGCCTATAGTCATGGGGCATGAGGAACAGCGGGCTCCAGCTGCTCGGAGCACACGAGATACGACTGCGGCTGGGCGGCCGGATCAGCCGCCAGCGAGTGCACAGCCTGACGAACAGAGCGTCCTTCCCGGAGCCGGTGGCGCGGCTCAAACAGGGCAAGGTCTGGCTCACCGAGGAGGTCGACGCGTGGATCGCCGCCTATCGTGACCGCTCCTGCCCGCCACCGCAGGAGCCTCCCGACAAGAGTCCCGGATAGCGAGCCCTCCGTCGCCGAGACGCCCGCGCCCGCCGGGCCGCCCACTCACGGCGGGCGCGGGCGGGCGTCGGCGGGCAGGGGCGTCGGCGGGCAAGGCGGTGTGGGGTGGTGTGGGCGCGAAGCCGTCAGAGCGGGCGCGGGACCATACCCCGGTTCAGCGCGCGAACGGTGCGCAGGGCGACGGTCGCCCAGGCGGCCACCAGGCCGAGGTAGAAGAGGACCGCGAGCACGGCGAGAAGCACCGAACCCGTGTGCGCGGCGAGGGCGGAGGTGGCGGTGACGCAGGTCCCCACCGGGAAGGTGAAGGACCACCAGCCGAGCGAGAACGGCAGCCCGGCACGGATGGTGCGGACGGTCACCGCCCCGGCCAGCGCCGCCCACAACAGAGCGAAACCCCAGACCGGAAGACCGAAGACAACCCCAAAGGCGACAAACGCTCTCCCGTACGGGCTGGGCAGTGCGTCTGCGCCCGCCGCCCCGAGCAGGTTGGCGGCCGTGACCGACTGGCCGAGCGGGCCCAGCACGATCCAGAGGGTGGGCACCAGGGCGGCGGGGCCCACCCGGTGCGCGGCCAGGCGCTGCCAGATCAGGGTGATCACGACCAGCGCCGCGACGAGGCTCAGCCCGAACATCGCCCAGCAGAGCACGACCAGCGTCAGCCGGAGCTGCCCGGCGGGAAGGTAGGGGACGAGCAGCGCCCCGGTGGCCGCCGACACCATCGGCGGCACGACCGGCACCAGCCACCCACCGAACGCGGCGGGCACGGCAGGCATGGCGGGTATGGCGGGTATGGCGGGTATGGCGGGCTGGGCGGGAGCGGTGAACTGCCGGAAGGGGACGGCGATCGCGGTGACCAGGCCGGATATCGTGCCGAGGGTCCAGAGGACGGCGTGCACGGTCAGCGCGGCGGGCAGGCCGATCACGTCGCGGCCGATCAGCAGGGTGGCGGCGCCGACACTGATCAGGGCCATCGGGAAGGTGCCGTAGAAGTGGGACACCACCGGGTCGGCCCGGTGGGCCAGCCAGCCGCGCGGGTTGCGCAGGGTGCCGGTGAGCAGCACCGCGAGCAGGGCCACCGCCAGCAGCCAGACGGCGATGGCGAAGTCCCGCAGTCCGGGGAACCGCCACGGCAGCGAGGCGGCCGCGGTCGCGACGATCCCGGTACCCATCACGGCCGCGTACCAGTTCGGCACCGGCCCGGGCGGGGCGACGGCGGCGGACGGTTGCGGCGGGCGGCGGACCTGAAGCGGCGTGGTCATGGGACCACTCTCACCGAGCCACGGCGTACCGGGTAGCGGGCGAGATCTTGTGGGATCACAAACAAGAGTTGTGACGGCGTACCATCGGAAGCTGTGGGTCTGAGTGAACGGATGCCGGAGCTCTCCGCGCTGGAACTGCTGCTCTCGGTGGCACGGACCGGGACGCTGAGTGCGGCGGGGCGGGAGGCGGGCCTCACCCAGCAGGCGGCGTCGGCACGGCTCGCGGCGCTCGAGGCGCGGACCGGGGTGCGGCTGGCGACCCGGACCACCCGCGGCGCGCGCCTGACACCCGAGGGAGTGGTGGTCGCGCAGTGGGCGGACCGGCTGCTGCGGCTCGCCGAGGAGGTGGACGCGGGGCTGGCGGCGCTGCGCGAGGACAGCCGGAACCGGGTACGCGTCAGCGCGAGCCTCACGGTCGCCGAGCACCTGCTGCCCGGGTGGCTGGTCGGGATGCGGGCGGATGCCGTACGGCGGGGCGAGTCACCGGCCCAGGTGGTACTCACCGCGACCAATAGTGATCACGTGATCGAGCAGGTGCTGGACGGGTCGGCGGATCTCGGCTTCATCGAGGGGCCGACCGTGCCGCCCGGGGTGCGCAGCCGGGTGGTCGGGCAGGACGACCTCGTGCTGGTGGTGCCGCCGGGGCACCCGTGGGCGCGGCGCCGGACCCCGATCACGGCGGCCGAGCTGGGCGGGACGGCGCTGGTGACCCGGGAACGCGGGTCCGGCACCCGGGACTTCCTGGCCGCGGCGCTGCGCCGGGCGAACGCCGAGCCGGCCGAGCCCGCGCTGGAGCTCTCGACCACGGCGGCGGTCCGGGCGGCGGTGCTGGCCGGGGCCGCGCCCGCGGTGCTCAGCCGGCTCGCGGTCGGCAACGACCTCCGGCAGGTCGCGGTACAGGGCCTGGACCTGCGCCGCGACCTGCGGGCGATCTGGACGGGCGCGCGGACGCCGCCGCCCGGAGCGGTCCGCACCCTCCTGAGCCACGTCGGCAAGCCGGGCTGAGACGCCAGCCGCAGCTTCTCGAAGACACCGCTTCTCGAAGACACCGCTTCTTCGAGGGCCCGGTCAGGCCATGACGCCGCTTTTCGAGGGCGCGGGAGCGGTCAGCAGCAGGCCCAGCAGCAGCGCCGGGAGCGGGGCCAGGCAGAGCAGCCAGAACACGCCCTGCGGGCCGTGGTGCTGGGCCGTCAGCCCGAAGAACGGCGCGAAGAGCCCGCCGATGCTCACCCCGAGCCCCAGGGTGACCCCGGCCGCCGTGCCGGGCTTCGACGGCAGGTAGTCCTGACCGAGTTTGACCAGTACGGCGAAGGGCAGGTTCCAGGCGATCCCGGTCATCGCCGCGAAGACCAGCGGGGCCCAGGCGCCCGGGGTCAGCAGCATGCCGAGCAGGGCCGGGAGGGCGAGGGCCGCGCCGAGCTGGATGGTGCGGATCGCGCCGATCCGGTCCGCGAGCCGCCCGCCGAGCAGCGTCCCCAGCACGCCACCGACCAGGAAGACCGCGAGCGCCACCCCGGCGAGCGTCTTACCCGCACCCAAGGACGTGATCCAGTAGATCCCGATGAAGGTGTTCACCGCGAAGAACGCCGCGGAACGGACCACCTCGATCCCGATGAGCGCGAGGAACGGCCGCCACCGGCTCGCGCCGTCCCGTGCCGCCGCGTGCGAGGCGACCGTACCCCGGGAGGAGAGCAGCACCAGGGTGGTGACCAGCGCCAGCGGGATGAAGACCGCGGTGCCCCGCAGGCCGAGGGCGAGCAGCACCGGCGTGGCCAGCACCGGCGCCAGGAAGAACCCGATGCTCCCGCCCGCCGCGAAGACGCTCATCGCCGCGGTGCTGTCCCCCGCCGCGGCCCGGGCCGACCGCCCCGCCGCCGGGTGGAACATCGCCACGCCGAGCCCGGAGAGCAGGATCAGGCTCCAGACCACCGGGTAGACCGGGATCAGCCCGGAGAGGCCGAACCCCAGACCCGCGAGGGCCACCCCGGCGGGGGCGAGCCAGTCCAGCCGGTACCGGTCGACCAGCACCCCGATCACCGGCTGCGGCAGCGAACTCCCGAGCGCGGCGGCCAGCGTCAACCCGGAGATCGCCACGTAGCTGTACCCGTGGTCAAGCACGAAGTACGGCAGCACCGCCGGGACCAGCCCCTGATACAGATCGTCGACGGCGTGGGCGCTCCCCCACAGCCACATCCTCTTCATACCGTTCAGGCTGCCGACTCCGCGGGGTGCGGACTTCCGATATTCTGCCGAGTCATGTCGGTAAACCGCCTCGCGCACCGGGAACGCATCGACTGGCACGACCACACCACCCACCAGCTGGTCCACCCGCTCCGCGGCGTCCTCCAGGTCACCACCGGGCGCGGCACCTGGGTGGTGCCGCCGACCCGCGCCGTCTGGCTTCCCGCGAACGTGCCGCACACCCACCAGGCGCACGGGCCGACCGAGATGCGCTCGCTCATCTTCACGACGGCGGTTCAGGTCACCTTCGAGGAGCCCACGGTGCTCACCGTCGAGCCACTGCTCCGGGAGGTGATCCGCACGCTGAGCGACGAGCGGACGGACCTCTCCCCGGAACTCCGGCATCATCTGGAGCAGGTGGCCCTGCATCAGCTGCGCAGCGCGGAGACCCTGCCCCTGCGGTTGCCCACCCCCACCGACCCGCGCCTGGTCCGGCTCTGCGCGATGCTCGCCGCCGACCCGGCCGACCCGCGGCCGCTGCGCGAGCTGGGGCGCGAGGTGGGCGCCGCGGAGCGTACGCTCAGCCGCCTCTTCCGCGACGAGACCGGCTTCACGTTCCCGCAGTGGCGGGGCAGGCTCCGGCTGCACCACGCGATGCTGCTGCTCGCCACCGGGCTGCCGGTCACCCGGGTCGCGGCGGACGCCGGTTACGCCAGCCCGAGCGCGTTCATCGAGGCGTTCCGGCTGGTCTTCGGGATCACGCCCGGCCGATGGGCAGGCGGTGGCGAACCCGCTTCTTGAGTCGTGTCAGCATGTCCCCCCGGCTCTTCTCGATCTGGCCGTGCAGCTCCTCGGCGTACCCGAGAAGTCCGATGATCGTCTCCAGGGCGGTCTCCATCACCTGCTTCTCGGTGAGCTCGTCGAAGGAGACGCCCTCGCGCATGTCGGCCGGGCGCAGCTCGTCGAGGTCGCCGACGATGTGGCACGGATAGTCCCGGAGCTCCTTGATCCGCTCCTCGGTCAGGTCCAGGATCCACTGCGTCCGGTTCGCCCCGATGCTGAACTTCATGTCGTTCTTCGAGTTCTTCAGCACCGGGTTGACCAGGTGCCGCAGCACACCCCGCCGGTACGGCATCCGGTGCGGGTACCGGTCCCCGAGCGCGTGGTTGAGCCGGCGCAGCAGTTCGATCTCGGGCGCGCCCAGCGATGGGTTGGCGTGCTGCTCGCCGATCTCGCAGACCCCGTCGCCGATCCCGACCACGCCGGCGAACCGCTCCCAGAGCACCGTCTCGGGCGCGCCGGGCGGCGGCATGGTGATGATGTGGCGGCGCTCCGGCGGGACCAGGTCGCCCCAGCGCAGCAGCATCCGGTTCGCGGTGTGGTTCCAGAAGGCGTCGTGCCGCCCCTCCTCGATCGCCTTGAGGAACTCCTCGAAGCTCCAGAGGCTGCGCGAGCGCACGCTCTCCTGCCACATCGACGGCAGGGTCCGCCACAGGTCCCGGCCGACCACCACGATGTGCACCTCGGCCGGCTGCAGGCTCTCCACCGCACGGGCGGCCTGCGCGGCGGTGGCCCCGCCCAGCCCCTCGTTCGTGATGATCACGTCGTCCGGCCACTTGCGGGCGGCGGCGATCAGCCCGTCCCAGGTCCAGGTCGCCTCCGGGTCACGCCACGGCACCTGCCGCAGGTCCGCCATCGCCTGATCCTGGGCCTTCCGGCTGGCGGGCAACAGAATTCCGGCGCGTTTGAGTGATTCCTTATTGTTCCACAGCACATTCTGGATAAAGGTGCTACCCGTCTTGGGTGCACCGATGTGAATGTAAACGCGTCTACTCATTGCCGTCTTTCCCCTGGCAGAACCTTGATCACGCCCCCGTTGAGGGACCAGCCTGGCACATGAACGAGGGGTATCAAAACATGTTGTTTATAGGTAGTTGAAATTCATGTAAACGGCCCGTGATGTTCAACGACTGTCCCCCTGTCTCGCGGTAACCGCCTCCGTCCTATTAAGATCGCCGCCGTGACGCTCGAGAGGTTCGACACCGGGGTCGCCCACCCCGCCCGGCGCTACAACTACTGGCTCGGCGGCAAGGACAACTTCGCCGCCGATCGCGAGTCCGGCGACCTGCTCGCCCGCTCGTACCCCGCGGCCCGGATCGCCGCCCGCGCCAACCGTGCCTTCCTCCAGCGCGCGGTCGGTCATCTGGCCCGTGAGGCCGGCATCCGGCAGTTCCTCGACATCGGCACCGGCCTGCCGACCGCCGACAACACCCACGAGGTCGCGCAACGGATCGCCCCGGAGAGCCGGATCGTCTACGTCGACAACGACCCGATGGTCATGGTCCACGCCCGCGCCCTGCTCACCAGCACCCCCGAGGGCCAGACACGGTACCTCGAACACGACCTGCGCGACCCGGCCACCATCCTCGCCGGCCTGGAAATCCTCGACCGCTCCCAGCCGATCGCCCTGGTCCTGGTCGCCGTGATCCACTTCCTCCCCTCCCAGGACCAGGCCCGCGAGATCGTCACCACGCTGCTCGACGCTCTCCCCTCCGGCAGCTACCTGACCATGACGTGCGCCACGACGGACTTCCTGACCCCCGAGCTCAAGGCCAACTGGGACGAATCCCTGCGCACCGGCCGCTCCGACGTCATCCCCCGCACCCGCCCCGAGTTCGACCAGTTCTTCACCGGCCTCGAGCTGGTCACCCCCGGCGTGGTCCCCATCAGCGAATGGCGCCCGGACCCGTCCGCCGAGGAGAACCCCACCCCGGTCGAGGCCTCCCTCTTCGGCGCGGTGGCCCGCAAGATCTGACCCCTTCCCGCGTACGGCGGAGACCACGCTCCCGCCCTTCCCCACACCGCCGTCCACCGTCATCCGAACCAACCCCCAATGCACTCCGCCATCCGAGCCGCCCGAGCATCGTCATGGCTGCGACTCTGCCGCGATGTCCGGGTGCGGCGCATCAGACCACGGGCCCCCTACCGTGGTAGCGAGAAGGATCGCCCACGGGCGGACGCCGTGGCGCCCGCACCTCGCTAGCCTGGCGACATGACCTGGATCCGGTGGCACCTCGTCGATGTACTGGCGGCCCTCGCCGTGCTCGCGGCGGCCGGTAACGCGATCGGCCGGACCGGTAACGACGGGCGAAACTCGGCGGGCCAGCAGCGACGGGCCAGCAGCAGTGAGCGGCGGCAGGCCAGCAAGGCTGAGCAGCGGCAGGCCGGCAGCAGTGAGCGGCAGCGGGCCGACAAGACCAAGCAGCGGCAGGCCGGGAGCGGAGGGTCAGCGGCGGCGCAGGGTGTGGCTGGGGAGCTCGCCGAAAGCGGCGTGGTAGTCGGCGGCGAAACGGCTCGGGTTGGCGAAACCCCAGCGGCGGGCGGTCTCCTTCACCGTCTCGCCGGCCCGGCGCTCGGCCGCCTCGCGGAGTTCGCCGCGGACCGCCTCCAAGCGGACCTGTCGCAGGTAGGCCATCGGCGTCCGGTCCAGGTGGCGCCGGAACGCCTCCTGCAGCGCCCGGATACCGACCCCGGACGCGGACGCGACGTCGGCCACGGTCAACGGCCGGGCCGCGTTCGCCTCGATGTACGCCGCCGCCCGCCGCACCACGGCCGGCGCCACCCGGCCGCTCGGCGGGGTGTAGTCCAGCGTCATCGTGCTGTTCGGGAAGGTGACCAGCAGGCTCGCGGCGGCCACCCGCATCAGGTGGACCAGCAGCAGCGAGGGCAGTTCGGGCGCCGAGGTCAGTTCCCGGTGCACGAAGGCCGCGGTCAGCTCCCAGTGCCGGCGCATCACGTCGCTGACCGGCGGCCGCGCCTCGAAGAGGAGTCGCCCGCGCAGGCCCGCGAACTCCTCGGCCATGTCCCGGGCACAGGCGAGCGGGACCGACACCGCGTGCAGGACCGCGCTGGCGTACTCGGCGCGTACCGCGGTCTCCGGCGGGACGAGGAAGCAGCCGTTCCCGGTCAGGGACGTCGCCCACCCCGAACCGGTGAACCCGGAACTGCCCTCGACGAGGCGTATCGCGTACAGGAAATCGCGCGGATCGGCGAGGGCGGCATAGCGCAGGCCGCGCATCCGGAAGGCGTGCACCCCGAAGGCGCCGAAGGCGGCCGAGGTCAGCCGGAAGTCGACCGGGCCGGTGTCGTCACGGGCGAACCGGGGCCGATGCGGGATCGCGGCCACCTTCGCCGCGACGGCCAGGTCGTGGTCGGCGGTCTGGAAGTCCGTGTACCGGACGGCCGCTTTCGCCGGCATTGCGTGCCCTCGCTCTCTCCGACTGTCTCACCGGCGTGTCGAGACGAACCCTATGCCGGGGAAACGCGGTCCCGGAAGCGCCGACACCCGGAGTTCACCCCCGCTGATGACTCAGCGCCGCCGGAGGGTGTGCGACGGCGGGCAGCCCTACGCCTCGTGGTAGTGCACGGCGACAGCACACGAAGTAGAACAACGGAACACGAGGTGGAACAGCAGAACGCGGACCGGCCGCCCCACCAGAGATGACAGGGCGGCCGGAGAGGACCGGGCGGCCGGAAGGGACCGGGCGGCCGGAACCGGTCAGCTGCCGCTCAGCGTCTCGATCGTGCCCGCGGACAGCCGAGCCTGGTAGTACGCGCCACCCGGGTAGTAGCTCGCCGTCGTGGTGCCGTCGGCGGCGTCCACCGCCCAGGCGACCGCGAGCGTCTGCAGCACCGCGACGTTCGCCGCCGACGAGGTGCCGGCGGTCAGTGTGCAGAGCACATCGGTGCTGGCGCCCTCCGCGTCACAGTGGCTGCCGGTGGTCAGCCGTACGCCGAGGAAGTCCCGGTCCAGGGTGCCGGTCAGCTCCACGGTGCCGCTGGCGTTGCTGTTCGCGAGGTACGGCGGCGACGAGATGGTCCGGATCGGCAGCGACGTCCCGCCGATCGCGGCCAGCCCGGTCGCCATGTTGGTCCCGAAGATCGACTCGACCGGGTCGAGCAGTTGGAGGTAGTCGAGGTTCGCGTAGGTCGACGGGTACGTGGTCTTCAGGACGCCCGCGAGATAGGTGGCCGCCTCGCCGCCCGCCGAGTGGCCGGCCAGGACGTACTCGGTGGGCAGTGTCGTGCCGGAGCGGCCGGCGGTCTTGGCCGCGGCGGCGTAGCTCTTGGCGAGCGCGCCGGACGAACTGGTCGCGGTGCCGAGCAGGGCGGCGACGCTCTTGAGGAAGACGGTGTTGTTGCCGAGGTTGCTGATCGTGCAGCCGTAGATGTCGGCGGAGGGAAGGGTGGGCGCGACGACGAGGAAGCCGGCGTCCTGGTATTCACGGGCCAGGTCGGCGACGTTGGCGTTCGAACGGGAGAAGCCGTGCTGCAGCCAGACCAGGGCCTTCGGGGTGGCGGTGGCCGGGAAGTACCAGTCGGCGTCGAGGCTGTAGGTGTAGATCCAGCAGGGCACGGAGACGTCGCCATCGACCTCGGTGGCCGCGGCGATCGCGGGCGACGGGACGGCGATGAGGGCCGAGGCGGATAGGGCGAGGGCCGCCAGGGCACGGCGAAGGGACAGGGACACGGGACCTCCAAGTGGCCATCCGTAACACTCTCCGAAACAGTGTTTCCATTAGCGTGTGTCGAGAGTGAACTGTCAAGAAGCCGTGTCGCTCCGTAACAGGACGGCAATTCCGGCGGGAGCGGAGCACACGGCGGACGATCCGCCAGCCGGGGCGCCCAGAGCACACGACCCGCCAGCCGGGGGCGCCCAGAACACACGACCCGCCAGCCGGGGGCGCCCAGAGCACACGATCAACGCAGTTCAGGGGCGCTGACAGCACACATTGAGCGTTCGTGTCCCTGCGCCGCCCTCCACGGGGCTGCGCAAGCACACGATCGCGGACCGGGTGCGCCTACCGCCCCTTCACCCGGTTGATCGTGCACGCGTGCCGCCCCACCCGGGCCGTCCGTGCGCACGCACCGCCCCACCCGCACCGTTCATGCGCATGCACCGCCCCACCCGCACCGCCCGTGCGCACGCACCGCCCCACCCGCACCGCCCGTGCGCACGCACCGCCCCACCCGGGCCGTTCATGCGCGCGGGCGGTCGGCGGGGTCCGGACCGCTTCTACGACGGTGCCCCGAGCGGTCGATTCCAGGCCTCGACCAGCCCCGCGTACACCCCGTCGGCCCGATGCAGGTCCGCGTGCGACCCCGACTGCACCACCCGGCCCGCGTCGAAGACCAGCACCCGGTCCGCGTTCTCCGCCGTCAGCATCCGGTGCGCGATCGACACGCTGGTCCGCCCGGTCGTCAGCGCCCGGAGCGCCCGCTGCACCGCCACATCCGTCGCCGGGTCCACCCCGGACGTCGCCTCGTCGAAGACGACGAGATCCGGGTCGACGAGCGCCGTGCGGATCAGCGCCACCAGCTGCCGCTCCCCCACGGAGAGACGTTCCCCGCGCACGCCGACACCGGTGTCCAGCCCGAGGGGCAGCGTCGCGAACCACTCCCCCAGCCCGAGCGCCTCGACGACGTCGAGAACAGCCGCGTCCGGACCGTCGAAGAACAGGTTCCCCCGTACGGTCGTGTCGAACAGGAACGGGTCCTGCGGGACGATCACCACCCGGCCCGCCGTCGTGGCGAGCCGGTCCAGCGGCACCCCGCTCAGCGCGATCTCCCCCGCCGCCGGTGACAGCCGTCGCGTCAGCAGCTTCGCGAACGTCGACTTCCCCGAACCGGTCCGCCCCACCACGGCCACGTGCTCCCCCGGCTCGATCCGCACGTCGACGCCGGCCAGCACGACCGGGCCGTCGCCGTAGCGCGCCGACACTCCGGTGAAGCGGACGCCAACCGGGCCGGACGGCAGCGGCAGCCCGTCGGCGACCACCGCGCTCGGCGTGCCGACGAGTTCCAGGGCCCGCCGCCACCCGGTCAGCGCGTTCTGCGCCTCCCCCAGGCTCTGCACCACGAACTGCAGCGGCCGCACGAAGAACGTCACCAGGAACAGCATCGCCACCACCTGGCCGGCGGAGAGTCCCTGCCCCACCCCGCCGAGCAGCACCGTGATGGTCATCGTGGAGATCGCCAGCTCGCCGACGGACGTGTTGCCGTGCAGCGGCGCGAGCGTGCCCTCCAGAGCGGTCCGGGCCCGGCCGACCGCGCCGTCCAGCCGCGCCCGCGCCCACGGCGCCGCACCCGTGGCGCGGATCAGGGCGGCGCCCAGCACGTTCTCGGCGATCGTGGTCTGCATCGCGGAGAGGTCGCGCCGGGCGCGGTCGTACCGGCGGCCGATCAGGCGCTGCATCCGGGACATCGCCACGACCAGCAGGATGGTCAGCCCGAGCACCGGCAGCGCGAGCCGCCAGCTGTAGGCGAGCAGGATCACCGTGGCGATCAGCAGCTGCGCGGCGTTGGTCAGGAACTGGATACCGCCGCCCTGCAGGAACGTGGTCACCTGGTCGACGTCGCTGGTCAGCCGGGCGACCAGGTCGGCGCTGGGCACCCGGTCGGCGGTGCTCGCGGCCATGTCGTGCACCCGCCGCAGCCCGTCGCGCCGCAGTCCGGCGAGCGCGTCCTCGACCCGGGTCTGCAGGCGCCGGTTGAGCAGCAGCGACGAGACGCCGGCGAGCACCACGGCGGCCGCGCCGACCGCGACTGCCGGGCCGACGGTGTCCGGGTCGAGCCCGGCGTCGATCACGCGTTCGATGGTGAGCGGCGCGATGATCCGGCCGGCACCGGCCAGCAGGGCGAGCAGCACGGTCAGGCCGAGGCCCTGCTTGAGCTGCGGCGACTCGCGCACCGCCACCGTGATCAGTTTCCGCCATCCGGTCCGGGACAGATCAGCCAGGAGCTCAGACATACGCGTTCACGATCCGGGAGTACTCCTCGTCGTCGGCGAGCGCGGCGGGTGGGCCGGCGGCCACGATCCGGCCGCCGCGCAGCACGATCACCCGGTCCGCGACGGTCACCGCGTGCGGGCGGTTGCTGCTGAGCAGCACGGTCGGGCCGCGCTCGGTCAGCAGCGCGTCGAGCACCTGCTTCTCCACCCGGGCGTCCAGCGCGGACGTGGCGTCGTCCAGCACCAGCAGGCGCGGGGTCCGGACCAGCGCCCGGGCCAGGCAGATCCGCTGCCGCTGCCCGCCGGAGAGGGTCGCGCCGCGCTCGCCGACCACCGTGTCCAGGCCGTCCGGCAGGTCGCGGACGATCTCGTCGGCCGCGGCGGTCCGCAGCGCCCGCCACAGCGCGCCGTCGTCGATCGCCCGGCCGAGCGTCAGGTTCTCGCGGATCGAGGTGGCGAACAGGAACGGACTCTGCGCCACCACGGCCACGTGTGCGGGCACCTCGTCGCGGGCCAGCGAGCGCACGTCGGCGCCGTCGAAGCACACGGTCCCGCCGGTCGGGTGCGCCTGCCCGCCGGCCAGGTCGAGCAGGGTGGTCTTGCCCGCACCCACCGCACCGATCACCACGGTCACGCTGCCCGGTTCGAGCGTCAGATCCGCCCCGGCCAGCAGGGTCCGCCCCGCCCGGTTCACCGTCGCGCCGCGCAGCTCCACCCGCAGCGGCCGCACCCCGAGGACCTTTGCGAGCCTTTCCGGTACGCCCTCCGTGCTCGCCACGACATCGTGGATCCGGTCGCGCCCCGCGTTCGCCATCGGCAGCATGCTGAGGAACCGGCTGATCACGTTGAGCGGGATGGCGACGGTGATCAGCAGGTACACCACGCCGACCAGGTCACCGACGCTCAGATCGCCGCTCTGCACGCGGGGCGCCCCGACCGCCAGCACGACAAGGACCGCCGCGGTCGGCAGCAGTTCGAGCAGCGGGTCGAAGACCGAGCTGACCGAGGCCATCCGCAGGTCCGCGCTCCGCAGCCGGGCGACGCCGGGCGCGAAGCGGGCGTCCTCGGCGCCGGCCAGCCCGAGGCTGCGGACCACCGGGCCGCCCTCGATCGACTCGTGTGCCACGGTGGCCACCGCGCCCCGGGCGGACTGCGCGTCGCGGGCGCGCGGGGCGAGCAGCCGCTGGTAGGTGACGTTGAGCCCGAGCACCGAGCCGACCAGCACCACCCCGACCAGCCCGAGCGCCGGGTCGCGCCGGAACAGCTCGGTCAGCGCCAGGAGGAGCATGAAGACCATGCCGAAGGCGAAGTACGCGAACTGCATCGGCGACCAGAGCGCGTCCACGTCGCCGACCGCGTGCGCGAGCAGCCGTCCCGGGGGCCGCGCCCGGTGCCACGCGGCGTCCTGGTCGAGGTAGCGGCGGACCACGGCCCGGCGGGTCTCGGCCTGCGCCCGGTACTGGACGCGCCCGGTGGCGATCCCGCGGACGAAGATGGTGCTCCACCGGACCGCGGAGACCCCCGCGATGTATCCGGCGCTGAGCCACCAGGTGCCCGTGGGCACCGCGTCACCGGCGAGCACCGGCATCACCAGGTGGTCGGTGGCCCAGGCGATCGCCGAGGCGCCGGCGACCATGGTGGCGCCGTTGAGCAGCCCGGTGACCGTGGCGAGCAGCGCCGGCCCGGGGTTGGCGCGGGCGCCGGCCACCTGGGCGAGCAGCGCGGACCGCCGCCGGATGTCCGGCGTCCGGGAGGTGTCTGGGGCGGGTTCGGACGGGCGGGGATCAGCGGGCATGGACGGTCCGGCCAGGAATGGCATCGATCAGCTCCCGGGTGTACGGGCTCTCCGGGTCGCTGAACACCTCGGCGACCGGGCCCTGTTCGACCACTCTGCCGTCCTTCATCACCGAGACGGTATGCGAGATCGCGGCGACCACCGCGAGGTCGTGCGAGACGAAGAGGTAGGAGAGCCCGAGCGCCGCCTGCAGGTCAGCGAGGAGCGTCAGGATCTGTTCCTGTACGAGCACGTCCAGCGCGGAGACCGGCTCGTCGAGCATCAGCAGCTCCGGTTCCAGGGCCAGCGCGCGGGCGATCGCCACCCGCTGCCGCTGCCCGCCGGAGAGCTGGGCGGGCAGCCGGTCCAGGTAGGAGGCCGGGAGCGCCACCTGGTCGAGCAGTTCGCGGGCCCGGGCCTCGCGGCTGCGCCGGTCGCCGATCCGGAACGACACGAGCGGCTCGGTCACCGACTGCCGTACGGTGAACGTCGGGTCGAGGGTGGCGAACGGGTCCTGGTGGACGAGCTGGGCCCGACGGCGCAGCGGGCGCATCCGGTTCCAGGAGAGCCCGGCGATCTCGGTGCCGTCCAGCACGACCGAGCCGCTGGTCGGGCTCTCCAGGCCGAGGGCGATCCGCAGCGTGGTGGTCTTGCCGCAGCCGGACTCGCCGACCAGCGCGTGGGTACGCCCCCGGGGCACGGTGACGCTGACCCCGTTCAGCGCGTTGAAGCCGCGGCGGCCCCGGCGCAGGTCGGCGACCGGGAACGTCTTGGAGACGTTCGTCAGGGTGAGCACCGCAGGAGGCTCTTCGGCACCGCGTACGTCGAAACGCGGAACGACCCGCCCGCCGTGCGAGAGGCGCGGCGCGGCGGCGATCAGCTGCCGGGTGTAGCCCTCGGCGGAGCGGGAGAGCAGGCTCGCGGGCTCGCCCTCGTCGACCTTGCGGCCGTGGCGCATCACCACCACCCGGTCCGCACGGTCGGCGGCGACGGCCAGGTCGTGCGTGATGATCAGCAGGGAGATGCCCTGCTCCCGGACCAGGCCGCCGAGGTGGTCGAGGATCCGCTTCTGGACGGTGACGTCGAGGGCGCTGGTGGGCTCGTCCGCGATGATCAGTTTCGGGCGGCCGGCGAGCGCGATGGCGATCAGCGCGCGCTGCCGGAGCCCGCCGGAGAGCTCGTGCGGGAACTGGTGGGCGCGCAGTTCGGGCTCGGGGACACCGGCCTGGGTGAGGTGCTCGATCACCTCGGCCCGGACCGCGGCACCGGCCAGGCCGCGCAGCCGGACCGCCTCGGCGACCTGCGCGCCGATCCGCTTGGTCGGGTTCAGGCCGACCATCGGGTCCTGCGGGACCAGGCCGACCACCGAGCCGCGCAGACGGCGCAGCACCCGCTCCTTCGCCCCGGCGGTCTCGATGCCGTCGACCTTCGCGGAGCCCGCGGTGATCCGGCCGCCGGCGGGCAGCAGGCCGATGATCGCGTTCGCCGTGGTGGTCTTGCCGGAGCCGGACTCGCCGACGATGGCGACCACCTCGCCCTGGCCCACGGTGAGATCGAGACCGGTCACGGCCGGCTGGACGACGCGGTTCCGGACGTACCCGACGTCAAGGCCTTCGATCTCTACGAGGCTCACTTGCCCAGCTCCTGGAAGGTCTTGGAGATGTGGTTGAGGCTGAGCACCAGCAGGGCCACGAAGACGCCGGGCAGCAGGCTCAGCCACCAGGAGGTGACCAGGTAGTTGCGGCCGTCGGCGATCAGCGTGCCCCACTCGGCGGCGGGCGGCGCGGCGCCGAAGCCGAGGAAGCTGAGCGAGGCGATCGCGATGATCGCCACCCCCGCGTCCAGGACCGCGAGCACCGCGACCGGGCCCCACGAGTTGGGCAGGATGTGCCGGAGCAGCACCCGGCCCCAGGAGGCGCCGCCGGCCCGGGCCGCCTCGACGTACGGCAGGGTCTTGACCCGCAGTACCTCGGCACGCGTGGTGCGGGCGAATCCGGGGATGATGCCGACGCCGACCGCCACGGCGACCGGGACGGTGCCGTACCCGAGGGCGGTGACGATGGAGAGGGCGAGCAGCAGGCCGGGGATGGCGAGCAGCACGTCGACGGCGCGCATCAGGACCGCGTCGACCAGGCCGCCGAAGAAGCCGGAGACGACGCCGAGGCTGAGACCGGCGACCAGCGCGATGCCGAGTGCGATCAGGGTGGCCTTGATGGTCAGCGCCGAGCCGTGCAGGACGCGGGACCAGAGGTCGCGGCCGTAGACGTCGGTGCCGAACAGGTGCTCGCCGCCCGGTGCCTGCATGGCCGCCGCCGGATGGGTGTCGTAGGGCCCCTGACCGGCGAAGACGTCCGGCCAGAACGCAGAGACCACGACGAAGAGCACGTAGACGACGGCCAGGAGGAAGATCGGCTTCCTCGCGACCGCACCCACCCGGCCCCACCTATCCGATTCATCGGATACTTCGTGTTCCTCGATGACATCGAGGGCGAGAGCAGCGGTCACGGGGTCACCACCCTGTTCTTGATGCGCGGGTCGAGCAGCGGGTAGAGCAGGTCGACGACCAGGTTGACGGTGACGAAGACGGCCGCCGCGATGGTGACCACGGCGAGCACCACCGGCACGTCCTGGGCCAGCACCGCCTCCTGGGCGAGCTTGCCGACGCCCTCCCGGGTGAAGACCGTCTCGACCACGATCGAGCTGGTCACGGTGAGGCCCACGATCACACCGAGGATGGTCATCGCGGGCAGCGCCGCGTTGCGGAACGCGTGCCGCAGATGCACCGCGGACCGGGAGAGCCCCTTGGCACGCGCCGTGACGACGTACGGCTGGGAAAGGGTTTGATCGAAGCTCTTGATCAGCACCTGGGCGAGCACCGAGGACGCGATCACCGAGATGGTGATCACCGGCATCACCAGGGACGCCACGCCCTCGGTGCCGATCGCCGGGAACCAGCCGAGCCGGAACGAGAAGAGCTGGATCAGGAAGAGCGCCACGAAGAACTGCGGAAACGAGGCGCCGAGCGCGGGCAGCCGGGTCAGCAGGATCCGCAGCGGGTTCCAGCGGACGAAGGTGGCCAGGTAGGCCAGGCCCGACCCGGCCACCAGCGACACCACCGCGGCGGCGACGCTGAGCAGCAGGGTCGGGCCGATCCGCTGGCCGATCAGGTCGGTGACCGGCACCTGCTGGCTCAGCGAGGTGCCGAAGTCACCGTGCACCACACCGGCGAGGTGATGCCAATATTGCCGGCCGATCGACTGGTCGAGGCCGAACCGGTGCTTCATCGCGGCGAGCTGATCCGGGGTGAGGCTGTCCGGCTGGATGCCGGCGGCCGCCAGTTGCAGCTCCATCGGGTCGCTGGGGAGCAGGTAGAGGATCGCGAAGGTCAGCGTGAACGCCGCCCAGAGGACGACCACCGCCTGGGCGACCCGGCCCACGACGTACCGGATCATGACTCGGGTCAGTCCTTCCAGACGTCGTTGAGCTTGAGGAAGCTCTCCGAGGTGTACGCGAACCCGTGCACGTGGCTGCTGACCCCGGCCTTCTGCAGGCGCTCGTTCAGCGGGATGAGGACGGCCTGGTCGATCAGGTAGTCCTGCAGGTCGGCGTAGGCCTGCTTGGTCTGCGCCGCGTCGGTGGTCTGCAGCGCCTTCGCGAACAGGTCCTGGATCTGCTTCGTCTCGGCCGGGGTGGCCGAGTTGGTGGCCAGGGCCTTCGAGTTCGCGACGTCCGGGTTCAGGATGAACTGGAGGGCGCCGGGGTCGGCCCGGGTGAAGTAGGTGGAGGTCAGGTCGTACGAGCCCTCCTTGAGGTAGGTCGCCTGCTGCGCGGTGGTGAGCGTGCGCAGGGTCAGGTTGATCCCGGCCTCCTTGAGCTCGGCCTGGAGCAGCTCGGCGCCGGCGCCCGCGGTGGAGGCCTGCGGGTAGTCGATGGTGAGCTGCTCACCGTCCTTGACCCGGATCCCGTCGGCGCCGGCGATCCAGCCGTCGGCCTCCAGGATCTGCTTGGCGCCCTCCAGGTCATAGGCGAGCTTGCTCTCCTGCGAGGTGAAGTAGGGCGTGGTCGAGTTGAACGGCCCGGTGACGGTCGGGTAGTCCGTACCGAAGAGGGTGGTGGCATAGGTCCTGCGGTCGATCGCCTTGAGCAGCGCCTTGCGGACCTGCGCGTCGGCGAGCGGATGCCCGGCGGCGGTGTTGCCGTAGAGCGCGTACGACGGCCCCGGCAGCGCCCGGCTCTCGACGGTGTCCCCGGCGCCCTTGATCAGCTGCTCGTCCTGCGGCGAGAACGGGTTGCGCGGCCAGGCGATGTCGGTCGCCCCGCTGATCAGGTTGCCGGTGCGGACGCTGTCCTCGGCCACGTAGTTGAAGACCACCTTGTCCAGGCGGGCCTCGCCGGTGTTCTCGGCGAGCGCCGAACCCCAGGTGTAACCGGTGCGCTTGGTCAGCACCGTCTCCACCTTGGCCGTGTAGTGGTCCAGTGCGAACAGGCCGGAGCCGACGACGCCCTTGCCGGTGCAGCGGTCGGCCGGCGTCTCCTGGAACTCGGCCGGGTCGGTGATCGCCAGGTTCGTGGTCGAGGTGGCCTGCAGGAACGAGGAGTTCGGCGTGGAGAGGTGCAGCTCGACGGTGCTCGCGTCGACCACCTTCGCCCCGGTCAGGCCCTGGATGTACGAGGAGCCGTACGCCGCGCCGTTGGTGGCCTTGACCGTGTCGATCCAGCCGGTCACGTTCTCCGCGACCGCCTGCGCGTCCAGCTTCTTCCCGTTGGCGAAGGTGACGCCGTCACGCAGGTGGAACGTGTAGGTGAGGCCGTCCTTGCTGATCTCCCACTTGGTGGCGAGCCACGGGACGATCTCGCCGGTCTCCGGGTCCTGGTCGGTCAGCGAGTCGGCGAAGTTCCGGATGATCGACCGGCTCTCGATCCAGTAGACCTGGAACGGGTCGATGCAGGAGAAGGTGGGGTTGTCCGGCCAGAACGAGACCTTCAGCGTGCCACCCGACTGAGAGGTGGTGGCTGCCTCGCCGTTGCCGCCGCAGGCGGCCAGGGTCAACAGGGCGGCTGTCGTAGCAAAAAAGCGTTTTATCATTGTTTTCCCTTAATTTCCGAAGAGCACGCGTCGTCCGCCGCTGATCAGCGCGGCGTCTTCCTGCGGCGGGTGGACCCGGATGCAGAGTGCGTCCCGCAGATGGCGTTCCAGCGGGTGGTGCCGGGAGAGACCGGGGTTGCCGAGAGCCGCGACGGCGGCCTGGGTCGCGGCGATCACCGCACGGCCGATCGCCACCTTGATCAGGGAGAGCTGCGGGAGCAGGGTCTCGTCGCCGCTCTCCAGGCGCAGCAGCGCGCCGTGCAGCAGCGTCTCGGCCTGGGCGATCTGCAGGTCGATCTCGCCGGCCACCGCCTGGATCCGCTCGGTCTCCGCGATCGGCCTGCCCAGCGCGGTCGGCACCCGGGTACGGGCGTACGCCGCGAACGCCGAACGGGCCGCCCGGGCCACGCCGATGTAGAGGGCGGGATGTCCGAAACTGCCCGGCCCCGCGGCGGCGGCCGGGTCCCGGTACACACCGTCGGCGCCGCGCGGGATCTCCACGAACGCGTCCGCCGGGACCGCGACGTCGCGGTAGATCACGTCGTGCGTGTTGGAGGCGCGCAGCCCCACGTGGTCCCAGGTGTCCACCCAGGTGATGCCGGGTGCGTCGCCGGGCACCACCACGTGGCCGACCCGCTCGTCGCCGGTGACCGCCCAGACCACGTGGTACGCGAGCCCGGTCCCGCCGGTCGCGTACGCCTTGTGCCCGTCGAGCCGCCAGCCGTCCGCGGTCCGGGTGAGCGTGGTCTTCGGCAGCCCGCCGCGGGCCGGGGCGCCCAGCTCGGGCTCCGCGCGGATCGCGTTGACCAGTGCCGGGCCCTCGGCCGAGCGGAGCAGCAGCCGCCGGTAGACTTCGGGCGCCCAGGTCGGCTGGGCGGCCTGCGCGGCGTGCGCGTTCAGGGTGTTCGCGGCGAGCAGGCCCACCGACGCATCGCCCTCGCCGATCGCGGTGAGGATCCGGGCGGCGTCGCGCGGTCCGAGGCCGGGGCCGCCGTAGCGGGTGGCGACGGTGGCGGTGAGCAGCCCGGCCCGGTGCGCGGCCTCGACGCCGGCCCACGGCAGCGCACCGGTGCGGTCGTGCTCGGCGGCGTGCGCGGCGATCTCCGCGGTGACCTCCGCCAGCGCCGCCGCGGAGAGGTCCGGTGCGGCGAGGGTGGCGGTGGGTGCGCTGGTCACGGCTGTCCCGCCGTGGCGTACCGGGCGTAGTCGGCGCCGTAGTTGCCGGGGTGCGCGGCCTGCAGGGTGCCGCGCTCACCGGTCGCCTTCCGGTGCGCGATCTCCTGGCGTACCAGAGGAAGCACGTGCTTGCCGTAATCGACCGCGTCGGCGAGCGTGTCGTAGCCGCGGATCGAGACGAGCGAGGCGCCCCGGTCCACGTAGTCGAGGATCGCGGCGGCGACCGTCTCCGGCGAGCCGACCAGCGCGGTGGAGGCGCCCGCGGCATTGGTGACCGCGGCGGTCCTCGTCCAGAGGGCCCGGTCATAGAGGTCCGAGCGCTGCGCGTTCGCGAGTGCCCGGAGCGAGCCCACGTTCTGCGGGGTGCCCCGGTTCACCGTCGCGTGGGTCGCGGCGATCTTGGCGACGTACTCGTGGGCCTTCCGCCAGGCCAGTTCGTCGGTCTTCGCGATGATCGGGCGGAAGGTGACCCAGATCCGGGGCAGCGTGGTGCGGCCGGCGTCCCGGGCCAGGCCGTGCACCCGGTCGATCTCGGAGCGCAGGTCGTCGAGGGGCTCGCCCCAGAAACTGAAGATGTCGGCCTTGGCCCCGCCGACCGCGAACGCCTCGTCGGACTGGCCGCCGATGCTGATCGGGATCGGTCCGTCGTAGGGCGCGAAGCCGGGGCCGAACTCGTCGAACCGGTAGAACTCGCTCTCGTGGCTCCACGGGCCGGGCTCGGTCCACGAGCGGCGCAGCAGGTCGATGTACTCGCTGGTCCGGGCGTACCGGCGGTCCTTGGGCAGGTAGTCGCCCTGCCGGGCCTGCTCGGCGTCGCTGCCGCCGGAGATCAGGTGGACCACCGCGCGGCCCTCGGTGAGCTGGTCCAGGGTGGCCAGCTTCTGCGCGCCGACGGTCGGGAAGGTGGTGTTCGGCCGGAGCGCCACGATCGGCTTGATCCGCTCGGTGAGCTGCCCGACCGCGCTGGCGGTGACGAACGAGTCGGCGGTGCCGGACCCGTACGGCAGCAGCGTGTAGTCGTAGCCGCCCTCCTCCAGCGCGGCCACGTACTTCCGGAAGTACGCGAGGTCGATGCCGCGGGACGGGATCGGGTTCAGCTCGGTCGACGGGTTGAGGTGCGAGAGGCTGATGAACTCGACCTCGGGCGACGCGGTGGGCGGCAGGGTCGGTTCGAAGGCGGGCGAGGTGCTCATGGCAGGGTCCTCTCGGTGTACGCGATCGGTGCGAGATCGGCGCCGAGCCGCAGGCGCTCCAGGAAGAGCACGACGGAGGCGGCGACGGTCCGGTGGGTCTGGTCGTTGAGGACGTCGTGGGGCGCACCGGCAACGCTGATCAGCTCGGCGCGCGGGACGGCCGCGTACCAGGACCGGGCCGTCTCCAGGGGGCTGATCCCGTCGGCGCGGCCGTGCAGGCCGAGCACCGGTAGGGCGATCCGGGTGGGGACGGCCGGGTCGAACCACGCGGCGGGCAGGTCGGTGAAGAGCTCTCCGGGGCGGACGCCCTCCCGGCTGATCCGGCCGCGGTGGGTGGGACACGAGGTCCGGGCGTCGAGCTCGCCCTCCCAGTCCCGGGCGGGTGCGGCCGCGGCGGCGGTGGGCAGTCCGGCGAGGATCAGCGCGTCGGCGCCGTCGAGCGCGCCCGCCGCGGCGAGGTGCGCGGCATAGGCGGCCCCCGCGTCCGAGCCGATCACCACGCGGGGCTTCTCCGGATCGGCTTTCGCGAGGAATTCCACCGCCCGGGTACGGTCGTCCAGAGCGTGCACCCGGTACGCGTCGTTCGCGAGGCGGCGTCCGAGGCGCTCGTAGACGGAGGCCGACTCGCCGCGGCCGGGGAGCACGATCACGGTCGCGCGCAGCGGGATCGGCTCGGGCTCGGTCCAGGTGATCACGGCGTCCTCGTGCGCGAGAGTCATGTGGGGCCTTCCGTGGGTCTCGTTGCCCAGGTCTGAATCCCTAGGCCTTAATCCCTAGGCTTAATCCCTAGAACGCCCACCAAACTAATAGGCTTTGAGCCGGCGTGTCCAACGACGATCCGCGATCGGACCGATCACGCGCGCTTATCGCTGGGCGCCCTCCAGGACGCCACGCAGGCCCTCGGTCACGGCCTCGGCCAGCCGCGGGTCGGATCCGGTGCGCGAGCGCAGGCTCACCGCCGCCGGGCGTACGGCGGGGAGGTCGGGGCGCTCGACCAAGCCGTCCGGGACCGATTTCGCCGTCGCCATCAGCGCCACGCCGAGACCGGTGCGCACCGCGTCGAAGACGCCGGCCACGTAGCCGCTGTCGCAGACGACGTACGGGTCGAAGCCGCCCTCGGAGAGCGCGGCGAGCGCACGCCGGCGGAGCACACACGGCTCCTCGATCGCGACCACCGGCACCGCGGGACCGCCGGACGGCCGCCACCCGGCCGCCGAGTACCAGGTCAGCGGCAGCGCACCGACCGGAACGCCGTCCACCGACGACGCCTCGGCCAGGTGCACCGCCAGATCGAGGACACCCCGGTCCACCGCCGCGTCCAATCGCCGGGTGCGATCGATCCGGAAGCGGACCTGGTGACCGGGGAGCGCCGCGGTGACCGCCGGCAGGATCAGGTCGGCCGCGTGCTCGGTGGCGCCGACGGTGACCGTGGGCCGCCCCGGGCCGACCAGCCGGCGCAGCGCGTCGTCGTGCGCCGCCAGGATCCGCCGCGCCTCGCCGAGCAGCGCCTGGCCGTCCGGGGTGAACGCGGCACCCCGGCCCTGCCGCTCGACGACCGGCCGGCCGACCACCTTCTCCAGCCGGCGTACGTGCTGACTGACCGCGGACTGACTGATCCGCAGCGTCGCGGCGGCCCGGTGGAAGCCACCGCAGTCGGCCACCGCGACCAGGCTGCGCAACGCGAGAATGTCCAGCACCTGCCCCATGCCCGGACGCTAGCAGCGAATTGATAAGTGCTCGCTTTCGATTCCGATTCGGGATCGGTGTTGGACAGCCGGGGCCGCGCGCCGCCATGCTGAGCCGCAGCGTATTCCCACTAAAACCATCGGGTATACCGAATATGTGATCATGCCCACTGCACGGAGGAACACCACATGAGCCGCTACGTCGTGGTCGGCGCCGGGGCGGTCGGCGCCTCGATCGCCGCCGAGCTGCACCGGGCCGGAGTCGAGACCCTGCTCGTCGCCCGGGGCGCCCAGCTCGCCGCGCTCCGCGAGAACGGCCTGACCTACCTGCGCCCGGACGGCTCACACCACCTGCGCGTCCCGGTCGCCGCCGGGCCCGGCGAGGTGCAGCTGGCCGAGGGCGACGTGCTGGTGCTGGCCACCAAGACCCAGGACACCGCGGCCGCCGTCGAGACCTGGGCGTGGCAGCCGGTCAAGCGGGCCGACGGGCGTACCGGGGTGGCGGCGACCGACCTGCCGGTGGTCACCCTGCAGAACGGGCTGGACAGCGAGCGGATCGCGCTGCGCTCGTTCGCCCGGGTGATCGGCGGGGTGGTGTGGATCCCGGCGACCTACGCGGTGCCCGGCGAGGTGGTGAACCACGGGACGCCGGTGCCCGCGGTGCTCTTCCTCGGGCGGTACCCGAAGGGCGTCGACCTGGCGGCCAAGACGATCGCGGCCGACCTGCGGCGGGGCGGCTTCCGGGTGCACCTGGTCCCGGACGTGACCGCGCACAAGGCCGCCAAGCTGCTCGGCAACCTGGTCAACAGTGTGGACGCGCTCTACCCGCCGGGCGACCTGCGGGCCACCGCGGTGGCCCGGCTGCGCGAGGAGGCCCGGCAGGTGTACGCGGCCGCGGGGATCACCCCGGTCAACCCGGAGGGCGGGGAGTTCGGGACGGCGGACGTGCCCGGGCGGCCGAGGGTGGGCAACTCCACCCGGCAGAGCCTGGCCCGGGCGGTCACTCCGGAGACCGACTACCTGGACGGCGAGATCGTCCTGCTGGGCCGCCTGCACGGGGTGGCCACCCCCTATGCGGCGGCTGTCCAGGCCCGGGTTCACCGGGCGGTGACGGAGGGTGTCCCGGCCGGGTCGCTCGGCGAAGAAGACCTGGTCAGCACCCTTCCGGGGCTCGTCGTCGAGGAGAAGACTGTGGTGGCCGGAACGGATGCGCCGGCGGGAACGGATACGCAGGCCGGGACGGACGGTCCGGCCGGAGCGGGCGCCCTGGCCGTCGCGGACGTGCTGGTCGGGGCGGACGTGCTGGTCGGGGCGGACGTGCTGGTCGGGGCGGAGGAGCTGTATCGGCGGGTCGCCGAGCCGCGGCCGCCGGTGCTGCTCGACGTGCGGTGGGCGCTCGGGGATCCGCACGGCGCGGAGCACTACCGGGCCGGGCACCTGCCGGGCGCGGTCTATGTGGACCTGGACACCGAGCTGGCCGGGGCGCACGAGCCGGGCGCGGGACGGCACCCGCTGCCGTCGATCACGCGGTTGCAGGCGGCGGCCCGGCGGTGGGGGGTCACGCGAGACGGAGAGGTGGTGGTCTACGACAACAGCGGTGGGCTGGCGGCGGCGCGCGCCTGGTGGCTGCTGCGCTGGGCCGGGGTGGCGAACGTCCGCATCCTCGACGGAGGGCTCGCGGCCTGGCGGGCGGCCGGCTATGCGGAGGGCACCGGGGAAGCCCGGCCCCGGCCGCTGGGTGACGTGGTGCTGGAGGGTGGGCACCTGCCCGTGCTGACCGCGGACGAGGCGGCGGCGCTGCCCGGGCACGGGACGCTGATCGACGCGCGGGCCGGGGAACGGTATCGCGGCGAGGTCGAGCCGATCGACCCGCGGGCCGGGCACATCCCCGGGGCGGTCAGCCTGCCGACCGGGGAGAACCTCGAGTCCGGGGTGCCGGTGTTCCGCAGCGCGGCCGCGCTGCGGGAGCGGTTCGCCGGAGTGTCCGGGCCGGTCGGGGTCTACTGCGGCTCCGGCGTCACGGCGGCGCACCAGATCGCGGCGCTCGCGGTCGCCGGGATCGAGGCGGCGCTCTACCCGGGCTCGTGGTCGGCCTGGTCGTCGGATCCTGCGCGTCCGGTCACCACCGGGGACCAGCCTCTCTCCACCGGGGACCGGCCGTGACCGCGTGGCTCGCGGGGCTCGGTGTCGACTACAGCATCGATCCGGAGGTTCTCCAGGGGAAACGGCTGGACCGGTCGGGGTGGGAGCCGCACGGTGAGCCGGCCGCGGTGGTCTTCGCGCGCACCGTGGACGACGTGCGGGCGGTGCTGCGACGGGCCCAGGAGACCCGTACCCCGGTAGTCGCCCGGGGAGCGGGCAGCGCGCTGACCGGAGCGACCGCCGCCGGCGCCGGTGAGGTCGTCCTCGACCTCACCGGGATGAACCGGATCCGGGACATCCGGCCGGCCGACGGGGTGGCCGTCGTCGAACCCGGCGTGATCACCGCGGATCTCGACCGGGCCGCCATGGCGCACGGGCTGCGGTACGCGCCCGACCCGGCCAGCCTGGCGATCTCCACGATCGGCGGCAACATCGCCACCAACGCGGGCGGGCTGCGCTGCGCGAAGTACGGCGTCACCCGCGACTCGGTCCTCGGCCTCGACGTGGTGCTGCCCGGCGGGGAGCTGATCAGTACCGGTCGCGGCACGCTCAAGGGCGTCGCCGGGTACGACCTCACCGGGCTCTTCGTCGGCTCGGAGGGGACGCTCGGCATCGTCGTCGGCGCCACCCTGCGGCTGCGCACGCTGCCCGAACCGACGGCGACGATCGCGGCGTACTACCCCGACGTCGAGACTGCCGCGGCCGCCTCGGTCGCGCTCGCCGAGGCCCGCATCCAACCGGTCCTCGCCGAACTGCTCGACGAGGCCACCCTCGCCGCGATCGGCCCCGGGCTCCGGACGTCCGGCTCGGCGCTGCTGATCGTGCAGACCGACGGCGGCCCGGAGGAGGCGGCCGCCGCTGCCGAGGTGCTCCGGCGCGGCTCCAGCTCCCTGCGGCACTCCACCGACCCGGACTCGCTGCTGCACGCCCGACGCCAGGCCCTGCCCGCGATCGAGAAGCTCGGCCGCCCGCTGATCGAGGACATCGCGGTGCCCCGCTCACGCCTGGCCGAGGCGGTACGCGAGATCGGCGTCATCGCCAAGCGCCACGACGTGCCGATCTGCACACTGGCCCACGCGGGCGACGGCAACCTGCACCCGATCATCGTGGCCGGGGCCCACGGCTCCCCGATCCCGCCGGAGGCCCACCGGGCGGCCGACGAGATCTTCGCGCTCGCCCTGGAGCTCGGCGGCACGGTCACCGGTGAGCACGGCGTCGGCGTGCTCAAACGGGCATGGCTGGAGCGGGAGGTCGGACCGGCGAGCCACGACCTCCAGCGGAGGCTGAAGGCGCTGTTCGACCCATACGGCATCCTCAATCCGGGCAAGGCGATCTGACCTCGTCCACGATGGATGGTGCGGCGGCGGAACTCTACGCTGCCGCACCATGACCAATGGTGACGCTCCCGCGTCCGTACCCCTGGTCCTCAACTCCTTCGACGGCCTGATCCTGATCTCCGGTACGCCCACCTACGAGACCTGCACCGACAACGCCCTGGCCTACTCCGGAACAGCCCCGAAGGAGCAGATCACCGAGGGCGCCGCCTTCTGCGTGAAGACCGGCGAGCGCCGCATCGCCGGAGTCATCGTCACCGGCGTCCAGAAGGGCCTGACCGCCATCAGCATCACCGCCACCGTCTGGGGCTGAATCCGATCACCCGCTGAGGCCTCCATCCCGCAGACCGCCCTCGGATAGCACCGCAACCACCGGGCGAGGCCATGCCTACCGGGCCCGGCACGCCTCGGGGTCACCCGAGGGAGGAGTAGGCGGTGGTGGTGGTGTCGACCACCTCGACCTATGCCCCGCCACACCACCGGGCCGAGACGACACGCCGACAAGTCACCCCCGACGAGGCGACTCACCCTGACCTTTCAACCTCAGTACACGGGGTGGCTCATCACGGTGTCAGGGCCACGATGGCGGAGTCGTCGAGGGCGTCCAGCAGCGCGGCGACGTCCACCCGCCCGGGCGCGATCCAGGCGTTCGGCGCCGCCAGGCCGAATCCCGCCCAGGCCAGACGGGTCTGCAGGTGATAGCGGGCGTTACGCAGCGTCTCGGGCAGCGGGCAGCTGAGGAATGTCCAGACGGCGGCGTCGTGACTGAACGGAGCCGGGGCGAAGATGCGCTCCCGGCCCTGGTCGAGCAGGGTGAAACCGCCCGGGGCGAGCCCGAATGCGCTGGTGCGCCCGGCCCCGGTAGCCCGCGAACGCTCCACGGTCTCCACCCATCCGCTACGGCCGGTACCGGTAGCCCATGCCCGGCTCGGTCAGCAGGTGGCGCGGGCGCGACGGGTCGCTCTCCAGCTTGCGGCGTAGCCGGGCCATGTACTGCCGCAGGTAGTTGGTCTCGGTGGTGTACTGCGGCCCCCACACGTCGTGCAACAGCGTCCGCTGACTGATCAGCTTGTCCGGGTGACGCACCAGGTGCTCGAGCAGCTGCCATTCGGTCGGGCTCAGCCGCACGTCGTGTTCGCCGGTGACCGTACGGTTGCTGATGTCGATCTCGAATTCGCCGATCGTCGCGGTGGGGCCGGTCCCGTGGGGCTGGGCACGACGGGTGACCGCCCGGATCCGGGCGAGCAGCTCGTCGATGCCGAACGGCTTGGTGATGTAGTCGTCGGCGCCCGCGTCGAGGGCCTCGACCTTGTCGGTGCTGCCGGCCCGGCCGGAGAGCACGATGATCGGGATGTCGGTCCAGCCGCGCAGGCCACGGATCACCTCGGTACCGTCCATGTCGGGCAGGCCGAGGTCGAGCACGATCAGGTCGGGATGGTGGCCGGTCGCGGCACGCAGCGCGGCGGCGCCGTCGTGGGCGACCTCCACCTCGTAGCCACGGGCCCGCATGTTGATGCTCAGCGCCCGCAGGATCTGCGGTTCGTCGTCGACGACCAGGACCCGGGTCATCGGGCGTCCGCCGTCGGCAGCGAAATGATCATGGTGAGGCCACCTCCGGGTGTCTCTTCGGGGGTCAACGTGCCGCCCATCGCTTCGGTCAGCCCGCGGGACAGGGCGAGCCCGAGCCCGACCCCGGTGCCGTTGTCCCGGTCGCCGAGCCGCTGGAAGGGCAGGAAGACGTCGGCCCACCGGTCCTCGGGAATGCCCGGGCCGTGGTCGATGACCCGGATCTCGACGGCCGGGCCGTGGGTGCTGGCGGTGATCACCGGAGGCCGCTCCACCGGGCTGTGCCGCAGCGCGTTGGCGGTGACGTTCAGGATGACCCGTTCCAGCAAGCCCGGATCGGCGTGCAGATACGGCAGGTCCTCGGGCAGGTAGAGCCGGACCGCCCGCCCCGGCGGCCCGAGGTCGTCCAGGGCCCGGGGCACGATCTCCTCGGCGCCGACCGCGATCGCGGTGACGCCGAGCGCGCCGGCCTGCAGACGGCTCATGTCGAGCAGGTTGGTGACCAGCCGGGTGAGCCGGTCGAGCGACTCGTCGGCGGTCTCCAGCAGCTCGGCCCGGTCATGCTCGTCGAAGTGCACGTCGGTGCTGCGCAGGCTCGCCACCGCGGCCTTGGCGGCGGCCAGCGGCGTACGCAGGTCATGGCTCACCGCCGCGAGCAACGCGGTACGCATCCGGTCCGCCTCGGCCAGCGGTTTCGCCATCGCCGCCTCCGCCGCCAGCCGCTCCTGGCGCAGCGCGACCGCGGTCTGGGCGGCGAACGCCTCGACGATCCGCCGGTCCGAGGCCTCCAGGGTCCGCCCCGCGAGCACCATCTCCAGCCGCCCGTCGATCGCCACCACCGTGTCCGGTTCGTCCACGAGGTCACCGACGGCCGCGACCACCACCCCGCCCTCCCGCAACGCCACCGCGTCCAGGCCGAAGGTCTCGACCAGCCGCCGCATCAGGGCGATCAGCGGGCGCTCACCGCGCAGCACCCCGCCCGCGACGGCCGCCAGGGTCTGCGCGTCGGCACCGGCCTGGGCGGCCTGCCGGGTCTTACGGGCGGCGGTGTCCACGACCCAGCTCACCGCGAGGGCGACCACCACGAAGATGCCCAGGGCCAGCAGATTCTCGCCCTCGGCGATGGTGAACCGGCCGACCGGCGGCGTGAAGAACCAGTTCAGCAACAGCGACCCGGCCACCGCGGCGAGCAGCGCCGGCCAGAGCCCGCCGATCAGCGCGACCGCGACGACCGCGGCCAGGAAGAGCAGGATGTCATTGGCGAGCGAGAGCCCGGAGCCGAGCCGCAGAACGGCGGTCATGCCCGGCAGCCCGGCGGCGACGGTGAGGAATCCGGCGATGCGCCGCCCCCGGGAGAGCGCGGGCGGCACCCGGACCGGCCGCCTACCCTGCCCGGCCCGTTCGTGGGTGACCAGGTGCACGTCGATGGAGCCGGAGAGCGCGGTGGTGGTCACCCCGACCCCGGCCGAGAAGATCTGGGCCGGCCGCCCCCGGCTGGAGGCACCGAGCACGATCTGGGTGGCGTTGACGGCACGGGCGAAGTCCAGCAGCGCCCGCGGCACGTCCGACCCGGCCACCTGGTGATAGGTGCCACCCAGGCTCTCCACCAGCACCCGCTGCTTGGCCAGGGTCGCCGGGTCGGCTCCGGCCAGCCCGTCGTTGCGGGTGACGTGCACGGCGAGAAGGTCGGCGCCCTTGGTCCGGGCGGCGATCCGCGCAGCCCGCCGGATCAGCGTGTCACCCTCCGGTCCGCCGGTGAGCGCCACCACCACGCGTTCCCGGGTCTCCCAGGTGTCGTCGATCCCCTGGTCCGCCCGGTAGCGATCGAGCTGGTCCTCGACCTTGTCCGCGAGCCAGAGCAGCGCCAGCTCCCGCAACGCCGTCAGGTTCCCGGTCCGGAAGTAGTTGCCGAGCGCCGCGTCGATCTTCTCCGGCCGGTAGAC
>NZ_JBFAYF010000034.1:0-110594 GCF_040681165.1 Actinoplanes sp. NPDC051851 | reverse complement strand
GCACACGATCCATGATCGTGTGCACCCGCAGCCGCCCGAGGGGCGCCGCAAGGACACAGGCGGCCACCGTGGATCCCCGCCACGCACGGCAGAGCATGATCGTGAACCCGGACCGCCCCCGACCCGCACGCACGTCACATCGTCGGCTCCGCCGTCCGGAGTTCGATCATGGACCGGCCGGGCGGTACCCCGTGGGTGGCGGACTGGCGCTCCGGGGTGTCTCGGGCCGGTTGGCTGGCGCTCCGGGGTGTCTCGGGCGCGCCGAGAGACCCGTGAACGCCAGCCGCACCGGGAAAGCTGGCGCTCACGGGTCACTCCAGCCCGCCGAGACACCCCCGACTGCCAGCCGCGAAGATCAAGTCCGGGTTGATCATGAAATGTCGATCAAGCCCGGCCAGCCAGGGCCCACCCCGCATCCCCGCCGGCGACGATCCCGGCGGAATCGACCAGCGGGATCACCCCTGAACACCAGCCGGTCAGGACGTGTAGCGGTCCCAGAAGACGACCTCGTCGAGCGGGCGGCGCTTGGGCTGGGACCAGCGGCCCTGGCTCGGGTAGCCGATCGGGATGATCGCCATGGTCAGCGCGTCGCCGGGGAGACCCAGTGCCTCCCGGACGTCCGCCTCGTGGCCGATGTGCAGGGTGGTCAGCGTGGAGCCGAGGCCGTATGCGCGAGCCGCCAGCATCAACTGCTGCACCGCGCCGTAGACGGAGGAGCCCAGGCGCGGGTTGGCGGACTTCGCGGCGCCGAGCAGGACCGGGACGATCCAGACCGGGGCCTCCTCGATGTGCGCGGCCAGGTGGTCGGCGGCGAGGAAGCTGCGCTTGCTCATCGGCACCTGATCGGGAACGGACTCGGCGGCCTGGAGGATCTCCTCGCGGCGGGAGCCGTAGTGGCGGTTCCAGCCCTCGCGGTACCAGTCGGCGATCCGCTTCTTCGTCTCCGGGTCGCGGACCACGATCCAGGCCCAGGACTGGGCGTTGCCACCGGACGGCCCGCGGATCGCGGCGTCCAGGATGGCCCGGACGATCTCGTCGGGCACCGGCTCGGTGGAGAGGTAGCGCCGCGCGGGCGTGGAGTGCAACGCCTCCAGCAGGGACAGATCTTCAGGAGCGGGCGAGGGGGCGGGCGACGGGGCGGGCGACGGGGCGGGAGAGGTCATTAACGGAGCCTAAGGCTGGCGGCCCGCATAGTGACCCGTGGGGCGGAAACGGCTCGGCCGGTCGGTGTACTCCTCCAGCGCGTGCGCCAGCCAGCCGACGGTACGGGCCACCGCGAAGATCGCCTCCCCCGCACCGGCGGGCATGCCGTACCGCAGGGCCAGCGCGGCCAGAGCCAGGTCGATGGTGGGCAGCGCCCCCGACCGGGAGGCGACCGCGGCGGCGAGCGCGGACGCCGCGTCCACCGCGGGGCCGTCCAGGAGAGCCAGCAGGGCCGTCCCCCGTGGATCGCCGTCGGGGTAGAGGTCGTGACCGAAACCGGGCACCGGGAATCCCGGCGTCACCGTCCCGGCGCGCAGCCGCTCCGAGATCACCACGAGCGGGTCCGCCCCGGACATCACCTCGGCGAGCAGCGGGTACGCCTGCTCGCTCGCCGCCCCGTGCAGCGGGCCGTCCAGCGCCGCCAGTCCGGCGCTGACCACGGCGTAGGGGTGTGCCCGGGTCGACGCCGCCACCCGGGCCGCCAGCGTCGACGCCGCGAGGTCGTGGTCCGCGAGCAGGATCAGCGCGGCCTCCAGCGCCCGCACCCCCGCCGCACCGCCCGGTTCCGGCGCCAGCGCCGGCCAGAGCGACCGGGCCACCGAGACGCCCGGCCCGGCACCGGCACCGGCACCGGAACCGGAACCGGAACCGGAACCGGCCATGATGGCGATCAGGGTGCGGCCGGTGGCCTGCACCGCCGCCGGGGACGTGTCGAAGCGCAGCGGATCGGCCGCCGCCACCGCCGCGACGACGACCCTGAGCCGGTCGACCAGCCGGGTGCCCGGTGGCAGCACCGCGACCACCCGGTCGGCCGTCGCCCGCAGCACCGGGTTCGTCTCGAACGGCTGATGCCGCAGCTCACCGGTCCAGAGCAGGGTCGCGACCGCCTCGAACGTGGCGGTGGCGGCCAGCCCCGACACGTCGTGACCGCGGTAGAAGAGCGCGCCGTCCCGGATCAGCGTGAGCCCGGTACGGATCGCCGGTGTGGTCCGCTTCCGGCTCGCGATCAGTTCGTCGACGTCCTGTTTCGCGAAGAGGCTGCCCTTCCCGTCGGCGTTGCGGCGGCTGGCCAGCAGGCCCCGGCTCACGTAGGCGTACACGGTCGCGGGCTTCACCCCGAGCCGTGCGGCGACCTCGGCGGTGGTCAGGAGCGTCATGTGCGGATGCTCTCATATTGATCCGGTCAATGTTGACGGTACGACCGTCGAGTCCACATCGTGAAGGCATGGTGAACGTCAACCCAGGTCTTGCCGGTGTCGTCGCGTTCGACACCGAGATCGCCGAACCCGACCGCGACGGCGGCGCGCTCCGCTACCGCGGTGTCGACATCCGCTCGCTCGCCGGGCGGGTCTCCTTCTCCGACGTCTGGGCGCTGCTCGTCGACGGCGACCTGCGCCGCCCGCTGCCGGCCGCCGAACCGTCCGTGCTCCCGGTCCGCGGCGGGGACGCCCGGATCGACGTCCAGGCCGCCCTGGCACTGCTCGGCGGGTCGGCCGGCCAGCTGATCGACATCCCCGACGACCGGGCCCGCGAGGACCTGGCCCGGGCGTCGGCGCTGGCCCTGTCGTACGCCGCCCAGTCCGCCCGCGGCGACCGGACCCCGGTGCCCCGCGCCCGGATCGACGAGGGGCGCACCGCCACCGAACGGTTCATGATCGAGTGGCAGGGCGACCCGGACCCGCGCCACGTCTCCGCGATCGACCGGTACTGGATCTGCGCCGCCGAGCACGGCATGAACGCCTCCACGTTCACCGCCCGGGTGGTCGCCAGCACCGGGGCGGACGCGCCGGCCTGTCTCTCCGCGGCGCTCGGCGCGCTCTCCGGCCCGCTGCACGGCGGCGCGCCGGCCCGGGTGCTCGGGATGATCACGGCGGTGGAGAAGCACGGCGACGCCCGGGCGTACGTCAGGGAGCTCCTGGACAGCGGGCGGCGGCTGATGGGTTTCGGTCACGCGGTCTACCGGGCCGAGGACCCGCGCGCCCGGATCCTGCGCGACGCGGCCCGCGAGCTGGACGCGCCGCGGTTCGCGGTGGCGCTCGCCCTGGAGGACGCGGCCCTGGCCGAGCTGCGCGAACGCAAGCCGGACCGGGTACTGGAGACGAACGTCGAGTTCTGGGCGGCGGTCGTGCTGGACTTCGCGGGCGTGCCGGCCGAGCTGTTCACCGCGTTCTTCGGGTGTGCGCGGACGGCCGGCTGGAGCGCGCACATCCTGGAGCAGAAGCGCCTCGGGAAGATCATCCGCCCGTCCGCGGACTACGTCGGCCCGCCCTCCCGCGACCCGGCCGGCCTCCCCGGCTGGGAGAGGACGGCCCGCGGCTGAGCGACGCGGCGGCGGGCCCGGGGAACAGGACGAGCAGGACGAGCAGGACGAGCAGGACGAGCGGGACGGGCAGGACGGGCGGGGGTCACGCGACGAGGGCGGAGAGGGTCGCGTACCGGCCGCCCTCGTCGAGCAGCGATTCGTGCGTGCCCGACTCCAGGATCCGGCCGTGGTCGATCACCACGATCTGGTCGGCGTCGCGCACGGTGGAGAGCCGGTGCGCGATGGTCACCGTGGTACGCCCCTGCGACAGCTCCTCGAACGCCCGCTGCACCGCCCGCTCGGTCTCGTTGTCGAGCGCGCTGGTCGCCTCGTCGAGCACCAGGATCCGCGGGTCGCGCAGTAGCGTCCGGGCGATCGCGATCCGCTGCTTCTCGCCGCCGGAGAACCGGTGCCCGCGCGAGCCGACCATGGTGTCGTAGCCGTCCGGCAGGCTCTCGATCAGCGGGTGGATCCTGGCCGCCCGGGCGGCGGCGACGATCTCCTCGTCGGTGGCGTCCGGCTTGGCGTACCGCAGGTTCTCCCGCACGGTCGTGTGCAGCAGGTACGTCTCCTGGCTGACCACGCCGACGATCTCCGCCAGATCCGCCAGCGCCAGCGAGCGCACGTCCACCCCGTCGATCGTCACGCGGCCCGAGGTCGGGTCGTAGAGGCGCGCGATCAGGGCCGCGATCGTGCTCTTGCCCGACCCCGTCTCCCCCACCAGGGCCAGCGAGCTTCCGGCAGGCACGTCGATGTCCACCTCTTTCAATGCCGGGCTGCCGTCACGGTCGTACGTGAAGGAGACCGACTCGAAGCGCAGGTGGCCGCGGGGAGAGGGCAGGCGCACGGGCGTCGCCGGCTCCTGGATCTCGACCGGAAGGTCGAGGTATTCGAAGATGCGCGCGAAGAGGGCGAGGGACGCGGTGAGGGTGACGCTCACGTCGAGCAGGCTCATCAGCGGCCGGAAGAGGTTGCCCTGCAGCGCGGTGAACGCGACCAGCGTGCCGATGCTCATCCCCGCCGCGGCGAAGGGCAGGCCCGCCGCCAGGTAGATGGTGGCCGGGATGATCGCGAAGATGATGCTCATGGCGGCCATCCGCCAGCGCCCGGCCAGCTCCGACCGCAGCTCCAGGTCGATCAGCCGGCGGGACGAGTCGGTGAAGCGGGTGACCTGCGCGGCGCCGGCACCCATCGTCTTGCTCAGCTGGATGCCGCTGATCGACAGCCCCTCCTCGATGATCACGTTCAGCTCGGCGAGCTCGCGCTGCCGCTGCGTGGTGATCGCGCGCCGCATCCGGGCGACGCGCCGGGTCAGGTAGATCGCCGGCGGCAGCACCGCGAACGAGATCAGCGTGAGCTGCCAGGAGAGCGCGGTCATCGCGACGGTGGTGGCGACGACGGTGGTCAGGTTCGACGCGATGCTGGTGGCGGTGGAGGTGACCACGCTCTCCATGCCGCCGATGTCGTTGGTGATCCGGGACTGCACCTCGCCGGTCCGGGTCCGGGTGAAGAACCCGACCGACTGTTTCTGCAGATGCGTGAAGACGTCGGTGCGGAGCCGGTGCATCACCCGCTGCCCCACCCCGGTCGAGATCCACGTCTGCACCACGCCGAGCGCCGCCGTGATCGCCGCGACCACGACCATGCCCCCGACCAGCCAGATCAGCAGCCGGAGATCACCCTGCGGCAGCGCGACGTCGATCACCTCCCGCAGGAGGAACGGCGACGCCATACCGGTCACCGACGCCACCACGATGATCGCCACCACGAGCGCGAGCCGCCCGCGATGACCGATGAAGAGCGCACCTATCCGGCGCAGCGAGACGGATCGGGCCTGCGCCTTCTCCGCGGGGGTCACGGTCCGTGCCGGACCCCTCCCTGGGCGTTCCGCCAAGAGCAAGACCTTCCTCACGTACGGGTCCTCGCGCACCGCCTCGCTCAAAAGGCGACCGGCACGGAGGCTGCGATTAACGCTGAGGGTACCTCAACATGAGGGTGCAACGGTAATCGCTGTTAGGTTGTTCCCGTCGCCGGATCCTTGTCTGCCGAAGGGGCTGATCGTGACGGAGGAGTCACTGCACGAGGCGTTCTGGGCGGTCACCCGCCGCCTGCGCGAGCAGACCAAGCGCGCCCTGGAACCCTGGGGCGTCTCCCCGTCCCAGTTCCGCGCCCTGAACGTCCTGCTGACCCACGGCGAGGCCCGCCTGAGCACGATCGCCGCACACCTGCGAATCGCCCCGCGCTCCGCCACCGAGGTCATCGACGGCCTCCAGGACCGCGGCCTGGTCGCCCGCCACCCCGACCCGGCCGACCGCCGCGCGACCCTGGTGACACTGACGGACGAGGGCCGCACCACCAGCGAGGCCATCCACGCCGCCCGCGCCACCGAGGGCGAACGCCTCTTCTCGGTCCTGAACCCCACCGACCGCGCCGACCTGACCCGCATCCTCAACCGGCTCCGCGCCTGACCGCCCGCGACGCCCGATGCCTCATCTGAACTCGCCCGACGTCACTGCGTGCGCACACTCTCCACTCGCGCCCGGAACGGTGTACGCCATGCCGTCAGAGGCGTTGCACCGCGTCGAGGCATCGCCGGGCCTCACGGCCACGGTCTTTCCGGAGACCGGCATCGACCGAGAACACTCCGCGGTGTACCTGGACGGCGGGCAGTCTCCGGAGACGTACCACGTGGACCAGGGAACGCCTCACCCGGCTTCGTGACCACCTGTGACCGACGGCTACGTCAGCGGGGCCGGGCGGGTCAGCGCCGCACCACACCCCGCGGCCGCGCCGGCACAGATCAGGGCCAGGTAGAGGCCGACCGGGACGGCGACGATGCCGAGGGCGCTGATCACGCCCAGCGCGCAGAGGGCGATCATGCACCACGCCAGCGTCACCCGGGCCGCGTGGCCGAGGGCGTCGCGGCTCACCTCGTCGGGCTGCCGGACGCGGCCGCCCGGGCGGATCCGCAGGGATTCGGCGAACGTGTCGGAGGCGCGGGCCAGCGACGGTGCGTCGATCACGGGGCGCATGGCCAGCTCGAAGCGGGCCATCGTGTGGCGGGCGCCCTGGTGGGCCGGGTCGATGGTGAGCGCCCGGAGCAGGATCTCGCGGGCGCTCAGCGGGCGGCCGGCGGCGAAGAGCGCGACGCCGTACGCCACCCACAGGTCGGCGTCGTAGCCGGCCAGCTCGACCGCGATCCGCAGGCCGTCCTCCGCCTCGGCGACCAGGCCCGCGGCGAGCTGGGCCTCGGCGAGGCGCAGGTGCAGCCGGGGGTTGCCCGGGTCCTGGCGGCACGCGTTCGCGGCGGCGTCGATCGCCTCGGGGTGCCGGGCCAGTTCGGTGCAGGCCCGGCTGACCCAGTAGAGCGACTCCGCACCGTACGGGTCGAGCTGCCACGCGGCGCGGGCGGCCCGCAGGCCGGCCTCCGCGTCGCCGAGCTCCAGGTGGGCGCGGGCCATCCGGTGCCACGCCTCGGTGTTCTCCGGCTGGCGCCCGACGACCGGCGCGAGCAGGTGTGCCGCGTTGCGGGCACGGCCCCGCGCGAGCATGTCGTCGGCCTGGACGAGGGTGTCAGTCGTGTTCACGCCGTCAGAATCGGCCGCGACCCCGGTGGTTCAGGAAGCAGCCGCGGTGCCCCTGGGTTGCATCAGCGACCGCGGCCGCCCGAAGACCGTCACTTGGCCCGGAGCTCGTCCCGGTAGCCGATCAGCGACGCCACCATCCCGGCGAGGAAGCGCTCCACCACCTGGAGCTCGGCCACGCCGAAGTCCTCCATCACCGCGTCGGTCCGCGGCGCCAGCGGGGTGAAGAACGCCTGGGCCAGCGCCATCCCGGCCTCGCCGTACCGCAGGTGCACCACCCGGCGGTCCGCGCTCTCCCGGGTACGCCGCAGGTGCCCGCCCTTCTCCAGCCGGTCGATCAGCGCCGTGGTCGCGCCGGACGACAGACCGATCGCCTCACCCAGCCGGCCCGGTGTCAGCGGGGCGCCCTGCCGCTCCGCGTGCATGATCGCGAGCAGCGCGTGCATGTCGGTGGCGTGCAGATGGTGACGCCCGGCGAACGCGTGCCCGATGTGCTGCGCCTCGCTACTGTACGTGTTCAAAAGATCTACCAGCCGCGACCGCAGGCGCTGCCGTTCGAGGGCATCCGGTTCCTCCACGGGGGTAAGTGTTGCAGACGCGTACCCATCTGTGGAGAATCTCGATTGTCGAGATTCTTTATCTTGGAGGCTTTCATGAGACGGGCATGGGCAACACTGCTCCTCGCCCTCGTGCTCGGCGGTCTGGTGATCGGCCTCTCCGGGGCGACGAGCACCACGAACGACCCGAACGCGTCCCTGCCGTCGTCCGCCGAGTCCACCCGGGTGGCCCAGCTGCAGAAGCAGCTGCCCTCCGGCCGGACCAGCGCCGCCCTGGTGGTCCTCGCCAAGGGCGGCGACGCACTGACCGACGCCGACCTCGCCACCGTGCGTGATCTGGGCACCCCGATCCTCAGCGAGGACCGGAGAGCCGCGATCATCTCGGTGGCCATGCCGGCCGGAGCGCCTTCCGACGAGATCATCAAGGCCGTCTCCGACCTGCGTACGCAGGTGCGGAGCGGTCTCCCGGCCGGCGTGACCGCGCAGGTGACCGGAGGGGCCGGGTTCACCGCCGACCTCGCCGACAGCTTCACCGGCGCGAACACCCGGCTGCTGCTGGTCACCGTGGTCGTGGTGGCGGTGCTGCTGCTGATCACCTACCGGAGCCCGATGCTCTGGCTGGTACCGCTCACCGTGGTGGGCCTCGCCGACCGGGTCACCACCGGCATCGTGGCGATCATCTCGCGCCACACCGACCTGCCGGTCTCCGGTTCGACCACCGGCATCGTGACGGTGCTGGTCTTCGGCGCGGGCACCGACTACGCGCTGCTGCTCATCTCCCGATACCGGGAGGAACTGCACCACCACGAGGATCGCTTCACCGCGATGCGGGTCGCGCTGCGCGGGGCCGGACCGGCGATCGCGGCCAGCGCCGGTACGGTCATCCTCAGCCTGCTCACCCTGCTGCTGGCGAGCCTTTCGAGCAACGTGTCGCTGGGCGTCACGGCCGCCGCGGGCATCGCCGTCGCCGCGGTCTTCGCCCTGGTGGTGCTCCCCGCCGCGCTGGTGGTCTGCGGTCGCGGGCTGTTCTGGCCGTTCGTGCCGAAGACGGGCCGGGCCGGGCTGGAGGACGCGACGGGCGTGTGGGCGCGGGTCGGCCGGTTCGTGGCACGCAAGCCGGTCGCCGTCACCGTCGTCTCGGTGATCGTGCTGGGCGTGCTCTCCGCGGGCGGCCTCGGCACCCGGCTCGGCCTGTCGCAGACCGAGCAGTTCCGGGTCGAGTCCGAGTCGGTCGCCGGCCTGGAGACGCTCTCGAAGTACTTCCCAGCCGGTACGGCCAGCCCGACGACGGTGCTGACCACGCCCGCCGAGGCGCAGTCCGTGCTGGCCGCAGTGACCGCGACGCCCGGCGTGGCCCAGGCCCGGATCGCCGAGCAGACCACCACGCTCGCCTCGATCACCGTGGTGCTGAACGCGGCGCCGGACACGAGCGAGTCGTACGACGTGATCCGCGCGCTCCGCGACCGCCTCGACGGCGGCACCCTCGTCGGCGGCAGCGTGGCCACCGCGCTGGACACCCGGGACGCCACCCGGCACGACCTCGTGGTGATCGTCCCGGTGATCCTGCTGGTGGTGCTGCTGGTGCTGATCGTGCTGCTCCGCGCCCTGGTCGCGCCGCTGCTGCTGATCGTCACGGTGATCGCCAGCTTCGGCGCGGCGCTCGGGGCCGGCTCGTGGCTCTTCGACCACGCGCTGGACAACCAGGTCCCGCTCTTCTCCTTCCTGTTCCTGGTCGCGCTCGGGGTGGACTACAACATCTTCCTGGTCACCCGGGCCCGCGAGGAGGCCGGGAAGCGGGGTACGCGGGACGGCATGGTGCACGCCCTCGCCGTCACCGGCGCCGTGATCACCAGCGCGGGCATCCTGCTGGCGGCGGTCTTCGCGGTGCTCGGCGTGCTGCCGATCATCACGCTCACCCAGATCGGCGTGATCGTCGGCATCGGCGTGCTGCTGGACACCCTTCTGGTCCGTACCGTCCTGGTCCCGGCCCTGGCGACACTGACCGGCGACCGCTTCTGGTGGCCCGGCCGGCTCCCGGCCACCGCGGCCGTCTCCGGGGACGCCGCGGTGCAGCGCAGAGAGGACTGGGACGAGGTGGACCGCACCAGGACGACCACACCGACCGGCTCCTCCTGACCGCGTTCTCCGAGAGGGGTGCCGTCGAGCGCCCCTCTCGGAGAACGCGAGACCCGCACAGGTGATGCCGGATACCGATCTTGCGGGAGCCGCTGTTAGCGTCGCTCAGCGCCTTCTCCCCGCACAACGGCAGGGCAATCACCGTGCAGACTCGTGTCTCCTTGCACCGTTCCGACGTCGACGAATGGCATTCCCTGTGGAGATGGCTCGGTGACGAGCCGCCGGTCCGCCGCTTCGGGGATCCCCGGTGGTGTGTCTCCCCGGACGCCCGCGAGATGGGCGGCACCATCGAGGCGATCTCGCTGACGGTCGGGGCGGGGCTCTCGGTGGCCCAGCTGGTCGTCGCACTGCTGGCCTGGCGCGACTCCCGGCAGCCGCGGCAGGTCACCGTCGTCATCACCCACGGCGACGCCCGAGCCGTCCTCGGAGCGTCCGACCCGGACCGCACGGTCGAGATCCTGACGCAGCGATGACCGCGACGCCGCCCGCCGCGCGGTCGCGGGCCGTCCTCGTCGGCTGCGGCACCTACCGTCACCTGACCGACCTGCCCGGTGTGGCGAACAACCTGACCGACCTGGCCGCGGCGCTCACCGACCCCGGTCTGTGGGGTCTGCCGCCGGGCAACTGCGCGGTGGTCACCGGCGACACCTCCGTCGGCGGTGTGATCGGCGCGGTCCGTACCGCGGCCCGGGACGTGGGCCCGGACGGTCTCCTGCTGATCTACTACGCCGGGCACGGGCTCGTCGACAGCACCGACGGGCGGCTGCACCTCGCGGTCACCGAGAGCGAGCTCGGCGAGGAGGACGCCACCGCCGTCGCGTACGAGTCGATCCGCCGCCGGGTCTGGCAGAGCAGGGCGGCCCACAAACTGGTGATCCTCGACTGCTGCTACGCCGCACGCGCCCTGGTCGGCGAGATGTCCGCCGCCGACCTCGCCGAGGACGTCGAGATCGACCAGTCGGTCATCATCGCGGCCACCAGCCGCAACCTGGTCGCGCTGGCACCACCGGGTGAGCGGAACACCGCCTTCAGCGGCGCTCTGCTCACCGTGCTCCGGGACGGCGTCGCCGGCGGGGCACCGGTCCTGGACGCGCGCACGATCTACCGCGAGATCCTCCGGAACCAGGCGGCGAAGGGCCTCCCGCGCCCCGAGTTCCGCTCCCGCAACGCGGCCGAGGACCTCCCGCTGGTCCGCAACGCCTGGCAGCCCCCGCCCGCGCCGCCGACGCGGCGCACACCGCCCGCACCTCCCACCCCGCCCGTGCGGTCCACACCGCCCGCGCCGCCGCCGGGTGGCCGGCGGGTCTCGCGGCTCCGGCTCGTCCTGGCGGCGCTCTGCGTCACCCTGCTGATGGCCGGCGCCGGAACCGCCGGTGCCGTCTTCGCCGCCGACGCGTGGGACCGGCGGGCGCCGAGCACCCCCACGGAGACCAGCCCGGCGCCCGCGCCCACCACGACCAGCCCCTCGCCGTCGCCCTCGCCGCCGCCCTCGGTGACGCCCTCGGTGACGACCACCTCGCCGCGGGTCATGTACCGGAACTGCCTGGGCGGGGTGATGGTGCAGGCCCTGGCCGGACTCTGCATCGTCAATGACCCGTGCTGCCCACCGGACTGAGCCGAGCGACGGAAGCTACCCACAAATCCTATCGTCTAGATAGGATGATACGCATGAATGCCGAGAGCGCCTACGACGAGCGCCGGCTCCAGGATTGGATCGCCGGGCGCGCACGCGGCTTCTCCCGCCGCGACCTGCTCAAACTCTCCGCGCTCGCCAGCGTCGGCACCCTGCTCGAGGCGAGCCCCGCGAGCGCGGCGCCCACCATCGTCAAACCCCTCCCCGACGACCTCTTCACCATCCTCGGCACCAACGCCGAGACGAAGTGGGCGGCGCTCCGGGGCCAGGGCTACCACGTCCCCATCGACCGGTTCTTCGTCCGCAACCACACCAGCACGCCGATCATCGACGCGGACTCCTGGTCCCTGGAGATCTCCGGCGACGGCCTGTGCGGCGATCCGGCCCACTTCACCCTCGCCGACCTGCGCAGGCTCCCCGCCGAGACCCACACGGTCACCGTCGAGTGCGCCGGTAACGGTCGCAGCTACTTCGGCTCCCAGCAGGGCCAGAGCGTTTCGGGTACGGCATGGGGCCTGGGCGCCGTCGGCGTCGCTCGCTGGCGCGGGGTCCGGCTCTCCACCGTCCTGCGCAGGGCCGGGCTCCGCCGTGACGCGGTGGACGTCCAGCCCAGCGGTCTCGACCCGAACTACGTGACCGGGGGCGTCGACCTCGGCCCGGTCCGGCGCCCGCTCCCGGTCGGCAAGGCCCTCGACGACGTGCTGCTGGCGTACGAGATGAACGGCGAGCCCCTCCCCGCCGACCACGGCCACCCGGTCCGGGTGATCGTCCCGCACTGGATCGGCATCGCCTCGATCAAGTGGGTGGGCGGCATCGAGGTCTCCACCGAGCCGCTCTTCTCCCCGTGGAACACGACCTTCTACCGCCTGTTCGGCCCGGACTTCCCCACCGAGGGCCGGCCCTTCGACGAACAGATGATCAAGAGCGCCTTCGAGCTCGCTCCCGGTACGGTCTTCGCGGCCGGCGCGCCCACCCGCCTGACCGGCCGCTCCTGGTCCGCGAACGGCCCCATCCAGCACGTCGACGTCAGCACCGACGGCGGGACGACGTGGCGCCGCGCGCGCAGGTCCGCCCCGTCCCCCGAGGCGGCGTGGCAGCAGTGGGAGCTCGACTGGGAGCCCGCCTCCGGTGCGCACGAACTACTGGCCCGCGCCACCGACGTACACGGCAACACCCAGCCCGACGTCGCGCGGTACAACACCTTGGGCTATCTCTTCGACGCGGTGGTCCGGGTGCCGGTGACCGCCGCTCCCTGAACCCCGGACACGAAGGACCCCGGCACGAAGAACCCGGACACGAAGAACCCGGACAAGAACCGGGCCGGGGCTCGCGCCCCGGCCCGGTTCACCCACACCCCGATCAGGAACGGAAGACGTCCTTGATCTTCTCGCCGGCCTGCTTGAGGTTGGCGCTGGTCTGGTCCGCCTTCCCCTCGGCCTCCAGGCGCTCGTCATCGGTGGCGCGGCCCACGCCCTCCTTGACCTTGCCGCCCACTTCCTCGGCCTTGTTGTCGACCTTGTCGTCGAACGACATCACACACCTCCGGGGAGATCTCAGGTCCGTCTGACCATGGAGATACCCGGCCGTGAGCGCTTCATGCACCACTGCGGGCGCAGAGCTCACCGGAGCCTCAACCGTCCTCACGCTTGCGCGGCGGCGGGCGCGGAGTGGGCTAGGGTGAGCCCGACCCGAGGGAGCGTGGATGCCACCGAGGAAGGCCGGGAACGCGCCGGAAACCGGGCCGCGCACCGAGAACGCACCGACAGCCGGGCCACGGGCCGGGAACGCGCCGGAGGACGGGTCACGGGCCGGCAACGCGCCGGAGGACGGGTCACGGGCCGGCAACGGGTCGAGAGCGGGGAGGAAGAGCGCGGCGGGCCGGGGCGGGGCGCGGGCCACCTCGCACGATGTGGCGGCCGCGGCGGGGGTCTCGCGGTCGGCGGTGTCGTTTGCTTTCAATAATCCGCAAAGAATTTCAGCGAAGACCCGGCAACGGATCCTCGCCGTTGCGGAGGAAATCGGATATACGCCGCATACCATCGGGCGGATGCTGCAGGCCGGGACCACGAACTCGATCGGGGTGCTGCTGCCGCAGCGGCTGGCGCGGATCCTCGACAATCCGTACTACGCGCGGTTCCTGATGGGGGCGGGGCAGGTCTGCGACCGGGAGGGGTACACGCTCCTGCTGACGCCGCCGCTGCAGGACTCGGTGCGCAAGGCGATCCCGTACGCGGCGGTGGACGGGTTCATCGTCTGCGGGCTGGAGGTGGACCGCGGCGAGGTGGCCGAATTGGATCGGCGCGGGATCCCGTTCGTGCTGATCGACTCGGACCGGCACGAAGGGGCGCCGAGCGTCGAGGTGGACGACCGGGGCGGGGCGCGGGAGGTGGCCCGGTACCTGCTGGAGCTGGGGCACCGGGAGTTGGCCGTGCTCTCCATGGATCCGGGCGACCGGGTCGCCGAGCGCGGCTACCGAGGGCCGCTGGCCCGGCGACTCGCCGGGATCGCGGACGCGCTCAAGGACGCCGGGCTGGGCCTGGACGACGTACGGCTGGCCGAGGTCCCGGTGACTCGCCTAGATGGATATAACGCCATGAAATCCATCATGACGGAAAAAATAGAAGAAACGGAAATACCGGGAACGGGAAAGGGAGAGGGCGAAGGGAAGGGCGAAGGAGAGGGCGAAGGGAAGAGCGAGGGGAAGGGGACGAGGAGAGGGCGGCCGACTGCCGTGCTCGCGCTCTCGGACGTCCTGGCCCACGGCGCGGTGGACGCCCTTCAGGAGCTCGGCCTCGACGTCCCCGGCGATGTGTCCGTGACCGGTTTTGATGACCTGCCGGAGTCCGCCTGGTTCCGGCCTCGGCTGACCACCGTGCACCAGCCGATCGTCGACAAGGGACGGATGGCCGCCGACTTCCTGATCTCCGCGATCCGCGGCGAGGACCGGCACCCGCACCAGACCCTCGGCACCTCCCTGATCGTCCGCGAGTCCGCCGCGAAGGCCCCGGCCGGCAGCTGACGCGGGCGCACCGGCACGGCGGGCAGGCGCCAGGCGGGCAGGCGCCAGGCGGGCAGGCGCCAGGCGGGGCGCGGGCAGGCGGGCAGGCGGGCAGGCGGGCAGGCGGGCAGGCGGGCAGGCGGGCAGGCGTCAATAAACACGACGAAACGCGCATAACGGCGCACTGAAAGAACTTGCTGAAAGAAAGCAACCGTCGGGGGATGTAACACGTGTTAGTTCGCTGCTACCGTCGCTGCTCATGACTGATCAACTGGTCGCACCGCCCACCATCGAGGCGTCACCGGCCTCCTGGTGGCGCAACGCGGTCATCTACCAGATCTACCCGCGCAGCTTCGCCGACGCGAACGGTGACGGCATCGGCGACCTGCCGGGCATCAGCAACCGTCTGCCGTACCTGCGGGACCTGGGTGTCGACGCGGTCTGGCTCTCCCCGTTCTACGCCTCCCCGCAGGCCGACGCGGGGTACGACGTCGCCGACTACCGCACCGTCGACCCGATCTTCGGCACCGTGGCGGACGCCTCCGCGATGATCACCGGAGCGCACGCGCTGGGGCTGCGCGTGATCGTCGACCTGGTGCCTAACCACTCTTCCGACCAGCATGAATGGTTCGTCAAGGCGCTCGCCGAGGGGCCCGGCTCGACGTTCCGCGAGCGGTACCACTTCCGGCCCGGCAAGGGCGAGAACGGCGAGCTGCCCCCGAACGACTGGCCGTCCATCTTCGGCGGGCCGGCCTGGACCCGGGTCCCGGACGGCGAGTGGTACCTGCACCTGTTCGCCGCCGAGCAGCCCGACTTCAACTGGGAGCACCCGGCGGTCCGGGACGAGTTCAAGACCATCCTGCGGTTCTGGCTGGACCTGGGCGTGGACGGCTTCCGGATCGACGTGGCGCACGGGCTGGTCAAGGAGGAGGGGCTGCCGGACGTCGGCGACGGTGCCGAGTGGCACCTGCTCGGCGTCGGCGAGAGCCCGTGCTTCGACCGGGACGGCGTGCACGAGATCTACCGCAGCTGGCGCCGGATCCTGGACGAGTACCCGGGCGAGCGGATCGCGGTCGCCGAGGCGTGGGCGCCGAACCTGTCCCGGGTGTCGCACTACGTCCGCGGCGACGAGCTGCACCAGGCGTTCAACTTCAGCTACCTGGGCACCGCGTGGAACGTCCACGAGCAGCGCCAGATGATCACCGACTCGCTGGACGCGATGCGCGCGGTGGGCGCCCCGACCACCTGGACGCTCTCCAACCACGACGTGGTCCGGCACACCACCCGGCTGCTGCAGGCGGGCGAGGGCGAGGTCGCCGGTCGCAAGCCGGTCGCGGTCGACCCGGTCGCCGGGCTGCGGCGGGCCCGCGCGGCGAGCGTGCTGATGCTGGCGCTGCCCGGTTCGGCCTACCTCTACCAGGGTGAGGAGCTCGGCCTGCCCGAGGTCGTCGACCTGCCGCCGGAGGTACGCCAGGACCCGGCCTTCCACCGGGCGACCGGCCAGGACGGGTACCGCGACGGCTGCCGGGTGCCGATCCCGTGGAGCGGCGACACGGCACCGTACGGCTTCGGTCCGGAGGGCGGCGGCAGCTGGCTCCCGCAGCCGGAGTCGTGGGCGGAGCTCAGCGTCGCGGCCCAGGCCGGCGTCCCGGACTCGACGCTGGAGGTCTACCGGTCCGCGCTGCGGATCCGCCGGTCGCACCCGGCGCTCGCCCCGACCGACAACCTGACGTGGGTGTCCGCCCCCGCCGGGGTGCTGGCGTTCGAGCGGACGGCTGCGGACGCGCCGGTCTTCCGCTGCACGGTCAACATGGGTGACCAGCCGGTGACGGTCGACCGTACCGGAGAGATCCTGCTGGCCAGCGGCCCGGTGGAGATCGGCCCGGACGGGGTGGTGCTCCCGCCGGACACCACCGTGTGGTGGTCGGCGTAACCGAGGAACGGCCCGGCCACCCCAGGACGGTTGGGGTGGCCGGGGCTCTTTGGTTCATGTCGAGCGGAACCCCGCCGATGAACGGGACATGCCACACGTGACGCGAGCGGGCCGGGCGGCGGCCGGAGCCGTGGTGCTCCTCGCCCTCGGCTGGGTCGTGCTGAGCGCGGTCCTCGTCGTCACCGGCATGTCCCGGCCGGAGCCGGGCTGGTCGCTCTGGCCCGCCGCGATCGGCGCGACCGCCACGGCGGTGCTCTCCTGTCTGCTCACCGCGGTGTACGGCACCGGCCCGGCCCGGACGTTCTGGCTCCGGCTCGCGGCGGGCGCGGGCGCCCTGACCGTGGGTGCGATCTGTCACGCCGCCCGGACGTACGCCGTCGGGCACGTCGCCCCGATGGACGCGCCGACCGCCGGGTTCTACATCGCCGCGGTCGCCGGCGCCATCGTCTCGCTGCTCCTGCTGCCCGGCCAGCCGCGCGGCTGGCGGGCCCTCGTCGCCATGTACCTGGACGTCGCGATCGTCGGGGTGGCCGCGGCCATCGTCGTCTCGCACATCCTCTGGATCACGCCGCTCCCGGCGAACAGCCGAAACCTCGCCGCCGGCCTGCTCGGCATCGCGGTGACCTGCGCGTGCACCGGTATCCTCGCGGTGATCAAGGTCGGTATCACCGGCGCCGGGCCGGTGCACGGGCCCTCGCTCTGGTACCTCACACCGATCGGCGTCTTCGCGCCGCTCACCTGGGTGATCTACCCGCACGTCCAGCGGTGGCCGCACATCAGCGTGACCGCCCTGGTGCTCCCCTGGCTCGGACTGCTCTTCGCGCTCGCCGCCCGCTCCCAGATCCTCGCCCGCCCGGTGCGGGCCCGCCGGACGCGGATGCGCGGCATCAGCGGGGTGCCGTACGCGGCCGTCGCGATCACCGGCGCCATGCTGCTCACGGTCACCCTGCGGACCGGTTTCCTCTCCCCCGGCCTGGCCGGCGGTGCCGTGGTGCTGATGGTGCTGGTGATGGTCCGCCAGCTGGCCGCGCTCACCGACAACGCGGTGCTGCTGGACCGCCTCGACGAGCACGCGCACCGGGACGACCTGACCGGCCTGCCGAACCGGCGGCTCTTCGGGACGACGCTGCAGCGCTCCACCGCCCCGTCCGTGGTGGCGGTCTGCGACCTGGACGGCTTCAGCACGCTCAACGACCGGCTCGGTGACGAGAAGGGCGACGCCCTGCTGCGCGCCGCCGCCGATCGCCTGCGGGAGGCCGCCGGGGACGGCGCGGTGGTGGCCCGCCTGCTCGGCGACGAGTTCGGGATCATGGTGCCCGGCGAGCGGGCCGGGCTCGCCGCCGATCTCGTCCAGGCGTTCCGTACGCCGCTGCGGGTGGAGGGCCACGACCTGCTGGTCACGGTCACCGCCGGGGTGGCCGGCGGCGTCGGCGGCGACCTGCTGCGCCGGGCCGAGCTGGCGCTCAAGACCGCCCAGCGGGCCGGCCGGAACCGCTGGCAGGAGCACACCCCGGAGATGGACCACACCGCGCGGCACGACGCCGACATGGCGGCCGCGCTGCGGCGGGGCCTGGAGCGCGGCGAGTTCCGGCTCTTCTACCAGCCGATAGTGGAGCTGCCCGGCGGCCGGATCACCGGGGTGGAGGCGCTGGTCCGCTGGCTGCCGGCGGACGGCCCGATGGTGTCGCCGGCCGCGTTCATCCCGGTCGCCGAGCACACCGGGCTGATCCTCGACCTGGGGCTCTGGATCATCGAGACCGCCTGCGCGGACGCGGCGGCCTGGCAGCGCCGGCACGGCGACGACGCGCCCCGGGTCAACATCAACGTCTCGGCCCGCCAGCTGCTCGACCCGGAGCTGCCCGGTCACCTCGCGGCGGCGATGGCGCGGCACGGGGTGAACCCGGCCGGCATCACGTGCGAGATCACCGAGACCGCGGTCTTCGACGGGGGTGCGGCGCTCGCCACCGTACGGGAGCTCCGGGATCTCGGTGTCGGGGTGGCCCTCGACGACTTCGGCACCGGCCAGTCCTCGCTGACCCTGCTGCGCACCTGCCCGGTGACCACGCTGAAGGTGGACAAGTCGTTCATCGACGAGCTGAACGGCACCGCCGAGCAGGAGGCGATCGCGTCGTCGCTGAGCACCATCGCCCGCACCATGGGACTGCGCGCGGTCGCCGAGGGCGTCGAGACCCGGGAACAGGCCGATCGTCTGGAGGCCCTCGGCTACCGCTACGCGCAGGGCTTCTACTTCTTCAAGCCGGCGCCGGCGACGGAGATCGACGACAAGATCATCAGCAGTACGTACTCTCCTTCCCGATGACCTTGTACGGGCAGTCCGCCACCTCGGCGATCTGCAGGACGGCCTCCCGGTTCCGGGCGGTCTGCGCGGTGATCACGCTGCCCGGCGGGTAGAAGCCGCCGCCGGCCGAGGAGGTCGGGTACATCTCGAAGGTGTACGCGAAGATCTTGTACGTCCCCCAGAGCCAGTCGAGCGAGTCGCCGTCGGTGATGTACAGATCGCTGGACTGCTCGGGCGTGTACCCGTTGGTGTCGGCCATCTGCTCACCCAGCGTGGAGAGCGCGCTGTAGTCGTCGGCGGTCATCCCGGTCGCGGTGCTCGAGGTGGTGTAGCCGTACGGCCAGAGCACCAGCTCGGAGTAGGAGTGGAAGTCGATGGCCGCGGTGATCTGCTGCTCGCCGCCGACCACCCGGCTGTTCACGAAGTCCCGGACCACCTGGGTCTCCGGCGCGGAGAACGCCGACGGGCCGCGGTAGGTCTCCGAGGCCGGGAGCCGGGACGAGCCGCCGCAGCAGCCCCAGTTGTAGGAGTAGTTCCGGTTCAGGTCGGTGCCGACCGCGCTGGAGCCGCTGTTCGGCTGCCGGTTCTTGCGCCACGAGCGGTAGCTGCCGGTGGCGATGTCGTACTCGGAGCCGTCCGGGTTGACGTTCGGGATGATCCAGATCTCCCGGCTGTCGACGATCGCCTTGACCCGGCTGTCGGTCGCGTAGTCCTCGGTGTACTCGTGCATGATGTAGAGCGCCTGCTCCACGGTGATGTGCTCGCGGGCGTGGTGGCTGGCGTCGTAGAGGACCTCGGGCTCGGCCTCGTCGGTACCGACGTTGTCGGAGATCTTGACGGCCACGATGTTCCGGCCCTCGTACGACTGCCCGATCACCCGGGTGCTCGCGATGGCCGGGTACTTCGCGACGATCGCGTTGATGTCCGCGATCATCTCCGCGTAGTTGTGGTACGCCGCGTCGGCGGACGGGAAGTCCAGGATCCCGGTGAGCGCCTCGACGGTGAAGCCCAGCTTCTTCAGCAGCCGCACCTCGAGCGGTGTCGCGGTGATCTCGGCGACCGAGTGCTCGATGCCGTCGATCGACGCGCCGGTCCGGGCGATGGCGTTGCGCTGGGCGAGCGTGCGGACGTCGTACACCTCGTAGGAGGCGGACTCGGTAGAGGCCGCCGGCTCGGCACCCGCGGGTACCGAGCCGGAGAAGGCCGCGGTCAGGCTGAGAGTGGCGACGGCGATGGCCGCCAGGGAGCGTCGTCTCATGCCCGACAGCCCACCACTAGACGTTGATGCTTATCAATATGTCAAACGACCCCTGGGCCGGACGTGATGACCCTTATCGGACATCCGGCATCAGACGTTGGCGGCGAAGACCATCGTGCCGGTCCGGCTGCCGAGCGGATCGATGTAGACCGTGTACGTCCCGGTCGTGCTGAGCACCAGCTTGAGCTTGTCGACGCCCTTCTTGCTGCCCAGCGAGCCGCCGTCCGGGCCCTTCACGGTCCAGGTGGTGTAACAGCAGCCCATCGTGGTGGACGGGCTCTTCGCCGTGACCACCACGGTCTGTCCGGCCGTACCGGAGAAGGTGAAGTAGCCGTTCTGGCCCGGGTTGGTGATCGAGGCGGTGGTCGGCGTGCCGGTGGTCGGCAGCGTGCCGAGGTTGGCGTCGGCCGGCACGGTCCACGCGGTCACCGTGATCGACCCGACCCGGCTCCCGCCCGGATTCACGATCACCTTGTACGTCCCCGTCGTGCTCAGCGTGACCGTGTCGATGAACCCGTTGGCGAGCACGTTGGAGCCGGCCAGGCTGCCGGACGGGTCGTAGATGCCGGTCGTCACGTACGACGTGCCGAACGAGGACGACGCGGCCGTGGTCTGCACGGCGACGCGCTGGTTCGCCGTACCGGGGAAGGTGAAGTAGTTGTTCTGACCGGGATTGCTGATCGTGGCGACCGTGGCGGTGCCGGTCAGGGCGAGCGTGCCGAGGCTGGCGTCCGCCGGAACCGTGTACGCGGTGACCGAGATCGACCCGGTCCGGGTACCCAGCGGATCGATGTACACCTTGTACGTGCCCGCCGCGCCCAGCGTCACCACGTCGAGGAAGTCGTTGCCGGTCTTGGTGGCGCCGTACTGGGTGCCCGCCGCGTCGTAGACCCCCCACGACACGTAGTTGGGCAGGAAGTTGGACCCGGCGTTCGCGGTCTGCACGGCCAGCCGCTGGCTCGCGGTGCCGGTGAAGGTCAGGTACCCGTTCTGCCCCGGGTTGCTCAGCGAGACGGTGACCGAGGTGCCGTTGGTCGAGAGCACGCCGAGGTTCGCGTCGGTGGTGGTGTCCCAGGCCGCCACGGTGAGCGAGCCGACGTTGGCACCGGCCGGGTCGACCCTCAGCGTGTACGTGCCGGCCGTGGGCAGGGTGACCGCGTCGAGCGAGTCGTTGCCCCGCTTGGTGGCGCCCACCTGGCTGCCGTTCGGGTCGTAGAGCGCCCAGCTCACGTTCGACGGCAGCAGGGCCGCCGAGGCGCCGGTGGTCTTGAACGCCACCTTCTGGTTCGCCGTGCCGGTGAAGGTCACGTACCCCTTCTGGCCGGGGTTGCTGACGGTCACCGTCTTGGTGGTGCCGTCCAGCGCCAGGACGCCAGCGTTCACGTCGGTCGACGCGTCCCAGGCCTTCACGGTGATCGAACCGACCCGCGAGGCCGCCGGGTCGATCCGCAGCTGGTACGTGGCGGCCGACGGCAGGGTGACCGGCTCCATGAAGTCCAGCCCGCTCTTCGAGGACCCGACCTGGGTGCCGGTCGCGTCGTAGATCCCCCACTTCACGTAGCAACAGAGCAGCGAGGAGGAGGCGCTGGTGGTCTGTACCGCGATCCGCTGGTTCGCGGCGCCGGAGAAGGTGAAGTACCCGTTCTGCCCGGCCGCGCTGATCGACCCGGTGGTGGCCGCGCCGGTCAGCGGCAGCGTGCCGAGGTTCGCGTCGGTGGAGACGCTCGCCGCGGCCAGGGTGACCGTGCCGGTCCGGTTGTACGCCGGGTCGAAGATGATCTGATAGGTGCCGGTCGACGGCAGGGTGACCGGGTCGAGGAAGTCCACACCGTTCTTGGTGGTGCCGACCAGCGCGCCGGTCGGGTCGTAGATCCCCCACTTCAGGTAGCAGCAGAGGAAGGCCGACGCGGCGGAGGTCACCTGCAGCGAGATGCGCTGCGCCGCGGTGCCGCTGAAGGTGAGGTAGCCGTTCTGGCCCGCGGTGCCGAGCGTGATGGTCTTCGACGAGCCGTCCAGCAGCGCGGTGCCCAGGCTGGGGTCGGCGGCTATGTTCAGCACGGTCACGTCGACCGTGCCGGCCGTGGTCGAGGTGTTCTTGACGGTCAGCGTCCTGGTGCCGGCCACCCCGGTCGCGGCCATCGTGTCGATCCAGCCGCTGCCGGTCAGGCACGCGGAGGCGCCGCTCTGCACCATCGACGTGGTGTACGCCCGCAGGTCGAAGTTGCAGACGCTGGGCGAGCCGTTCCCGGTCAGCACCGCGAACCGGTCCGTGGTGGCGCCGTCGAAGAGCCGGATCGCGGTCTTGCCGGCCGGGACGCTCAGCGTGGTCTTGGTGCCGACCGTGATCCGCCCGGTGCTGGAGACGTCGGCGGTGGTCAGGTAGTACGGCAGCACGGTCAGGTCGGCGGTGCTGGTCGCGGTGCCGCCGGGGGTGGTCACGGTGACCAGACCGCCGGCGTTGCCGTAGTTCACCGTGAAGGTCAGTGTGGTCGAGGTCCGCGCGGTCACCGTCGCGGCCGACCCGTTGATCAGGACGGTGTTGTTCGCCGGGTCGGGGTCGGTGTTGCTCACCGTGATGGTCACCGAGTCGCCGATCGCCGCGGTGGTCGGCGTGAACGTGGTGATCACCGGGACCGCCGCCATCACCGGCATCGGCGACATCCCGAGGACCACGAGCACGACCGCCGCCACCACACCGAGGCGGCCCTTCCAGGCACCGGACATCACGACCCGCTCCCCGCAGAGACAAATCACTGGAATTCAGGGCCATACGACCCTAACCAGAGAATGCCCTGACAAATCGGGGATTCACCGAAGCGGCGCGACGGGCGTCTCCCGGATCGCGTGGCCGACCTGCGCGCGCAACGCGGCGAACTCCGGCGAGCCGCGCAGCTCCTCGGCACCGGCCCCGGTCCGGGGCAGCCCGATCGCCAGGTCCAGCGCGATCCGGCCCGGCCGCGGCGTCAGCACCACCACCCGGCTGCCCAGGAAGACCGCCTCGTCGACACTGTGCGTGACGAAGATCGAGGTACGGCCGGTGTCCGCGCCGACCTGCCGCAGATCCTCCTGAAGACGCTCGCGGGTGAGCGCGTCCAGGGCCGCGAACGGCTCGTCGAGCAGCAGCAGCGGGTTCTCCACCGCGAGCGCGCGGGCGATCGCCACCCGCTGCTGCTGGCCGCCGGAGATCTGCCAGATGCGGCGCTTCGCCACGTCGTGCAGGCCGACCCGGGCGAGCAGTCCGTCCACCCGCTCCGGGGTGGCCGGCAGGCCGGCGTACTTCAGCGCGAGCGCGACGTTGCCGCCGACGGTCTTCCACGGGAAGAGCCGGGGCTGCTGGAAGACCAGCCCCGCGCCGCGTCCCGGCACCGGCGGCTCCCCCGCCGTCCGGACGGTGCCCTCGGTGGGCTGCTCGAACCCGGCGATCAGCCGCAGCAGGGTGCTCTTGCCGCACCCGGACGCCCCGACCAGCACCAGGAACTCCCCGGCCGGCACGGTCAGGTCGACCGGGCCGACCGCGGTGACCTCGCCGTACGCGTGCCGGACGCCCTCGATCGCGACCGCCCCGTCAGCCGAGACCGTGTCATCCGAGACCGGGTCAGCCGAGGACACCGGGGAGTCCCTTCACGTAGATGGCCTTCTTCACGTCCTCGGCCGACGGGACCGCGTCGATCTTCTGCTGCGCCTTGAGGAAGGTGGCCGCGTCGACCAGGTTGTCGGCGAGCTTGCCGACGTTGCCCTCGGTGCCCAGCCACTCGGCCGACGAGATGTCCGCCGGCTTCAGGAAGACACCCTGCTCGAGCTGGTTCGCCGCGTCATCGGCGCTGAGGTTGAGTTCGGCGCCGACCGCCTTCGCCGCGGCCGCCGGGTCGTCCGCGATGGTCTGCAGCGCGGCCGCCTCGGCCTTGCGCCACGCGTCGACCGCCTCCGGGTGTGCCTGCGCGAACGCGGTGGAGACCACGCCCAGGTCCAGCGTCGGCTTGCCGCCGGCGGCCAGCTCCCGGCTGGTGATCAGCACCGTGCCGGTCTTCTTGATCTCGTCCAGGACCGGCAGCCAGGTGTACGCCGCGTCCAGGTCGCCCCGGGTCCACGCCGCCTGGATGTCCTGCGGCTCCAGATCCACGATGGTCAGCTCGGACTCCTCGACGCCGGCCCGGTCCAGCGCGGCGAGCAGGCTGTAGTGCGAGGTGGAGGCGAACGAGGTGGCCACCTTCCTGCCGCGCAGCGAGGCGACGTCGGTGACCCCGGAGCCGTTCCGGGCGACCAGGGCCTCGTTGTCGCCCGCCACGTCCAGTACGAACGCCACCTGGTAGTCGATGTTGAGCGGCGCCGAGAGCCCGCGGGCCACCGGGCTGGAGCCGATCGCCGCGATGTCCACGCTCTTCGCCACGAACGCGGTGTTGATGCTGGCACCGGAGTCGAACTTGGTCCAGGTGATCTCGTAGCCGGGCAGCGCCTTCTCCAGCAGCCCCTGGTTCTTGACGATCAGGTCGCCGCTGGGGAACGCCTGGTACGCGATCCGGATGGTCTTGGCGCCGGCGTCCCCACCACCGCTGGCGGCGCCGTTGCCGCAGGCGGTGAGGCTTCCCGCGAGCAGCAGGGCGGAGACGGCCGTAATGATCTTCTTCAAGGCGGAACCCTTATCTATCCGCGGCCGCGCCACGGGATCAGCCGGTTCTCGGCGGTCCGCAGCAGGGCGTCGATGAGCAGGCCGGAGAGGCCGATGGCGAAGAGGCCGAGGACGACCACGTCGGTCTGGGAGTAGCGCTGCGCGTCGCGGACCATGCCGCCGATGCCGGGTACGCCGTTGATCGTCTCGGCGGCCACCACCGACGAGTACGCGACGCCGACCGCGAGCCGGATACCGGTGAAGATCTCCGGCAGCGCGCTGGGCAGCACCACGTCGCGGACCGCCTGCCGGCGCCCGGCACCCAGCGCGCGGGCCGCCTCGACGAGCCCGGCCGGCGCGCCCTGCACGGCGGTGGCGGTGGCGACCGCGACCGGCGGCAGCGCCGCGATGGAGAGCAGCCAGAGCTTGGGCGTCTCGTCGATGCCGAACCAGATGATGAAGAGGCTGAAGTACGCCAGCGGCGGCAGCGCCCGGACGAACGTGACCACCGGCTCGGCGACCACCCGCAGCCAGGAGACGGTGCCCATCAGCACGCCGAGCAGCAGGCCGCCGGCCACGCCGATCACCGAACCGATCAGGATCCGCCGCAGGCTGACCCCCAGGTGCTCGATCAGCAGGTGGCCGCTGTAGCCGCGGACGCCGTCGTGCACCGACGAGGTGACCAGCAGCTGGTGCCAGACCGCGCCGGGCGACGGGATGAAGGCCGGGTTGGCGAGCGCCCGCGCCGAGACGTCCCAGAGCAGGTAGAGCACGGCGAGCGCGAGCACCCGCAGCGCGATGCGGCGGCGCAGGCCCCCGGAGGGCGCGAGCGCCGGGACCGGCTTCGCGCTCTTCTCGGGCGCGGGCGCCGGGGCGAGCAGAGTCGACACGGGAAGCTCCTGGCAGAAGGGTCCGTCAATGCCCGCTATTCCTATCGCACCCATGGGGTTATGGGCAATACGGAGCCCGCAACAGGTCGGTAAAACATATATAGCCGATAGGACTTGAAGACTACGGGAGGGACTGCCTAGCGTCAGCGGCGTGAGCGTCCTCTCCCCCTCCCGTACCACCGGCGCACCGGCCGGCGACGACCTCGTGGTGGTGCCCGCCCGGCACCCCTGGCGCTGGATCGGCACCGCGCTGGTGCTGGTCGTGCTCGCCCAGTTCGCCCACGGCCTGGCCACCAACCCGGGCTGGGACTGGGCCACCTTCACCGGCTACTTCCTGGAGAAGTCGGTCGTCCAGGCACTGCTGGTGACGCTGGAACTGACCGCGGGCGCGGCCGTCCTGGGCTTCCTCGGCGGGATCCCGCTCGCCGCGATGCGCCTCTCCCGCAGCCCGGTGCTCACCACCGTCGGCTGGGCGTACACCTGGATCTTCCGCTCGGTGCCGCTGCTGGTGCAGCTGCTCTTCTGGGCCAACCTCGGCTACCTCTACGACCGGCTGCAGATCGGCATCCCGTTCGGGCCCGGCTGGTCGTTCGCGACGAACGACCTGATCGGCTCGTTCGGCGCGGCGCTGCTCGGCCTGACCCTGCACGAGGCGGCGTTCGCCGGGGAGATCATCCGGGCCGGGCTGCTCTCGGTCGACCAGGGACAGCACGAGGCGGCGGCCGCGCTCGGCCTGCCCCGGCACCGGCAGTTCCTGCGGATCGTGCTGCCGCAGGCCATGCGGGCGATCCTGCCGAACGCCGCGAACCTGCTGGTCAACCTGCTGAAAAGTACCTCCATCGTGTACGTGCTGGCGATCGGCGAACTCTTCTACCAGGTCCAGGTGGTCTACGGGCGCAACGGCCGGGTCGTCCCGCTGCTGATGGTCGCCACCGTCTGGTACGTGATCCTCACCGCGCTGCTCTCGATCCTGCAGTACTACGTGGAGCGCCACTTCGCCCGCGGCGCGGTCCGCACCCTGCCGCCCACCCCGTTCCAGCGTCTGAAGGCGGCGATCCGCAGGTGAGCACCCCCGTACCCGTTCTCGAGATCTCCGGCGTCCACAAGTCCTACGGTTCCCTCGAGGTGCTGCGCGACGTGAGCCTCACCGCGCGGGCCGGCACGGTGACCGTGATCCTCGGGCCCTCCGGCTCCGGCAAGTCCACGCTGCTGCGCAGCATCAACCACCTGGAGAAGGTGGACCGCGGCCGGGTCCGGGTCGACGGCGAGCTGATCGGATACCGCCGGCACGGCAACCGGCTGCACGAGCTGAGCGAGCGCCAGATCCTCAAGCAGCGCGCCGGCATCGGCTTCGTGTTCCAGAACTTCAACCTGTTCCCGCACCTCACCGCGCTGGAGAACATCGCCGAGGCACCGATCGCCGCCCTCGGGAAGAGCAGGTCCCTCGCGTACGAGCGGGGCCGGGAACTGCTCCGGCGGGTGGGGTTGGCGGAGAAGGCGGACGCCTACCCCCGGCAGCTCTCCGGTGGTCAGCAGCAGCGGGTGGCGATCGCCCGCGCGCTGGCCCTGGAACCGAAGCTGATCCTCTTCGACGAGCCGACCAGCGCGCTCGACCCGGAGCTGGTCGGCGAGGTGCTCGACGTCCTCCGTGACCTGGCCGCGGCCGGCACCACGATGGTCGTCGTCACCCACGAGATCGGCTTCGCCCGGGAGGCGGCCGACACGGTGATCTTCATGGACGAGGGCCGGATCGTCGAGCAGGGCCCGCCCGCTCAGGTCCTCGACGACCCACGGCACGACCGGACCCGGGCGTTCCTGTCCGCGGTCCTCGCTTAAAAAAAAAGGGGCACTCCGTGCGTACCAGAATTGCAGTGATCCTCGCGGCCGTGGCGGCAGTGAGCCTGACCGGCGCCTGCGCCGCGCCCGAGGAGAAGGCCGCCGCGGCGGCGGCCGCCGACCCGTCGGCGTCGGCGGTCTCCGGCATCAACACCGGCCCCGAGCAGAACCGGATCGTCCCGGCGAAGGACGAGACGATCGCGGCCCGGGTCCCGGCGGGCATCCGCGCCACCGGCAAGCTGACCATCGGACTCGGCCTGGCCGGCTCCGGCTCCCCGCCGCTGGGCTTCACCGCCACCGACAACAAGACCCTGATCGGCAGCGAGGTGGACATCGCGTACGCGGTCGCCGGGGTGCTCGGCCTAGAGCCGGTCCCGGAGAACACCTCGTGGGAGAACCTCTTCATCGGCCTGGACAGCAGCAAGTACAACGTCGGCGTCTCCAACATCACCGTCACCGAGGAGCGCAAGCAGAAGTACGACTTCGCCACCTACCGCCTGGACAACCTGGCCTTCGCCGCCAAGAAGGGCGCGGGCCTGAAGGTCACCGGCCCGGCGGACGTGGCCGGCAGGACGGTGGCGGTCGCCTCCGGGACCAACCAGGAGAAGATCCTGGTCGAGTGGAGCAAGGAGGCCGAGAAGCAGGGCCTCAAGCCGGTGACCATCAAGTACTACCAGACCAACCAGGCCGTCTACCTGGCGCTGAACTCCGGCCAGATCGAGCTCTACCTCGGCCCGAGCCCGAGCGTCGCCTACCAGGTCGCGGTCGACGGGGGTCTGGAGGTCGTCGGCACCTACTCGGGCGCCGGCGCGACCCTCCAGGGCAAGATCGCGCTCACCACGCAGAAGGGCGACGGCCTGGTCGACCCGCTCGCCGCGGCGGTCGACAAGCTGATCGAGACCGGCGACTACGCGAAGATCCTGGCGCGCTGGAACCTGGCGAACGAGGCGGTGGCGAAGTCCGAGGTGAACCCCGAGGGCCTGCCGATCGAGGGCAAGTGAGCGTCCTCGACAATCCGGCGTGGGAGTCGCTCCAGGGCTCCCACGCCCGCTTCGCCGAGGTGCACGGGCAGGCGGCGCGGTACCGGAGCGACGTGGCGCCGTTCCACGCGCTCGCCGACCCGCGCGACCCGCAGGCCTGGTCCGACCTGGCGGAACTCATCGCCCCCGCCACGACCGTCTTCCTCTCGCACGCCGGGGCGGTCCCCTCACCCGGGTGGGAGGTCGAACGCAGCATCGCCGGGGTGCAGCTGGTCGACGTCCGTCTGGAGTCCGCTCCGGACCCCACCCTGATCCGGCTCGGCGAATCGGATGTTCCCGATGTTCTTGATCTGATACGCCGGACCGCACCGGGCCCGTACCTCCAGCGGACCATCGAGCTCGGCACCTACCTGGGCCGACGTGCCGACGGGAAGCTGGTCGCGATGGCCGGGGAACGGCTGCGCCCGGACGGCTGGACCGAGATCAGCGCGGTCTGCACCGCTCCCGAGTTTCGCGGGCAGGGGCTGGCCAGCCGGCTGGTCAAGGCGGTCGCGGCCGGCATCCGGGCGCGGGGCGAGACGCCGTTCCTGCACACCGGGGCGGCGAACACCACGGCGATCCGGCTCTACGAGCACCTCGGCTTCACGCTGCGCCGCGAGGTGGACTTCACGGCGTACCGGCGGGTGTGAGGGCCTCCGGATCCTGCTCCCGGCCCGCCATCTCCACCAGGTGATGGCGGGCCGCCTGCGCCGCGGTGCTCAACGGCCGGTCCCGGTGGTGGATGACCCCGATCGGCGGGTGCACCGGCGGCGGGTGCAGGCGGCGGACCACGATCGCCGGGCCGTACATCCCCTCCGCCACCGACCGGGCCAGCAGCGCCACGCCCAGGCCCGCGCCGACCAGCTCGCGGATGCCCGGCGGGCTGTGCGTCTCGAACAGCACCCGCGCCGCGAACCCCGCCGTCCGCGCCGCGTCGTCCAGGATCCAGCGCAGGCCGCTCCCCTGCGGCAGGCAGACGAACGTCTCGTCCCGCGCGTCGGCCAGCGTCAACCGGCCCGGCCGGGCCAGCGGATGCCCGACCGGCAGCGCCAGGACCAGCTGCTCCTCGACGAGCGGCAGCGCCTCGAACCGGGCCGGCAGATCCCGGTGCACCGGCCCGACGACCAGGTCCAGCTCGCCCTCGTCCAGCGCGCCGAGCAGCCCGGTCACCAGCCCGGACCGCAGCCGCAGCGCGATCCCCGGGAACCGGTCGCGGAAACGGGCGAGGGTCTGCGCCAGGTCGTACGGCCCGAGCACCGCGGTCGCGCCGAGCGCCACCCGCCCGTTCACCACCTGGGTGATGTCGCCGACCTCGGCCCGCGCGCCGTCCAGCTCGGCCAGGATCCGGCGGGCCCGGGCCACGAACAGCTCCCCCGCCGGGGTGAGCGCCACCCGCCGGGTGGTCCGGGCGAAGAGCGGCACCCCGAGCTCCGCCTCCAGGGAACGGATCTGCGCGGAGACCGCCGACTGCGCGACGTGCAGGCGCTCGGCGGCCCGGGTGAACCCGCCGTACCGGGCCACCGCTTCCACGTAGACGAGCTGCCGTAACTCCACGGATCAATCGTGCGGCACGATACGCCGCCGTTGATCCACAATCAGGTTATGCCGAACTCCAGCGCCCCCGTGCTCGCCGGTTTCCACCCCGATCCCACCATCTGCCGGGTGGGCGCGGACTACTACCTGGCGACGTCGTCGTTCGAGTTCTTCCCCGGCGTGCCGCTGTTCCACAGCCGGGACCTGGCCCACTGGACGCCGATCGGCCACGCGCTCTCCCGCCCGTCCCAGCTGGAACCCGGCGAGTTGCTCCCGTCCAAGGGCGTCTTCGCACCCACGCTGCGCCACCACGGCGGCCGGTTCTGGATGGTCACCACGAACATGAGCCGGATGATGGACGGCCAGCTCATCGTGCACGCCACCGACCCGGCCGGCCCGTGGAGCGACCCGGTGCACGTGCCCGGCGCCATCGGCATCGACCCGGACCTGGCCTGGGACGACGCCGGCAACTGCTACCTGACCTACTGCAGCTTCGGCGTACGGGGCCCGGCCGGCATCGTCCAGGTCCCGGTCGACCCGGCCACCGGGGCCCAGCTCGGCGACCCGTACCGCCTCTGGCAGGGCACCGGCCTGGCCAACCCGGAGGGCCCGCACCTCTACCGGATCGACGGCACGTGGTACCTGATGCTCGCCGAGGGCGGCACCGAGCGCGGCCACGCCGTCACCATCGCCCGCGGCCCGGCGCCGCAGGGCCCGTTCACCCCGTGCCCGCAGAACCCGATCCTCAGCCACCGCAGCACCACCCACCCGGTCCAGAACACCGGCCACGCCGACCTGGTCCGCGCCGCCGACGGCGCCTGGTGGGCGGTCCACCTGGGCGTACGCCCGCACGGCGTGACACCGCACTTCCACGTGCTGGGCCGCGAGACGTTCCTGGCCCGGGTCGAATGGCAGGACGGCTGGCCCCGGCTCACCACCATCTCCCGCCCCGGCGCCCTGGAGGACCACTCGTTCACCGACGACTTCGGCGGCGCGACCCTCCACTCCCGCTGGGTGTCCCCGGGCGGCGACCCGGCCGCGATCGCCACGCCCCACCCCTCCGGCGGCGCGACCCTGGCTCCCGCGGGTCTGCTGGCTTTCCGGGTACGTGATCACGCCTGGACCGCCACGGCCGAGGTGGAGGGTGATACGCGGTTCGTGCTCCGCCTCGACGACCGCCACTGGTACGGCCTCGCCGTCTCCGTCTCCGTGTCCGGGACGACGGTCCGCGCGATCGCCCGGATCGGTGATCTGGAACAGACAGTGGGCTCGGCGGAGGTGGCGAGTGGACCGGTGACGCTGCGCATCGCGGCGGCCGTACCCGAGGGCTCCGGGGAGCCGGGCGACATGTCCGGACCGGACGAGATCGTGCTGTCGGTGGGGGATGCCGAGCTGGGCCGGCTGGACGGCCGCTACCTGTCGACCGAGGTCGCCGGCGGATTCACGGGCCGGGTGCTGGGGGCCGGTGCGCTGGGGGACGGCGCGTCACGGTTGCTCTCGGTCTCCTATTCACCGGCCGTGAACTCATGACGGCGACGCCCTGACTCTCCACACACCGACGTCTCCCCCGTGGGGGTGGGCCCCCGCGGCGGAGACGAATCTTGAACGGCGGAATGATCGTCGCGGCTGGCGACCAAGGGTGTCTCGCGGACCTTGAGAGACCCGTGATTCTGCTGGCCGCCGGGCCCCGCTCCAGGCGCCCGGCGCCGCCATCCGCCTCGGCCCAGCCACCCCGAAGCCCGCCGGCTATGAGCGCCCGCTCGCCCCGAAGCCCGGCGACCACGACGGACGCCAGTTCACCCCGAAGCCCGGCGACTACTACGAACGCCAGTTCACCCCGAAGCCCGGCGACTACTACGAACGCCGCTTCGCCGCCGGCCTCGACACGATCATTATCGGCCTGAGGGCGTACACGGCATGACGGACACCAGGACCTTCACCGCACCGGACGGCCGCACGATCGCCTTCTGCGAATACGGCGACCCCGCCGGCGCGCCGGTCGTCATCGCGCACGGCTCTCCCGGCAGCCGCTACCAGGCGGCGCCCGTCGACGCCGCCTTCCGCGCCGCGGGCCTGCGCGCCATCGCCCCCGACCGGCCCGGACGCGGCCGCACCGATCCCGCCCGGACGGACAAGGCCCGCACCGTCAAGGCCCGAACCGACAAGGCCCGCACCGGCCCCGACCGTCAAGGCCCGAACCGACAAGGCCCGCACCGGCCCCGCCCGAACCGGCGCCGGCTTCCACGAGTGGGACGCCGACGTGATCGTGCTCCTCGACCACCTCGGCCTGGACCGCACCGCCCTGGCCGGCATCTCCGGCGGCGGTGGGTACGCTCTCGCCGCCGCCCAGCGCCACCCGGACCGGATCGACCGGCTCGTCCTCGCCTGCGCGATGGTCCCCGGCGCTCCACGGTCCACCCTGCGACGGCGCAAATGGTGACAGCCCTGACGGACCCCACCGGACGGCCCCGGCCTGAGATCATCGATGGGTGATCCTGCGCGCGGCCCTCGCCGTCCTCACCGCCGGCTTGACCGCCGGCCTGACCGCCGCCTGCGCCACGCCCGGCACCCGCCCGGCCACCCCGGCCAGCGTCCCACCCGGCTGCGAGCTCCCCGGCGCACACATCAGCTGGGCAGAATCGGTCAGGGACCAGCGCCTGTACCGGGTGACCCGCTACACCGGTGACGAGGACCTCGAGGGCACCGTGGTCATGGATCAGCCCTTCACCACGTCCGTCTCCCGGATCGCCGCGCCGGACGGCTGGATCGACGAGCTCGTCGCCTCGCTCGCCGGTACCTCCGGTATCCCCGTCAGATCCGGCACGGCCGCGATGGCCCCGGGCGACTACTCCTCCGGCAGCGAGGTCTCCGGCGATCCCACCGGCACGGACTGGCTCCTGTACGAGAGCGCCGCCATCGTCTCGGCCCCGTTCACGGTCGACTGCACCACCCCGGTCAACGGCACCCTCACGGCATGGACCATCGCCTCCCTGGGCAGTGTCCACTGCGGCGCCACCGACGAGCCCGGCACCATGGCCCACCGCGCCCGCTCCTACTGCCCCCGCACCCCGTCGGCGCACCCGTCTTGACCGGCGCACCCGTCTTGACCGGCGCACCCGTCCTGACCGGTCACGAGCTCCACTCCTTGGCCAGCAGTTCGAAGGAGCGCACCCGGTCGGCGTGGTCGTACGTGATCGTGGTGATCAGCAGTTCGTCGGCGCCGGTCACCCGCTGCAGGGTGCGCAGCCCCTCGGCCACCGTCTGCGGCGAGCCCACGAACTGCGTCGACACCCGGTCGGCCACCAGCTCACGGTCGGCCTCCGTCCAGGTGGCGGCGGCCGCCTCCGCCTCGCTCGGGAACGGCACCGCGCCCAGCCCGGTCCGGATGCTGCGTACCCAGTGGGCGTAGGGCGCGGCCAGCCGCCGGGCGGTCGCGTCGTCCTCGGCGACCACCACGTCGGCCGAGACCATCAGGTGCGGTTCCGGCCGGGCCGCGGACGCGACGAACGACTCCCGATAGGCCTCGGCCGCCTCCAGGACCTTGGCCGGCGCCACGTGATAGTTGGCCGCGAACGGCAGGCTCCGGGCGCCGGCGGTCCGCGCGCTCTCCCCACCGCTGGATCCGAGGAGCCACAGTTCGAGATCAGACCCGGCTCCGGGTACGGCGGTGACCGCGTTGCCCTTCCCGTCGGCGTACGGCCCCGCGAGCAGCGCCTCGATCTGGTCGAGGATCTCGCCGAGCGCCAGGGGTTCCGCGCCGGGCTGGGAGAGCAGGCTCGCCGCGAGCGCGGTGCGGTCCGAGGCGAAGATCGGCGCCCAGGAGAACGGCTTGGGGATCAGCAGGCCGTCGACGACCCGCTCCTGCTGGGGTTCCCGGTGCACCCGTTCCTGCCGGAGCGCCTCCTTCTTCGCCTGGCCGGAGCGGCCGATCCCGAGGTCGAAGCGCCCCGGGTGGAGCGCGTCCAGCAGCCCGAACTGCTCCACGATGGAGAGCGCCGTCTGGTGTCCGGTCTGTACCGCGCCGGAGCCGAGCCGGATGTGGTCGGTGACCGCCGCGATCTGGCCGAGCAGCAGGGCCGGCTGGGCGCTGGCCACCCCGGGCGTGAAGTGGTGCTCGGCGACCCAGTACCGGTGGTAGCCGAAGTGTTCGGCGCTGCGGGCCAGGTCGAGCGTGCGCCGCAGCGCGTCGCCGACGGTCCCGCCGGAGACCAGCGGGGCGAGGTCGAGGATGGAGAGGGGTACGGGCATGGTCCTACCGCCCTTTCAGCCGGCGTAACACGGGTGCGACATCACTGGCGAAGAGCTCCAGGCTGGCGCGCTGCTGCTTCTCGGTGAGGCCCTCGGTCTCGGCGGCCAGGTGGGTGACCTCGTGACCGAACCGCTCGTGGTAGCGGTGGACCTTGTCGATGATCTGCTGTGGACTGCCGATCAGTGCGGAGCTGCGCTCGACGGCGTCCTCGACGGTGGGGAAGACCGGCTCGACGCCGACCCTGCGGAACTGGTCGATCCGGGCCTGCCAGATCGGCCGGTACGTGTCGATCGCCTCCTGCGAGGTCCGCGCGACGTGGAACCCCGCGCTCCCGGCCCCCACACGAGGCTTAGTGGAATGTCCGTAATGAGACCATCTTTCCCGATAGTAATCCACCAGCTCGGCGTACGGTTCGATCGGATTGGTGACGTTCGCCGAGAAGAGCGGATCGCCGTACCGGGCGGCCAGGTCGACCGACTCCCGGCTGGTGGCGCTGCCGTGCCAGACGGTGATCGGCTGCTGGAGCGGGCGCGGCCAGGTCTCCGCCCCGGTCAGCGACGGCCGGTACCTCCCGGACCAGGTCACCCGCGGTTCGCGCCAGAGCCGGCGGAACAGGTCGTAGCTCTCCCGCAGCCGCTCCCACTGGTCCTCGGTGGTCACGTGGAAGAGCTCGGCCTGCGCCGCCCCGTTGCCCTTTCCGATGATCAGTTGCAGTCGCCCGCCGGAGAGGTTGTCCAGGGTGCTGTAGTCCTCGAAGGCGCGGACCGGGTCGAGCAGGCTGAGCGTGGTGACCCCGGTCCAGAGCTCGATCCGGGAGGTCTTCGCGGCGATGTGGCTGAGGATCACCGGCGGCGACGAGGAGAGGAACGGCCGCTCGTGCCGCTCCCCCACCGCGAACGCGTCGAACCCGAGCTCCTCGCCGAGCACCGCGCTCTCCACGACCTCGCGGAGCCGGGTGGCCGGGCTCTTGGCGTGATCGAAGTGGGTGATCAGCGTGAGAAGGAGGAACCTCATGCGAGCCCCAGGTTTCCGCGCAGGGTCGAGGATCCGTATTCGGTACGGAACACGCCCCGCTCCTGCAGAAGGGGCACGACCCGGTCCACGAAGTCGTCCAGCCCGCTCGGCGTCAGGTGGGAGACGAGGATGAACCCGTCGCACGCGTCGGTCTGGACGTACTCGTTCAGCTGCGCGGCGACCCGGTCCGGCGTACCGATGAAGTTCTGCCTGCCGGTGACCTCGATGATCAGGTCGCGGATGGACAGACCCTTCTGTTCGGCGCGGGCACGCCACTCGGCGGCGGTCTTGCGCCGGTCCGGGTACATGCCGGCCCGGCCCTTGATGATGGTGTCGTCCTCGTCGAGCAGCGGGTCGATCGCCGGCAGCGGCCCCTCCGGGTCGTACTCGGAGAGGTCCCGGTTCCAGAGCTGTTCCAGCAGCAGGATCGCGGTCTGCGGGCTGACCTGCTGGCGCCGGATGTGGTGCGCCTTCTCCTGCGCGTCGGCGTCCGAGTCGCCGAGCACGTAGGAGACGCCCGGGATGATCTTCAGCGAGTCCGGCGTACGGCCGTACCTCGCCAGGCGGCCCTTGACGTCGCGGTAGAAGTCCTGGGCGTCGGCGAGCTGGTGGTGCCGGGAGAAGATCGCGTCGGAGTGCTTCGCGGCCAGCTCCCGGCCGCCGTCCGAGTCGCCGGCCTGCAGGATCACCGGGTGCCCCTGCGGGCTGCGCGGCACCCCGAAGCGCCCGGCGATGCCGAACTGTGCGGACCGGATCGCGAAGTCCCCGCCGTCCGAGTCCCAGAGCGTCCGGGCGGCCTCGATGAACTCCCCGGCCCGGACGTACCGGTCGGCGTGGTCGAGGAACCCGCCGCGGCGGAAGTTCTCGCCGAAGAACGCCCCCGGCGAGGTGACCACGTTCCACGCCGCGCGCCCGCCGGAGAGGTGGTCGAGGGTGGCCAGCTGACGGGCCAGCTCGTACGGCTCGTGGTAGGTCGCGTTCAGCGTGCCGGCCAGCCCGAGGTGCGTGGTCACGGCGGCCAGCGCGGTGAGGACGGTGAGCGTGTCCGGGCGCCCGACCACGTCCAGGTCGTGGATCAGCCCGCGCTGTTCCCGCAGGCGGAGCCCCTCGGCGAGGAAGAAGAAGTCGAACCTCCCGCGCTCGGCGGTCCGGGCCAGATGCTCGAACGACGCGAAGTCGATCTGGCTGCCGGACCGCGGGTCGCTCCAGACGGTCGTGTTGTTCACGCCGGGGAAGTGCGCCGCGAGGATGATCTGCTTGGGCTGGGTCTTCTCAGGCATGGACGGCCCCTTCGTAACGGTTGACGGCGACCGGCAGGCCCAGGCGTTCCCGGAGCGTGCCGCCGGGCGAGGGCCGGAACAGGCCACGTTCCCGGAGCACGGGCACCAGGTCCCGGGTGATGGACGTCAGGTCGTCCGGGGTACCGGGCCGCAGGCGGAAACCGCTGATCCCGGAGGGCTCCCATCCGGCGATCAGGTCCGCGAGCTGCTCGGTGTCGCCGGTGAAGACGGCGGCATCGGACGGGACCGGGTTCGCCGCGACGACCAGGTCGGCGAAGACCTTCCGCCCGGCCGGGATCCGCCGGACGATCCGCGCGGCACCGTCCACGTCGGAGGGCGTCACGAAGAAGAGGTCGGCGTCGAGCGCGTCCCACACCGCCGCCGAGTGGGCGAGAGCGGTCACCACCGGCTGCCCCTGCGGCGACCGGGGCACGATCGACGGCCCCTTCACGCTGAAGAAGCGGCCGGCGAAGTCGATGTAGTGCAGCCGCTCCCGGTCGATGAACCGGCCGGTGGCGACGTCCTTGACGATCGCGTCGTCCTGCCAGCTGTCCCAGAGCCGCCGGACCACCTCGACCGCGTCACCCGCCTCGGCGAGCAGGTCCTCGACCCCGAGCGGCTCGCGGATCCCGACCAGCGCGAACTCGGCCGGGTCGGGCGAGACGCGCACCTGCCAGCCGGCCCGCCCCCGGCTGACCCAGTCGAGCGTGGCGAGCGCGGTGGAGAGGTGGAACGGCTCGGTGTGGGTGGTGGTGGCCACCGGAACGAGCCCGATGTCGCGGGTCAGCGGGGCGACGCGCGACGCCACCAGGACCGCGTCCGGGCCGTGCCGCCCGAAGCCGTCCTCGATGGTCACGAAGTCGAGTCCGGCCTCGTCGGCCCCCCGGACACGGGAGATCCACTCCGGGGCGTCGAAGGATGACGAGTCGAGCGCCACCGCGAGTCTCAGGGTCATGCGAAAACCTCCAGCTTGGGTACGGCAGCGAGCAGCCTGCGCGTGTACGGATGACCGGCGTGGTCGAAGACGGACCGCACCGGCCCCTGCTCGACGACCCGGCCGTCGTGCATGACCAGGACCCGGTCGGCCAGATCACGGATCACGCCGAGGTCGTGCGAGATGAAGAGCAGCGCGGTGCCGTCCTTCTCCCGGATGTCGACGAGCAGGTCGAGCACCTGGGCCGCAACGGACACGTCCAGCGCCGAGACCGGTTCGTCGCAGATGATCAGACTCGGCCGGGGCGCGATGGCACGGGCGATGGCGACCCGCTGCCGCTGCCCGCCGGAGAGCTGCCTCGGGTAGCGGTCGAGCAGCTCCTCGCCGAGACCGACCCGTTCCAGGATCGGCGCGACGGCGGCGCCGCGGGGCAGCGCCTCGGCCACGATCCGGCGTACCGTCCAGCGCGGGTCGAACGCGGAGAGCGGGTCCTGGGCGATCAGCTGGAGCCGGCGGCGCACCGGACGGCGGGCGCGCTCCGGGATGCCGCTGAACCGCTGCCCCTCGAAGTCCACGCTCCCCGACGTCGGCTCCACCAGCCCGAAGAGCAGCTGAGCCACGGTGGTCTTGCCCGAACCGGACTCGCCGACCAGCCCGACGATCTCACCGCGGCGGATGCTCAGGTCGACGTCGCGCACCACGGTCCGGTCCGCGTAGACCTTGCGCAGCGCGGTCGCCTCGGCGACCACCTGGCCGGGCTCCACGGTGGTCACCCTCCGCCGCCCGCTCGCCGCCGCGATCAGCGTCGTGGTGTACGGGTGCTCCGCGGCGCCGAGCAGCACCGGCGTGGCACCCGCCTCGACCACGCGGCCGTCCTTCATCACCAGCACACGATCGGCCAGCCGGGAGACGACGGCGAGGTCGTGGCTGATCAGGAGCAGCGTCTCGCCCGCCTCCCGGCGCTCGGCGAGCAGCGTGAGGATCTGGGCCTGAACGGTCGCGTCCAGTGCCGTGGTGGGCTCGTCGGCGATCAGCAGCCGGGGACCGCCGGCCAGCGCCGAGGCGATCAGCGACCGCTGCCGGAGTCCTCCGGAGAGCTGGTGCGGATACTGCCTGGCCCGCCGGTCCGGCTCGGGGACGTGCACCTCCTCCAGCAGGCGGCGCACCTGCGCCGTACGGGAGAGACCGGAGGGACCATGCACCCGCAGGACCTCGCCGATCTCCGCGCCCACCGTGCGCAGGGGGTCGAGGGAGACGAGCGCGTCCTGCAGGACGAGTCCGGCGAAGCCACCACGCAGGCGGCGCCAGTCGCGGGGCGCGAAACGGCGGACGTCCCGGCCGGCCACCTCGAAACGGGCGGCCTCCACCCGCGCACCCGGACCGGCCAGTCCGACCAGGCTGCGCGCGGTGACGCTCTTGCCGGACCCGGACTCACCGACGATCGCCACGCACTCCCCGGGCTCGATGGTGAGATCGATCCCGCGGACCGCTGCGACGGTGCGCCGCGGCAGGTGGAAGGTGACCCGCAGATCCTCGACCCGGACCAGCGCGGGCCCGGCCGGTGCGGACTCCCCGGTCCCCGACGGCGCGGCCTCGTCGTCACGGCCGGGCCCGGATGCGGCGGCCTGGGCTGTTTCGGTCATACGGTCTCACGTCCCTCGAAGCGGCGTTGCAGGAAGCGGCCGGTGACGGTGAGGGAGATGATCGTGGCGGTGACCACCGCACCCGGCAGGATCGACGCCCACCAGGCGATGTGCAGGTAGCCACGGCTCTCGGAGATCATCGCGCCCCACTCCGGCGACGGTGGCTGCGGTCCCATGCCGAGGAAGCTGAGTCCCGCGGCGAGCAGGATCGCCTCGCCCAGCCCGATCACGGCGAGCACCGGGACCGGGCCGAGCACGTTGGGCAGTACATGGCGTACCACCAGGCGGGTCTTCGACGTGCCGAACGAGACCGCGTGCGTGACGTAGGCGGCGCGCCGCACCACGAACGTCTGGGCGCGCACCACCCGGGCGAAGTGCGGCACCAGCGCCACCCCGATCGCGACGATCAGGCTGGTGGTGCCGATCCCGGCGATCGCGATGAACAGCAGCGCGAGCAGGATCAGCGGGAACGCGGAGAGCGCGTCGACCGACCGGCTCAGCGCCTCGTCCGCGACCCGGTGGCCGAGCCCGGCGGTCAGCCCGATCAGGATGCCCACGCCGACCGAGATGCCGATCGCGGCGACGCTGATCACCAGCGAGTGCCGGGCACCGTGCACCACCCGGAAGAAGACGTCCCGGCCGAGCTGGTCGGTGCCGAACCAGTGCAGCGCGGACGGCGCCTCGAGGACGTGCAGCGGATCGGCGGCGAGCGGGTCGCCGGCGAGCAGTGACGGCCGGAGCGCCGCGGTCAGCGCCAGGGCCAGGAAGATCACCGCGAGGCCGACGCCGATCCGGGGCCGCCGCAGCGTGCGGATCGCGGCCCGCGGCCGGGTGAGCATGATGGACACCGCTCAGCTCCTTCGCAACCGGGGATCGATGATCAGGTACGCGAGATCGGCGCACGTGTTGATCAGCACGAACGCGGCGGCGGAGAGCACCACCACGGCGAGCACCACCGGCATGTCGCCGCCGCTGACCGCCTGCAGGGTGACCTGGCCGAGCCCGGGCCGGCCGTAGACGTTCTCGATGATCACGGTGCCGGCCACCAGCACCCCGAACGACCAGCCGAGCATGGTCACCGCCGGGAGCAGGGCGTGCCGCAGCGCGTGCCGGACCAGCACCGCGCTCTCCCGCAGCCCCCGGGCCCGGGCGGTGACCGCGAACGGCTCGTCGAGCGCCCGGTCCAGCCCGTCGCGGAGCACCTGGGCGAGCGTCCCGGCGATCGGCAGCCCCATGGTGATCGCCGGCAGGACCAGCGCCGCCACGGTCCGGTCACCCGAGACCGGGAACCAGCCGAGCCGGAACGAGAAGAGGCTGAGCAGCACGATCCCGATCAGGAACGGTGGGGTGGAGACCACCACGAGCTCGGCGGTGGAGCTGAGGCGGCGTACCCAGGGACGCCGGGCCGCGACCGCCAGCACCAGCGCGAGCAGCAGGCCGAACACCGCCGCGGCCGCCGCCAGCCGCAGCGTCGGCGCGAGCTGACCGCCGATCACCTCGGCGACCGGCCGCTGCAGGAGGTACGACCGCCCGAGGTCCCCGGTCACCGCGCGCGCCAGGTAGCCGAGGTACTGCACCACCGGCGGGCTGTCCAGGTGCCACTCCCGGATGATCTGCGCCCGGATCACCGGGGTGTCCGCACCGTCCCCGATGATGGTGTCGACGATGTCCCCGGGCGCGGCGAGCAGCGCCAGGTAGGCGGCGGTGGCCGCGGCCCAGAGGACCAGCGCCCCCGCACCCACCCGGCGCAGGATCGCCCTGGTCACTTGCCGGCCCAGAGGTCGTACGCGCTGCCCGGCACCCCGGCGGTCGGCTCGAAGTGCACCCCGCCGACGGCGTTGCTGAAGGCCACCTGGTCCTGCGGCGCATAGAGCGGCAGCACCAGGGCCTGGTCGGTCACCACCAGCTTCTGCAGTTCCCGGTACGCCTCGGTCCGCTCGGCCGCGTCGGTGGTGGAGACCCCGGCGTCGAGCAGCCCGTCGAGCCCGGCGTCCTTGAAGCCGGTCCGGTTGATCGCCCCGGTCGAAGCGAGCAGCAGGTTCAGCGCCGCCCCGGCGTCGGTGTCCGCCCGCGAGTTGTCGAAGACCTCGTAGGCCCCGTCGGTCAGCGCCGTGGTGGCGGTGCCCTGGTCGACCAGTTGCACCTGGAGGTCGATCCCGGCACTCTGCTTGACGGCCGCCTGCACCGCCTGGGCGAGCACGTCCCGCCGGTCCCGGACGTAAGGGGCGGGCTGCACGAGACGCACGGTCAGCCGCTCACCGCCCTTGGTCCGGTACCCCTCGGCGTCCTTGGTCGCCCACCCCGCCGCGTCGAGCAGCCGGTTCGCCTCGGCCGTGTCCCCGCCGTACGTCTTCGCCAGGCTCGCGTCGTAGAAGGGACTGGTCGGTCCGATCACGCTCCAGGCCCGCTGGGCCGTCCCCCGGTAGACGCCGGTCAGCACCGCGTCCACGTCGAGCGCCTCGCGGAACGCCTGCCGGACCCTCAGGTCGTCGAAGGGCGCGTGCGCGGTGTTGAAGTAGTACGAGTACGCCGACCCGGAGTTGAGCCCGCGCTCCAGGGTCAGGCTCTCGTCGGCGGTGATCAGCGCCTCGTCGGTGGCGGGCACGCCCTCGATCACCTGGACCTGGCCGGAGGTGAGCGCGCCGACCCGTACCGAGGACTCCTTCAGGAAGCGGTAGGTGATCTCGTCGAGGTAGGCGGGCCCGGTGTGCCCGGCGTTCGCCGGGGCCCAGTCGTAGTCGGGGTTCCTCGTGAAGTGCACCTCCTGGCCCGGGGTGTAGCGGTCCAGGATGAAGGGCCCGGTGCCGGCGAGCTCGGGGCCGCCGGCCTTGAGGTCCCTCGCCTCCTTCAGCGACGTCGGGGAGATCTGCGCGCCCTGCGGTGAGGAGAGGAAGTCGAGGATCAGGACGTCGGCCTTCCTCAGGTGGAGGACGACGGTGCTCGCGTCCTCCACCTCGACCGTGTCCAGGTTCTTGAGCTGCACCGCGGCGACGGTCGGCGCGTAGCCCGGCGTCCGCAGCTGATCGATGTTCGCCTTCACCGCGTTCGCGTCGAACACGGTCCCGTCGCTGAACGTCACATCCGTCCGGAGCGTGAGGGTGTACGTCCTCCCGTCCGCCGAGACGTCGTAGCCGGTGGCCAGCCAGGGCTCGTACCCGCCCTCGTCGTCGTGGGTGAGCAGCGCCTCGAACGTGTTCCAGACCAGCAGCCTCGCCTTGGCCTGAGAATATTGATGCGGATTGAAGGTGATCGGCTCCGTCTCCACGGCCCAGGTGACGGACCCCCCGGAGACGGGTTGCCCGGCGGCCACGCCCCCGGACGAGCCGTCGTCACCGGACGAGCAGGCGGCGAGAAGTAGCAGGGTAACGGTGACAGCGGCAGCGAGCCGGATGCGTCGCATGAACGACCTCCTCCCCTCATTTCCTATAGCTTATATAGGAAATTGGCAAGAGAGGTATGACGTCGATGACACTCCTTACACCGCGGGCCCCGGATCAGGGTGCCGGGGAGTCCTCCGTGGAGGGTGGGGATTCGAGCTCGGCGGCGAGGTAGGTCGAGCCGGCGCCCTGCAGGAGGAAGGCGAGGGCGGTGAGGCCCGCCACCGGGATGGCGAAGAACGCGTGGGCCGCCATGTCCGAGTCCACGAAGAGGAGCACCGCGATCAGAGCCGCCGTGAGCGCCAGGAAGGCCACGCCGAGCAGGCGGTAGACCATCGGCTTGTAGCGGCGGATCGGGATGCCCTCGTAGAGGATCCGGACCACGCCCGGGTTCAGCGCCATCCAGTGCTGCGCGACGACCGCGTCCACGTGGCTGATCCGCACGAACCCGCCCGGCACCGGGGTCGGCTTCTGCTTCGGCCGCAGGCCGGACACGAGGGAGCCCAGGATCGTCGGGAAGAGGACCAACGGAAGGTACGGCCCGTCCCCGGGACCCACCTTGCCGAGGGCGACGAGGACACCGGCCAGGCTCAGCACGAGCAGCACGCCCAGGAGCGGGCCGAGCCGGTTGAAGCGTCGGGCCCGGGCGGCGGCCTCCGGGTCGAGGGGGATGCGCAGCGCGGGCCTGGGCACCGGCGTGATCACGTGGTAGGAGAGCTCCACCCACTCCGGGTCCGCTCGCCCGTCGGTCAGGGCCAGCGGTGGTATCCGCAGATCTCCCGCCCGCGCTTTCGGGAAGACGACATCGGTACGGCGTAGCACCGGCATGGTCACGGCGACTCACCTCGCTCCCGCGCCCGCCGCCCCCGTGGACGGACCGGTGATCACCGTAGGGCACTGTCGCTACTTCGTCACGCTGGTGAACCATCCCGGGCAGGGATGCGTTCCCCATTTCGTGCAGCAGAGTGACCTCGCCGGCCCGCAGGAGCCGGCCGAGCAGAAGCCGGCCGAGCCGGACGAGCAGGACCCGGCCGGCCAGAACGACGAGCCCACGGCCGGTACGAGCGGTGCGGGACGGCAGGACGCGACACCGACCACGCAGACCCTGGAGATCCAGGAGGGCGCCGAGCCCGCGGCCGGGGAACCGGTGACCGATACAGCGGCCGGGAAGGCAGCCGCCGGGGAGCCGGCGACCGCAGAGGCCGCGCCAGAGCCGGTGCTCGTGATGGCCGCGACGGAGAAGGCACCGGCGGAGAAGGCACCGGCGGAGAAGGCACCGGCGGAGAAGGCGCCGGCGGAGCAGGCCGAGCCGGGGCGCGTACGCCGGACGCTCCGGAAGGTGACGCTGAGCCGGATCCTGACGCTGCTGGCGATCGGGATCGTCGTCGGCGCGCTGCTCTGGCCGAACATCCTGAGCCGGCTCGGCGCGGGCAGCTTCGTGCGGATCCCGATCGAGGCGGCGGTGCTGCTCGGCGTGGCGATCGCGCTGCCGCGCCGCCCCCGGCGGATCACGGCCGTCGTGCTCGGCCTGCTGCTGGGCTGGCTGGTCGTGGAGAAGTGCCTGGACATGGGCTTCTTCCAGTTCCTGGCCCGGCCGTTCGACCCGGTGCTGGACTGGGTGCTCTTCGACGACGCGTACGACTACGTGCACGAGTCGTACGGGGTGACCGGCGTGGTCGGTGCGCTCACCGGGATCGTGCTGATCCTGCTGATCGCTTTCGGCCTGATCACCTGGGCGATGCTGCGGGTGGCCGAGGTGGCGAGCCGGCACCGGCGCGGCTCGGCCTTCACGGCGGGTGGCGTGGCGATCGCCTGGGCGATGGCGCTGGTCTTCGGCGTCCAGCTGGCCGGCACCCTGCCGCTCGCCGCCCGCACCACCTACACGTACGCGGTGGACCGGGCCTGGCAGGCGAAGGCCGGCCTGGCCAACGAGAAGGCCTTCGCGCAGGAGGTCAAGCAGGACGCGTTCCAGAACGTGCCGTCGGACCAGCTGCTCACCGGGCTCAAGGGCAAGGACGTGATGCTCACCTTCGTGGAGAGCTACGGCCGCAGCGCCCTCGAACTGCCCACCCTGGAGCAGGGCATCGGCGCGGTGCTCAAGGACGGCGACAGCAAGCTGACCCAGGCCGGTTTCGGCGTGCGCAGCGGCTGGCTCACCTCCCCGACGTACGGCGGCGGCAGCTGGCTGGCCCACTCGACCACGATGTCCGGGCTCTGGATCAACAACCAGAGCCGGTACCGGAACCTGACCGCGAGCACCCGGCTGACTTTGCCGTACCTGTTCCGGGAGGCCGGCTGGGACACGGTGAGCGTGATGCCGGGCGCGACCCGGGCCTGGCCGGAGGGGAACTTCTACGGCTTCAACCGGATCTGGGACTCACGGAACCTCGGCTACACCGGCCCGAAGTTCAGCTGGGCGCCGATGCCGGACCAGTACACGCTGAAGGCGTTCACCGAGAACGAGTATCAGAAGACCGGCCGCGGCAACCTGTTCGTGGAGATGCCGCTGGTCTCCAGCCACACCCCGTGGGCGCCGATCCCGGAGTTCATGGACTGGGACCAGGTCGGCGACGGCAGCGTGTACAACAAGATCGTGGCGGACCAGCCGACCAAGGCGGAGATCTGGACCAACGGCTCGCAGGTCCGCCGGGAGTACGGCAAGTCCATTCAGTACACGCTGACCACGCTGATCGACTGGATCACGACGTACGGCGACGACAACCTGGTGATGGTCTTCCTCGGTGACCACCAGGCGTCCCCGGTCGTCTCCGGCGAGGGCGCCAGCCACGACGTGCCGATCACCATCGTCGCGAAGGACCCCAAGGTCCTGGAGCGGATCGACAGCTGGGGCTGGACCGAGTCCACCCGCCCGTCGGCGACCGCGCCGGAGTGGCCGATGAACGCCTTCCGCGACAAGTTCCTGACCGCTTTCGGACCGGGCGGTACCGACCACTGACCGCTGCTAGCTGAGGGGACCGCCCGGTCCGGACCGGGCGGTCTCCACCAGCGTCAGCAGCGTCGCGGCGAGCAGCGCCCGCACCTGCTCCCGGCTGAGCGAGTCCCGCTGCAGCCACTCCCGGGCCATCGAGGTGCACATCCCCACGTAGGCCCGGGCCATCGCGCGCAGCGCCTCGCCGGGATCCTCCCCGAATCCCATCGCACGCAGCACCGCCGCCGCAGCCACATCGACGGCTTCCTCGATGACCTGGTCGACGTCCGGGTCGCCGGCCATCCCGCCGGCGGTGATCGCCGCGAGCCAGCTGGTGCTGTGCCTGCTCACCACGTCGAGGAACCAGCCGACGATCGCGTCGGCCCGTTCGGGCGGTGTGTCCCCCGGAATGCCCGCGACGGCCATCGGCGGCACGGTCAGCATCACCCGGACGACCTCGAGGTATAAGTCCTTCTTCGTCCCGAAATAGTGGTTGACCAGCCCACGGGCCACACCCGCCGCACGCGCCACGTCCGTGGTGGAGACCTCGGCGTACGGTTTCTCCCCGAAATGCCGGATCGCGACCGCCAGGATCTGTTCGCGCCGGGCGTCCGGTTCCAGCCGGCGCCGGATCGGCGCGCTTCTCAACGACACGAGCGGAACCCTACGGCACGTCGATCGATCGGGGACCGAGATGTACGTTTCGTCAATGTTTCCAGCGCGCGGAGAGATGGATGGGAGCAATTCATCGCGAGCTTATTGACACATCGCCAACAAAGATCGAGGGTGGGTCGATGAATCAGTCCACGCCCGGCCTGTCGGGCTACTCGGAGCCGTGGCGGCGGCCGGAACACGACGACCTGGCGGACCTGGCCCGCACCTTCTTCGCCAAGGAGGTGGTGCCGCACACCGAGCGCCTGGAGGCCCAGGGCCACCCGGACCGGGAGCACTACCGGCGGGCCGGCGAGCTGGGCCTGCTCGGCCTCTCGATCCCGGAGGAGTACGGCGGCGGGGGCGGCGACTTCACCCATGAGGCGGTGCTCCTGCACGAGCAGCAGCTGGCCGGCGAGGGCAGCCTCGGCATCGCCGTGCACAGCGGCATCGTCACCGGCTACATCGCGGCGTACGGCACCGAGGAGCAGAAGCGGAAATGGCTCCCGAAGCTGGTCAGCGGTGAGATGATCGGCGCGATCGGGATGACCGAGCCCGACGGCGGCTCGGACGTCCAGGCGATCCGGACCCGGGCGGTCCGGACCGATCGGTCCTTCCTGGTGAGCGGGTCGAAGACCTTCATCACCAACGGGTATTTGGCGGACTTATTGGTCCTGGCCGTGAAGACCGATCAGTCCGCAAAGGCCCACGGCATCTCCCTGCTCGTGTGCGAGCTTTCGGACGACGCCCCGGGATTCCGGCGCGGGCGCATGATCGAGAAAATCGGGCTGCACGCCAACGACACCGCGGAGCTCTTCTTCGACGAGTTCCGGGTACCGGCCGGCAACATCCTCGGCGGCGAGGAAGCCGAGAACACCGGGTTCTTCCAGCTCATGCAGCAACTTCCCCAGGAGCGGCTGGTCATCGGGGTGGGCGCCGTCGCGGCGATGCAGCGCGCGGTCGAGCTCGCCACGGCGTACGCGAAAGAACGCCTTGCCTTTGGAAAACCGCTGATCGGGCACCAGAACACCCGCATGGTGCTGGCCGACTGCGCGACGCGGACCCGGGCCGCCCGGATCTTCCTGGACGACTGCATCGCCCGGCACGTCCGCGGTGAACTGGATGTCGCGACCGCCGCGATGGCCAAGCTGTACCTGACTGAGGGACAGTGCGAGGTGGTGGACCGCTGCCTGCAGATCTTCGGCGGGTACGGCTACACCACCGAGTACCCGATCGCCCGGATGTACGCGGACGCCCGGGTGCAGAAGATCTACGGCGGCACCAACGAGATCATGAAGGAGCTGATCGCCCGTGCCCTCTGAGGCCTACATCTACGACGCGGTCCGAACACCCCGCGGACGCGGCAAGGAGAACGGCGCGCTCCACGGGACGAAGCCGATCTCCCTGGTCACCGGGCTGATCGACGCGCTTCGGCAACGAGCGCCCGAACTCGACCCGCAGCGGATCGACGACCTGGTCCTCGGCATCGTCACGCCGGTCGGCGAGCAGGGCGGCGACCTGGCCCGCGCGGCCGGGCTGCTCGCCGGGCTGCCGGACACCACCGGCGGCGTGCAGCTCAACCGCTTCTGCGCCTCCGGCCTGGAGGCGGTCAACCAGGCCGCGTCCCGGATCCGCTCCGGCTGGGAGCACCTGATCCTGGCCGGCGGCGTCGAGTCGATGTCCCGCAACCCGATGGGCTCGGACGGCGGCGCCTGGTTCCTCGACCCGGAGACCGCACTCGCCACCGACTTCGTCCCGCAGGGGATCAGCGCCGACCTGATCGCCACCCTCGAAGGCTTCGGCCGCGACGACGTGGACGGCTGGGCCCTGATCTCCCAGGAGCGGGCGGCCAAGGCGCGGGCCGGCGGCGCGTTCGCCCGCTCGGTGGTCCCGGTCCGGGACGCGAACGGTCTGGACGTGCTCACCACCGACGAGCACCCGCGCCCGGAGACCACCCGCGCCGGGCTCGCGAAGCTCAGGCCCTCCTTCGCCGGGATCGGCGAGCAGGCCGGTTTCGACGCGGTGGCGCTGCAGAAATACCACTGGCTGGAGGCGATCGAGCACGTCCACCACGCGGGCAACTCGTCCGGGATCGTGGACGGCGCGGCCCTGGTCGCGATCGGCTCCGCGTCCGTCGGCCGGGATCTGGGCCTGACCCCGCGCGGCCGGATCGTGGGCGCGGCGGTGAGCGGCGCCGATCCGACCCTGATGCTGACCGGTCCGACCCCGGCGACGCTGAAGGCGCTGGACGCGGCGGGCCTGCGGAAGAGCGACATCGACCTCTGGGAGATCAACGAGGCGTTCGCGGCGGTCGTCCTCAAGTACATCCGCGACCTGGACCTCGACCCGGAGACGGTGAACGTCAACGGCGGGGCGATCGCGCTCGGCCACCCGCTCGGCGCGACCGGCGCGATGCTCGTCGGCACCGTGCTGGACGAGCTGGAACGCCGCGACCTGCACCGGGCCGTGGTCACCCTCTGCATCGGCGGCGGCATGGGCGTCGCCACGGTCATCGAGCGCGTTCAGGAGTTCCAGTGATCACTTACGACCGGGGAGCCGACGGCATCGTCGTCCTGACGATGGATGACCCCGACCAATCGGCGAACACGATGAATCAGCGCTACGTCGACGCGATGAGCGCGACCCTGGACCGCCTCGAAGCGGAGCGGGACGACGTCGCCGGGGTGATCGTGGCGAGCGCCAAGAGCACCTTCTTCGCCGGCGGCGACCTGCCGACCATGAGCCGGGCCACCCCGGAGGACGCCGCCGCGCTCTTCGGCCTGCTCGGCACGATCAAGCGGGACCTGCGGCGCCTCGAGACGTACGGCCGCCCGGTGGTCGCCGCGATCAACGGCGCCGCGCTCGGCGGCGGCCTGGAGATCGCGCTCGCCTGCCACCACCGGATCGCCCTCGACGCCCCCGGCACCCGGCTCGGCTTCCCCGAGGTCACCCTCGGCCTGCTGCCCGGCGCCGGCGGCGTCACCCGGACCGTCCGGATGCTCGGCCTGGCCCCGGCCCTGACGACCTGGCTGCTCACCGGGAAGCGCCTCAAGCCGCAGGCCGCGAAGGACGCCGGGCTGGTCGACCAGGTCGTGGCCACCCCGGACGAGCTGATCACCCGGGCCCGGCAGTGGATCGCGGAGAACCACGACGCGGCCCAGCCCTGGGACCGGCCCGGCTACCGGATGCCCGGCGGCACCCCGGCCACCCCGAAGCTCGCCGTGCAACTGCCCGCCTTCCCGGCCACCCTGCGCAAGCAGCTCAAGGGGAACCGGATGCCGGCGCCCGAGGCGATCCTGGCCACCGCGGTCGAGGGCGCCCAGGTCGACCTGGAGACCGCGTTCACCATCGAGACCCGGCGGCTGATCACGCTGCTCACCGGGCGGATCGCGAAGAACATGATCGGCGCGTTCTTCTTCGACATGCGCGCGGTCAACGGCGGCGCGGCCCGGCCCGGCGTGGAGGTCCCCGCCGCCACCAAGGTCGCGGTGCTCGGCGCCGGGATGATGGGCGCCGGGATCGCGTACGCCTGCGCCCGCGCGGGCCTCGAGGTCGTGGTCAAGGACGTCTCCCCCGAGGCCGCGGCGCGGGCGGTGGCCGAGGGCGACCCGGCCGTGCTGGCCCGGATCACCACCACCGCCGACGTCGAGGACCTGCGCGGCGCCGACGTGGTCATCGAGGCGGTCTTCGAGGACCCGGCGCTCAAGGCGAAGGTCTTCGCCGAGGTGGCCCCGGTGCTCGCGCCCGGCGCGCTGCTCGCCTCGAACACCTCGACGCTGCCGATCACCGGGCTCGCCGAGGGCGTGGACCGGCCCGCCGACTTCATCGGCATGCACTTCTTCTCGCCGGTCGGGAAGATGCCGCTGCTGGAGATCGTGGTCGGGCGGCAGACCTCGGACGCGGCGATCGCCCGCGCGTTCGACCTGGGCCGGCGGATCGCCAAGACGCCGATCGTGGTCAACGACGGGCGGGGCTTCTTCACCAGCCGGGTGATCGGGCAGTTCATCAACGAGGCGATCGGGATGGTCGCCGAGGGCGTGCCGGCCGCGTCGGTGGAGCAGGCGGCGCTGCAGGCCGGCTACCCGACCGGGCCGCTCGCCCTCGCCGACGAGGTCACCCTGACGCTGATGCGCAAGATCGGTCTCGCGTACGCGTCGGCGGGCGTGGCGGTCGGGCACGAGAAGGCGCACGCGCTGGTCGAGGAGATGCTGGATCGGCACGAGCGGGCCGGGCGCTCCTCCGGGAAGGGCTTCTACACGTACGAGAACGGACGGCGGGGACGGCTCTGGGAGGGGCTCGCCGCGCTCGCCACCGACGAGGGCCGCGCGGTTCCCTTCGAGGACCTGCAGGAACGCCTACTCTTCAGCGAGGCCCTGGACGCGCTGCGCTGCCGCTCCGAGGGCGTGCTGCGCACCGACGCGGACGGCAACATCGGCTCGATCCTCGGCATCGGCTTCCCGGCCTGGACCGGCGGCGTCCTGCGCTACGTCGACCAGCACCCGGACTTCAAGGGCCGCGCCGCCGAGCTCGCCGCCCGCTACGGCGACCGGTTCCACCTCGCATGACCGGCCCGCTCACCGGGGTCCGGGTGGTCGAGCTGGCCGGGTTGGCGCCCGGCCCGTTCGGCTGCATGGTCCTCGCCGACCTCGGCGCCGACGTGGTCCTCGTCGAGCGTCCCGGCGGCTCGGGCCCGCTCGTGCCGCCGAACGGTCCCCTCCAGCGCGGGCGGCGGATCATCACGCTCGACCTCAAGTCCGAGGCGGGCATCGCCGATCTGTTGCGGCTGATCGAGCGGGCGGACGTGCTCGTCGAGGGCTTCCGCCCCGGCGTCGCCGAGCGTCTCGGCTTCGGCCCGGCCGTCACTTCCACGATCAACAGCCGTCTGGTGTACGCCCGGATGACCGGATGGGGACAGGACGGCCCGCTGGCCCCGGCGGCCGGGCACGACATCGACTACCTGGCGGTCGCCGGGGCCCTGGAGCCGCTGGGCCGGGCCGGGGAGCGCCCGCACGCCCCGGTCAACCTGCTCGCCGACTTCGCCGGTGGCGGCATGCTGCTCGCCGTCGGGGTGCTCGGCGCCCTGCTGGAACGGGAACGCTCCGGGCTCGGGCAGGTCGTCGACGCGGCGATGGTGGACGGGTCGGCGCTGCTCACCACGTTCCTGCACGGGATGATCGGGGCCGGCGCGTGGCGGGGCGGGCGGGGCGAGAACCTGCTCGACGGCGGGGCGCCGTTCTACGACACGTACGCGACCTCGGACGGCGGGTTCATGGCGGTCGGCGCGCTGGAACCGCAGTTCTACGCGGCGCTGGTCAAGGGGCTCGAACTGGACGGCGACGACCTGCCGGGACAGTTCGAGCGGAAGCGCTGGCCGGAGCTGCGGGCGGCGTTCACCGCCCGGTTCGCGAGCCGGACCCGGGACGCGTGGACCGCGGTCTTCGACGGGCTGGACGCCTGCGTGAGCCCGGTGCTCTCCCCCACGGAGGCACCCGGGCACCCGCACAACCGGGAGCGCGGGGCGTTCGTCGAGGTGGACGGGGTGGTGCAGCCCGCACCGGCGCCGCGCTTCTCGCGTACCCCCGCCAGCACACCCACCGCGAGCGCCCCGGTGACGGTGACCGGCGTCCTGGCGGGCTGGGTCTGAGAGAACGGGGCCGCCCCAGCCGACCGGTTGCCGGACCGGACGGCTGGGGCGGCTGCTCAGGCGGCGCCGGCCGGCTCCGGCTCTCGCTCCGGGACGGTAGGCTCAGCGCGGCACGGATCCGGTCCGCGATCACCTCGGCACCCGGCTCGTCGCACTCCGGCAGCAGCACCAGGAACTCGTCGCCGCCGACCATCGCGACGAGCCCATATCGTCTCCCATCGGCAGCGACGGGCGTTTCCTTCGGCCCGCGGGCCTCCAGGCCCTCCGCAATGCCCGGGAACTCCGGCAAAGACTGCGGGCCGGCCACCTCTTGAGTGGCCGGCCCGGCTTTCGCCGTACGGAAGCGGTCAGAATTTGAAGTTGCTCACCAGGACCCGGAGCTCCTCGGCGGTGCGGGAGACCTCCTCGCTCGCCTCGCGGGTCTGGGTGACGCCGCCGACCGTGGCCGCGCTGGCGTTCGAGACGTCGCTGATGTTCGCGGCGATCCGGCTGGAACCGGCGGCCACCTCGGCGATGCTCCGGCTCATCTCGCCGGTGGTCGCGGTCTGCTCCTCGACGGCCGACGCGATCGTGGTCTGGAAGTCGTTGATCTGCGCGATGACCTCGGAGATCCGGTTGATCACCTCGACCGCGCCACCGGTGTCGTTCTGGATCGCGTTGACCCGGGTGCCGATGTCCTCGGTCGCCTTCGCGGTCTCCTGGGCGAGGTCCTTGACCTCGGAGGCGACCACCGCGAAGCCCTTGCCCGCCTCGCCGGCGCGCGCGGCCTCGATGGTGGCGTTCAGCGCCAGCAGGTTGGTCTGCTCGGCGATGCTGGTGATCAGTTTGATCACGTTGCCGATCTCGGCCGAGGACTCGCCGAGCTGACGGATCGTCTCGGTGGCCCGGGCCGCCTCGGAGACCGCGATCGAGGCCACCTGGGCGGCGTCGGCGGCGTTGCGGGAGATCTCCCGGATCGAGAGGCCCATCTCCTCGGAGCCGGCCGCGACGCTCTGCACGTTGCGCGAGATCTCGTCCGCCTCGGTCGACGCCGAGCTGCTCTGCCGGTCCGTGTTGTCGACCGCGTTGGCGATCTCGCCGGAGACCGCGGCCAACTCGGTCGCCGCGGCGGCCAGCTTGTCGGAGTCCTTGGCGATGGTGTTCATCGAGTCGCGCATCTTGTCCAGCGACCGGTCCAGGCCGGCGGCCATCAGGCCCAGCTCGTCGCGGGAGGTGATGCCGCTGCGCTCGGTGAGGTCGCCGCGGGCCAGCGCGTCGACGACGGTGCCGAGCTTCTTGATCGGCCCGAGGATCGAGCGGACCAGCGGGATCGCCATGCCGATCAGCAGGACGAGGCCGGCCACCGCGACGCCGATGGCGAGCCACCGGGTCGAGGTGACCGTGCTGGCCATGTCGGCCTTCTGCGCGGTGATCAGGTTCTCCACGCTCTCGGTGAGCGCGTCGAGCTCGTCGTCCGTCTTGCTGTTCATCTCGGAGATCTCGCCGGTCCGGCTCTTCACCGAGGCGGGATTCTTCACACCGGCGGTGACGAACTCCGTGATGAACGTGTTGAAGTCGTCGAAGTCGCCGCGATAACCCTCGAACTCCGTGGTGATCGAGGAGGGCAGCCCGGCGGACATCACCAGGTCCGCGGCCTCGACCGAGGAGGCCACGTCATCCGTCACGTCGCCCGAGACGTCGTCGCCGAGTGCCGCACGGTAAGCGTCGACCTTCAGCTCGCTCTGCCGGTTGTTCAGATGGTTGAGCGCCGCCAGGCCCGCCTCCAGGCTGCGCAGCTGCTCGGCCTGATCGGCCAGGTCGTCCTGGGAGATGAGCGTGATCGTGGCCATCGCGCCGAGCGCTATCGCCCCCGCCGCGACGATGGCGCCCAGCCGGTGGGCCGTCCCGATGTTCTTAAGGCCGAGCATCTTCCCTCCATCTTTGCCGACGTACGCCCGATCGACCGTGACGTGGCTCACCTGAGGAAAGAAGAAGTTTCCAGCTATATGCCCGACTTTTCTTAATTGTTGAGTTTACTGCGCCAATCGGCCGGGACGGCACCGGCGGGACCCGGAACCGGCTGACCCTCCGGACGGCTGACCGGCGGTGCCAGCTCCGGCCCGGCGAACGCCTGCTCGGTGGTGAAGTCCCAGAACCAGTCCTCGCCCGGCTCGAACGAGCGGATCACCGGGTGGCCGGTCTCCCGGAAGTGCCCGGTCGCGTGCTGGGACGGGGAGGTGTCGCAGCAGCCCACGTGCCCGCACCGGGCGCAGCGCCGCAGGTGCACCCACCAGCCGCCGGCGGCCAGGCACTCGGCGCACCCGGTGCCGGAGGGGAGGACATCGGGCTGGATCGCTTCGCTCGTCATCCCTTTTTCCTACCCGGCCCTCTCGGTGTCATAGGTGTCCTGCGCCGCCCGGATGTGCGTGATCTCCCCCTCCACGAGGTCGATCAGCTCCTTCATCTTGACCGCGACCTGCTCGCCGAGCGGGGTCAGACTGTATTCCACCCGGGGCGGGATGGTGGCCTGCACCTCGCGGACCACCAGGCCGTCGCGCTCCAGGGACTGCAGGGTCTGGGCCAGCATCTTCTCACTGACACCGTCGACCCGGCGGCGCAACGCGTTGAAGCGGTAGCTGCCCTCGTGCAGCGCGGCCAGGGCGAGACCACCCCACTTGCCGGTGACGTCGGCCAGCACGTGCCGGGAGGGGCACTCCCGGGCGAAGACGCTGGCGACCAGCTCATCGCTCGGATCGCTCATGACACGCAGCTTACCCGTTTCCGCCGTGCTTCCCGTTGTGATCGCACTCTCCTTCGGGTTGGCACTTTCGAAAAGTTAGTGCATGCTTTTCGGTATCCACCGCTTGAGGGAGCAGAACATGACCACCATCGCCGTCACCGGAGCCACCGGACACCTCGGCCGCCTCGTCGTCGAGGCCCTCATCGCCCGCGGCGCCGAGCCCGGCTCGATCGTCGCCGCGGTCCGCAGCCCGGAGAAGGCCGGCGGGCTCGCCGCCAAGGGCGTCCAGGTCCGCGAGGCCGACTACGAGCGCCCGGAGACGCTGGCCGGCGCGTTCGCCGGGGTGGACCGGCTGCTGCTGGTCTCCAGCAACGCGGTCGGCACCCGGGTCGCCCAGCACACCGCCGCGATCGACGCCGCGAAGGCCGCCGGGGTGGGCTTCATCGGCTACACCAGCATCCTGCGCGCGGACAGCACACCGCTGGCCCTGGCCGCCGAGCACCGGGCCACCGAGGAGATCCTGGCCGCGTCCGGTCTGCCGTACGCGTTCCTGCGCAACGGCTGGTACACCGAGAACTACACCGACCAGCTGCCCACGGTGAAGGCGACCGGCGGCTTCCTGGGCACCGCGGGCGAGGGCCGGATCGCCGCCGCCACCCGCGCCGACTACGCCGAGGCCGCCGCGGTCGTCCTGATCAGCGGCGAGGCGGGCGTCTACGAGCTCGGCGGCGACCAGCCGTTCACCCTGACCGAGCTGGCCGCCGAGGTGGCCCGGCAGACCGGCGACGCGGTCGCCTACAACGACGTACCCCCCGCCACGATGGTGGAGATCCTCACCGGCGCCGGCGTACCCCAGGGCTTCGCCGAGATCCTCGCCGACACCGACGTCCACGTCCGCGACGGCGCCCTGACCACCGACAGCGGCGACCTGTCCCGCCTGATCGGCCACCCGACCACCCCCCTCACCGACGCGGTCGCGGTCGCCCTCAAGTCCTGACCACCCCTCCCCCACACACGGGACCGAACTCGACACACGGGACCGAACTCGACATGCGGGCCGCCGCCGTGTGCCGCGGCCGCACCGGCTGGTCGAGGGCCTGCCGCGGCGTGCGGTTTTGGCTGGCACTCAGGGGTGCCTCGCTCCGCTTGAGGCACCCCTGACCCCGCTGGTCGATTCCGGCGGGATTCGGGGGTAGGCGTTCTCGGTCGTCGTCTGGGTTGGGGGTTATCCACCGCTGGGGTTTGTCCACAGGCCCCCGGGCCAAGATCGCTGCTATGTGCCACTGTTCCGTTAGGGATGGGGGTTTCCCCCGGTCGGGGTGGGCCCCGACCGGCCGGACTTGATCGACTTTTCATGATCAACTGCGGGGATGATCTTGGTGGCTGGTGGTCAGGGGTGTGTCGGCGGGCTGGAGTGACCCGTGAGTGCCAGCTTTCCCGGGGTGGCTGGTGTTCCGGGGTCTCTCGGGCGCCGGAGACACCCCGGATCGCCAGCCGGACCGGCCCGAGACACCCCGGATCGCCAGCCCGCCACCCACGGGGCGCCGCCCGGACGGTCCACGAACGAATCCTGGCTGGCGGGGCCGGCGATCCGCGGGCGGCGAGTGTTCGGGCGGGCACCCGGTCACGGGATCCGGCGTCCCGCCCAGGGGGTCCAGATGTGACCAGCAGGGTCACCCCTGGACACCAGCCGGGACGGTGGGCTACTCGGTCACGTCGGCGAACCGGCCGGACAGGGCGCCGACCGCGGCGTCCGCGCCGACCCGCAGGGCCGCGCCGCGTTCGCCCGAGCCCAGGCTGATCGTGCGGCCCCGGGTACGCTCGTCGGCGATCACCGGCCACGGCTTCGCCGAACCGAACGGCGTGATCGTCCCCCGCTCGTAGCCGGTCGCCCCCTTGGCCGTGGCGGCGTCCGGCATGGACAGCCGGTTCACCCCGAGCAGCGCCCGCAGCTTCGGCCAGGAGATCGACCGGTCGCCGGGCACCAGCACGAAGAGGTAGTCGCCGTCGCCCCGGCGTACCACCAGGCTCTTGACCAGGTCGCGGATCTCGACGCCCTGCGCCTCGGCGGCCTCGGCCACGCTGCTCACCGGGCCGTACCGGACCACCTCGTGCTCGATCCCGAGGGCGTTCACGGCGTCGATCGCGGGGCTCGTCATGATCGAACACTAACGCGACCGGACACCGGCGCGACCCTGGAGAATCACCGGCACGCGAACCGGAGCACGCAGCGCGACCGGCGCGCGAACCGGAGCACACGCCGCGACCAGCGCGCGAACCGGAGCACACGCCGCGACCAGCGCGCGGACCGGAGCAGGCGACGCGACCGGCGCGCGGACCGGAACGCGGCCGGAACGCGAAGTACGCTCGCGAGTATGACCGACAGGCCCCGCAAGTACCCCGGCCCGGATCACCCGATCACCGTCACGCCGACCGGGAGACGCGTCGTCGTCACCGCCGGCGGGAAGGTCGTCGCGGACACCCGGGCGGCGCTCAGCCTCCAGGAGTCGACCTACCCCGTCGCGCAGTACGTCCCGCTCACCGACGTCGACCAGTCCCTGCTGGAACGATCGTCCACCACTACGTACTGCCCGTTCAAGGGTGAGGCGACCTACTACTCGCTGCCCGGCGCGGCCGACGCGATCTGGGAGTACCAGGACCCCTACGACGCGGTCGCCGCGATCAAGGGTCACGTCGCGTTCTACCCCGACCGGGTCGACGGCATCACCGTCGAAGACTAGAGCGGACCGCCGCGAGCTGGTACCGGTCGGCGTCGTAGGGGGTGTACAGCGAGATCCGGTCGACCTTCCCGTCGAACCGGTCGCGCAGCGCCGCCGCGACGGTGACCGGGTCGCCGGCGACCGCGAACGCGTCCAGCACGTCGTCCGGGATCGCGGCGGCCATCGCGTCCCACTCCTGGCGGCGGGAGAACGCGTTGAGCCGGTCGGCGAGCCCGCCCCAGCCGTGCAGGTCCAGCACCGGGCGGTACGCGGGCGTCGAGGCGTAGAACGCGATCTGCCGGCGCACCGCCCGCTCCGCCCGGGACCGGCGCTCCTCGTCCGGGCCCATCACCACCATCGGGCTCATCGCCACGCTGAAGCCGTCCAGCTTCCCGCCACGCGCCTCCCGGGTCACCGGCAGGATCCTCTCGTTCAGGTACGCCGCGCTGGTCAACGGGTGCACCAGTAGCCCGTCGGTGCTGCGCCCGGCCACCGCGAGCATCCGTTCCCCGACCGCGGCGAGCTCCACCGGCGGGTTCCCGAACGGGTTCGGGCCCGGCGTGAAGAACTCCGTCATCAGCGTGTGCCGGTAGAACTCGCCGCGGAACATCAGCCGCTCGCCGGTCGCCCAGCTGTGCCAGATCGCCCGCAGCGCCCCGACGAACTCCTCCATCCGCGCCGCCGGCCGGCTCCACGGCATCGCGAACCGTCGCTCGATGTGCGGCTTCACCTGCGAGCCCAGCCCGAGCCGGAACCGCCCCTCGGAGATCAGCCGGAGATCGTTGCCGAGGATCGCCACGGTCATCGGGTTCCGCGCGAACGCCACCGCGATCCCCGACTGCAGCGAGATGTGCGTGGTCGCCCGCGCCACCAGGGCCAGCGTGGTGAAGACGTCGTGCCGGGTCTCGGCGGCGCTGAAACCGTCGTACCCCACCTGCTCCGCCGAGACGGCCGCCGCTTCTGCCTCGGCGGGCGTGGCCGCGACCGAGGCCGCGAAGTCAACCAACATCACACAGAGATAACACCATTGGATTCCAGAACCTTTTCCGGGTACGCCCGACGCCCGCCCCACCGGAGCTTTCCCCGCCCCGCCGATACCGCGCACGTCTCCCGCCCACACCCTTCGTCGCACGTGGGAGAGGCCGCCTCACCCGGTGACCGCCGCGCGGATCGCCGCGGCCATGACGTCCGAGGCCACGGCGCGGAGGTGGTCCAGGTCGTACCCCGAGGTGACCTCCCCGCTGGCGAGCGCGACCACGGCGTCCCCGTCGTACCGCGAATGGGCGGGGTGCAGCGCCCGGGCGAACCCGGTGTGCCCGCTCTGCGCGAGCAGGAAGCAGTCGGTCTTCCCGAGCTTCGCGTCGGTGACCACGACGGCGATCGTGGTGTTCCCCATCGCGGACCCCGGCGGCACCCCGGAGGAGCCCGCGCCCGAAGAGCCCGCCCCGGAGGAGCCCGCGCCCGAAGAGCCCACCCCGGAGGAGCCCGCGCCGAACATCGGTGGCGCCGGCGGGCCGGGTGACTCCGGTGCGCCCGGGGCGAAGAGCGGCCGCCCGTCCGCGCCGAGCACGTCGCCCCACGCGTTGACCACCGCGATCGCCGCCACCCGCGCGGACCCCGACCGCCCCTCGGCGACACCGGCACCACCCGGGTCGAGCCGGGACCGCCACTTCCCCGTCACCGCGCCGGTGCCCGCGCCGTGCGTACCGGAGCGGAGGGGTGCTCCGGAGAGGGCGGCGAGAGCGGCCGCGCGACCGGAGCCGGCATCCGGCGGGCGCGACGCCACCGAGGCATCGAAGATCGACATGCCGACCACGATCGGCACCGGCCCGAACGGCGTGGCGAACCCGCGGCCCCGCTCGCGCAGCAGCCCGGCCACCCCGTCGGCGGCGGCGAGCCCGAACGCCGAGCCCCCGGAGAGCACCACCGCGTCCACCCGGTCCACCAGCCGGGTCGGGTCGAGCAACGGGAACTCCCGGGTAGCGGGCGCGCCACCCCGCACCTCCCCGGACGCGACGGTCCCCGGCGGCGGCACGATCACGGTGACGCCGGTGCCGTCCCCGTCCCAGTGCCCGGCGAACGACGTCAGCAGCTGCGGTCGTTTTTCAGGATCGGTCACCCCGCCAATCTAGGGCGGCCTGTCTTCACCGCTTCCTGTTCGGCCCGCCGGAAACCGGGGAACCGGCCAGCATCGCGGTGCACCCGAGCACGATCAGCAGGGCGAGGACGGTCAGCGCCATCGGCGGCACACCGGGCCACTGCGGGCGTGGCAGCGGTGCCGGGTCCAGCCCGGCGAGCGGCAGCGCGGACCCGGTCAGTGCCCACGCGCCCAGGCCGATCGCCAGCCCGGCCGGGATCGCACCGGCCACCAGCAGCGGGTACGACCAGAGCGCCACCCGCCGCGCCGCGGCCCGGGACAGCCCCTGGGCCCGGAGCGCCGTCAGGTCCTCGATGAGACCGGCGCGCCCGGCCACCGCGGTCAGCACCAGCACCCCGGCGGCGAGCAGCACCACCAGCACCGCGACCAGGGCCGCGTACCCGAGGGCGACGGCCGGGCCCTGCCGGGCCAGGCGGCGGGCGGCCTGGCCGGCGCGGAGATCACCGGTCACCACCACGCCCTGCGCGGCGACCCGCTCCAGCACGTCCGCCGGCGCGCCCTCACCGAGCCAGATCTGGCCGGTGGTGGCCGGGGTGCCGTCGGTGGAGAGACGGTCGGCGTACTCCAGGTCGATCAGCCGGGCGGGCGTGCCCAGCTGCGGCACGGCCGGGATCCGGGCCGCCACGGTGACCGGGACGTCCCGGTAGTCCAGGCCGGTGACCGCGCCGGTCCAGCCGCCGGTCGCGGCCGTGGGCGGCGCGCCGGCCGCCGCGATCGGCACCGGGTACGGCGTGTCCACCGGCTGGACCACCATCCCCTCGGGCAGCCCGTCCAGCCCGCCGACCTCGATCCGCAGCCCGTCGGTGGCCGCGGCGAGCCGCCCGGCCGAGGCGCGCCAGGCGCCGGCCTCGCCCAGGGCGGGCACCCCGGCCAGGCCGTGGACGGTGACCACGCCGGTGACGTCGAGGACCGCGTTGCCGCCGGCGATCCGGAACGCGTTGATCCGGCAGCCCGCGGCGCACTGCGGCACCGGGTACCGGTACGTGTGCCGGCGCTGCTGGAGCACGCCCATCGGGGCCACGACGTCCTCGCCGCCGCGGACCGGGCTCAGCACGATCTGCATGGTGACGCCCTTGCCGGGGCGGAACTCGGCGGCGGTCAGGTCCAGCACCACCTCGGTGCCGGTCATGATCGGGGGTGCGGCCGCCGCCGGGCGCAGTGCGGCCGCCACCGTCGCGGCGTCCGGCCCGCCGTCCGGCCAGTTCGCCGCCGCGGCGAGGCGCTCGCTCTCCACCGCGAGCACCGGTGCCTCGCCCGGAGACCCGGTTATCCGTACGGCGGCCATCGCGTACGCCCCGTCCGGGTCGACCGCGTGCACCGCCGCGATCAGCCGGCTCCGCCCGATCGGCCCGACCGTCAGCACCCGGTCCGCGCCGGTGCCCAGACCCGCCTCGACCGCCCGGCCCCGGCTCGCCACGGCGGTGGCCGCGACCGCGTACCCGCTGACCGCCACCGCGGCCACGAGCAGGGCGAACAGCCGGGCGGTGCCGGGACGGCGGGCCAGCCGCAGACCGGTCAGTCCGGTAGCCGGCCGGCCGCGGTCCAGGGCGCGGTGGGCGTACCAGGCGGTCAGCGGGCGGACGGCGCGGGCGGTGATCAGCGCGAGGGCCAGGATGACCAGTCCCGGTGCGGCCGCCCCGGCGCCCTCCGCCGACGAGGTGCGCAGCTGCACGACGGCGGCCACGGCGAGCGCCGCGATCAGCATCTCGGCGGCGATCCCGGCCCGTCCGGCGGGGCGGGTGGCCCGGCGGAGCAGCTCGGTCACCGGGCGGGTCAGCGGGCGGCTCTGCGCGATCAGCACGGTGAGCATCACGGCGAGGGCGGCCGGTGGGGCGTACCGCAGCGAGGAGGCGTGCGGGTCGGCGCCGACCCCGGGGAAGCGGAGCGCCACCACCGCGTCGACCAGCCACTGCCCGGCCGGCACGCCGAGCAGGGTGCCGGCCAGGACCGCGATCAGGCTCTCCCCGGTCGCCAGCCACCAGCGGTGGATCCAGCGGGAGCCGCGCAGCGCGATCACCGCGCTCTCCGGGCGGCGCTGCGCGGCACCGGCCCCGGCGGCGATCAGGACGGCGAGGCAGGCGAGCAGGATCAGCGCCACGGCCGGGACCGGGACGATCCGGCGGGCCGCCGCCCGGCCGCTGTCGATCCGCTCCATCAGCGCGGGCATCGAGGTGCCGAGGTTCAGCCCGCTGGCGCTGACCCCGCCGGTGCCGAGCTGCGCGCCGAGGTCGGCGACGGTGCCCTGCAGCCGGGCGAGCGCCGCGCGCAGGGCGGGTAGCCGGTCCACGTCCATCGCGCCCGGACCGGCCGAGCCGTCCACCGCGAGCTGGACGTCGCCCCGCTCCATCAGGTTCATCGTGGAGAGCCCGGTGAAGGCCGGCTCGCCCGGCGCGTTCTCCTCCGGGGCGAAGTACCCGTGGTCGCCCCAGTAGGCGCCGCCCGCGCCGGCCACCCGGTACGTGCCCACCACCAGGAACGTCGCCGGCGCGCCGTCGGCGACGTACACCATCAGGTCGGGGGCGGCGGCGAAGTAGGCGTACGACAGGCTGACCGAGTCGCCGGCGGCGAGGTGCAGCCGGCGCGCCGCCTGCTCGCCGAGGACCAGATCGCCCTCGCCGGAGAGGCAGCGCCCGGTGACCATCACCAGGTGGGCGCAGACGTCCTGCCGGTAGACCAGCCGGGTGCGGTACCGGTCGTCCGGCTCGATGCCGACGGTGGGGTACTCGGCGGAGTAGACGTACTGGAAACCGGGGAGGTCGACCAGCGCGGAGCCGGTGTTGGGCAGGTTGACCGAGCCGGCCGAGCCGGCGTGGTCGCCGCGCTGATCGGGTTCGGTCAGCCGGACGGTGACCGACCGCTCGGCGAGGTCCGCCTGCGCGACCTGCCCGGCGGCGATCACCCGGTCGGCGGCGCGGAGGTAGGCGGGCGCGGCCACCGCCGGGGCGACCGCGAAGACGGTGAGCAGAGCGAGCACGACGGCCTGCCCGCGGCGGGCCCAGACCATGGCGGCGACGAGAGCGATCATCGCGCGGCCCCCGGACTCATCGTGCGGCGCCCGGGTTCATCCCGCGCCCCGGGCCATCGCTCGCCGCCGGGCTCATCGGTCCCCGCCGGCGGAGGTCGCCGAGGAACCGGAGATCGCCGACGACGCGGCCAGCAGCAGGAGGGCGACCGCGCCCGCGGCGAGCAGGGCCGGCCGGCCGAGCGGATCGGGTGCGGGCAGCAGCCGCCAGCCGTCCGCGAAGTACGTCGCCGGGGCGCCCGCCGCCCACCGCGCGAGCACCGCCGCCGCCAGCCCGGCCACCGCGCCGGTCACCGCCAGCGCGAGCGGCCCCGCGTAGCCGGTGGCCGCCGCGGTCCGCCGGGACAGGCCCTGCACCCGCAGCGCCCGGGTCGCCGCCAGCCGGGGCTCCCGGTCGACGGTCGCGGCGACCACGCCCATCGCCACCGCGACCAGCACCGCGACCACCGCGCCGAAGAGCGTGAACGCGCCGGCCGCCGACGCGCCGCGCCCCGGTGTCCGGGCCGCCCGGGCGGCCGCGTCCTCGTCGGCGAGAACGGTCAGCCCGGCGGCGCGCAGACCGTCCACCACGGACTCCGGCGCGCCGGAGGCGAGCCAGACCTGCGGGGTTCCGGAGGGCGCGGCCTCCGCGGCGATCCGGCGCAGCGCGTCGAGATCGGTCAGCACCCCGGCGGCGCCGAGCACCGGCAGCGCCCCGGCGGTGCCCGCGACCCGCACCGCGATCGGCCCGGCGCCGGTGAGGTCCAGGACGGCGTCGTCGAAACGCCAGCTCGCCGGTGCCGGCCCGGCCAGCAGGACCGGCAGCGGGACGGTGGCGTCGGCGGCGTAGACCCGGTCGCTGGTGGCGCTGCTCGCCGCGCCGCCGGAGATCGCCAGCCCGTCCGCCACCCCGGCCAGCTGCGGTCCCGGCCCGGTGGCCACCGTGCGCCAGCGGACCGGATCGGCGAAGTCGGCCGCGGTGAGCAGCGTCCGGTCCGGCCCGGTCTGGGTGAGCTGGCGCAGGACGATCGGTGCCGCGGCGGCCGCGCCGGTCACCCCGGGCGGGCTGGGCACCTCCCACCGGACCAGCCGGCATCCGCCGGAACAGCCCTCCACCGTACGCGTGACCGCGGCGTCCCCCGGCCGCACCGGGCCGAACGCGACGCGGACCGGCGCACCGGTGGCCTCGTCCTGGAGCACCAGGTCGACGGTGCCCGCCCGGACCCGGTCGTTGCGCACCTCGAGGGTCAGCGCCGAGCCGGTGATCAGCAGCGGCGCGTCCGAGTCGGCCTGCGGGACGGGGCGGGCCCCGAACGTGGGGTACCAGTCGGCGACCGTGGTGAGCCGAGTGGTGTCGACGGCGAGCAGCGGCGGGTTCTCGGTACGGTCCACCACCGCGGCCATCGCGTACCCGCCGCCCGGATCGGCGACGGTCACCGCGTGCTGCAGCGCGGTCCAGGTCAGTGTGGTGCCGGGCGCCGCGCCGACGGTCAGCACCCGGTCGGCACCGAGCTCGGCACCGGCCCGGGCCAGGTGCGCGGACCGGTCGGCGGCGAAGAGACCGGAAGCGGTCGCGAGCATCGCCACCGCGACCGCGATCAGGGCGAAGACCCGGTCGGTGCCGGCCTGCCGGGACATCCGCACGGCGATCAGCCCGAGACGCAGCCGCCCGGACCGGAGCGCGGCGCCGCCACCCCGGTCGGCGATCCGGATCATCAGCCGGGCGGCCAGCACCGCGACGGCGACCGCGACCGCGGCGGGGGCCAGCGCGCCGAACCCGGAGTCGGTGCCGCCTGACCGGGATTGATAGGCGGCGGCCGCGGCGACCGTGATCAGCAGGAGGTCGGCGAGCAGCACGGCGCGGCCACTGCGTGCCGGAGGCACCGAGCGGAGCAACGCGGCCACCGGCGTACGGAGAAGCAGGGAATCGGCGGCGAAGAGGGTGAGGAACGCGATGAGCAGGACCACGACGACGGCCGAACCGGACCAGAGACAGGCGGTGCCGAGTGCCGGACCGGGCGGTCCGCCGGCCAGGAGCCACGCGCCGGTGATCCCGGCGGCCGCGCCGAGCAGGCCACCCAGCAGCAGGGGCGGCACGTGCTGACCGGAGAGGAGCACGGCCAGCCGGCGCCGGCCACCGCCGCGGAGCGTGACCAGGGCGGCGTCGCGGCGACGGTCGCGGGCGGTGTAGCGGCCGGCCAGGACGATCGCATACCAGCCGAGCAGCAGGACCGGGAGGGCGGCGAGCAGCACGCCGACGGTCAGCCGCTCCCGCTCGCCGGTGAGGATCGCGCGCAGCGGACCGGTCGGATCGGTGATCTCCAGGCCCTGGGCGGAACCGGACGCGACCAGCGCGCCGAGGTCGTAGCCACCGTCTCCGCGCAGCAGCGCGTCCGGCACCGCGGCGGACCAGGTGAGCACCGGCTGCGCGAGCACGCCCTCGGTGAACGACGCGGGCACCGTCATGATCGGGTCGAGCCCGCTCTGCGGCCGGTAGAAGGGGTCGGCCCAGTAGCCGTCGGCGGGGTCGGTGACCTGGTAGATACCGGTCACCCGCAGGGTCACCTCGCCGGACTCGAGGTTGGTCTGCACGACCAGGTCGTCGCCGGGCCCGACGCCGAGCCGGGTGGCGACCGGCTGGGTGATCACCGCATCGCCCCGGTCCGCGGGGCAGCCGCCGGTGAGCGTGACCCGGTCGCAGAAGCCGTCGCGGTAGCCGACCATCACCCGGTCCGCGGTGCCGACCGGATCGATCACGGTCATCGCCCGGCTCAGCCCGAGCACCGGACCGGCGCCCGGCATCGGGATGGCGCGGTCCACCGCGTCGCCGAAACCGGAGAGCGCGGCGGCCGGATCGCCCCCGGTCTCCGCGGCCCAGTGCACCGTCACCACCCGCTCGGCGGCCGGCCCCTGGAGGCCCACGGTGGAGCGGACCGTGGCGGTGAGCACGTACCAGGGCGCGCCGGCGGCGACCGCGGCGGGCAGCATCGCGAGCACGAGCAGCGTGCACGCCTGGGCGGCCCGTGCCCGGACCGCGCCCAGCAGGATCGTGACCATGCCCCCGTCAGCCATCGTCAACCCACGGTACGGAAGCCCATGTTCCCTGTCGACGAATCAGCGGTATTCGATGACCGGGCGGCGTTCCGGTACCGGTTGCAGTACGAGTCGTGGCAGAGGTACGAACCACCCCGGATCACCCTCGACTGACCGTCATCGGGCCCGCGCGGGTCCTCGGCCGGCGAGATCGCGTAGTAGTCCGGCGCGAACCAGTCGGCCACCCACTCCCAGACGTTCCCGACCGGTTGGTGCAGGCCGTACGCGTTCGGCGGGAACGCCCTCACCGGCGCCGTGGTGAGGAAGCCGTCCTCGACCGTGTTGCGCACCGGGAACTCGCCCTGCCAGATGTTGCACGCCCAGTCGCCGATCGGCAGGTCGTCGCCCCACGGGTAGCGCCGGGAGTCCAGCCCTCCGCGGGCCGCGCACTCCCACTCGGCCTCGGACGGGAGGCGGCGCCCGGCCCAGTCGCAGTAGGCGAGCGCGTCGTTCCAGCTCACGTGCACCACCGGGTGGTCGTCCCCGGCCGACGACGACGGGCCGCCCGGGTGGGCCCAGTCGGCGCCCTCGACACCGAGCCACCACGGGGTGCCGCGCATCGGGCCGACGACGCGATCGGGATCGGTCAGCGCGAGGTGGAAGACGGCGGACCAGCCGTACTTCTCGGCGTCGGTGCGGTAGCCGGTCGCCGCCGCGAAGGCGCGGAAGCCGGCGACCGTCACCGCGGTGGCGTCGATCCGGAAGGCGGGGAGGGTGACCTGGTGGACGGGGCGCTCGCCGTCGGCGTACGCCCCGTCCCCGTGCGCGTCCCCCATCGCGAAGCTCTGCGCGGGCACGAGGACCTGCTCGATCCCGTGCGCACCGGGGCTCTCCGGCCGCCCGGCACCGCCACGGCCGGCCGGGCCCCCTGAAGCGCCCGCCTGCCCCGCGGCCGCGCCGTCCTCTTCCCCCGCGCCGCCGCTCGACGGCGTACAACAATCCATGATCGCTAGGATAGGTAGGATTGGTCGTCGAGGCCGCTCAGGGTGGGGTCGTGGTCCACCGCGCCGACCGGATACATCGACGTCATCCAGTGGTAGAAGCGGTCGTCCCGCTCCACCAGCAGGCGGTAGAGGCGGGCCGTCATCCGCTCCCGGACCGGCGCCATCTCCGGGTGGTGGTAGACGTTGAGCAGCTCGTCGGGGTCGCGCTCCAGGTCGTAGAGCTCGTTCACCGACTCCGGGTTGACGACCAGCTTGTAACGGTCGTCGCGGAGCATCCGCTGCGGGTACGGGAAGTGGTGCCCGTGGAACTCGCAGACGATGTCCGGCTGCCAGCCCGGGTCCTCGCCCTTCACCAGCGGGACGAGGCTGCGCGAGTCGACCGCCGGCGCCGTGTCCACCCCGGCCAGGTCGAGGATCGTCGCGGTGCAGTCGAGGAGGCTGACGAACTCGTCCCTGACCTGCGGCGGCGCGCCCGGGATGCGGACGATGCCCGGGGTCCGGTAGATGTCCTCGTACATCGCCGGGCCCTTGTCATGGAGGCGGTGCGAGCCGGTGAACTCTCCATGATCGCAGGTGAAAAATACAGATGTTTCCTGGCTTATACCCAATACATCGATTTCGTCCAGGATCCGGCCGATCTCGACGTCGATCATCGAGACGTAACCCCAGTAGACGGCGATCAGCTTCCGGGTGACCTCGATCGGCATGCTGTCGAAGGTCCAGTGGGCGGAGTAGTTCCGCTGCACCGGCGGCTTCCCCTCGAACGTCTCCGCGATCGATTTCGGTAACTCGACGACCGCCGGGTCGATCATGTCGAAGTACTCGTCGGGCACGATGTAGGGCAGATGCGGCCCGAAGAAGTGGGTGGCGAGGTAGAACGGCCGGTTCTCCGCGCTGTATCGCCGCAGAAGCTCGATCGTCCGCGTCGCCAGATAGTGCTCGAAGGTGGCCTCCACCGGCTGCCTCAACCGCGCGGCCAGCAGATTCCCCGGCCCGCCGTTCGGCAGCGTCCCCCGGATCCGGTCGTGGATCTCGTACGGCGGAAGATCGTGCTCCTTGAGGTACGCCAGATAGTCCTCGTGCTCCACGGGGTTGTGCCACCCCGGCAGGTGCGGCCCGTCGAACCCGTAGTCCGCCGGCGTCTTCGCGCTGCTGGCATGCCACTTCCCGAGCAACCCGCAGTTGTAGCCCCGCTCCCGCAGCGCCTCCCCGAAGGTGAACGCGCCGTCCGGCAGATCCTCCTGGTACCCGACGTTGCGCTCCCGGTTGGCGAGCACCTTGTGCCGGAACGGCGCCTGCCCGGTGAGCAGGCTGGCCCGGGCCGGCGTGCAGATCGCGGTCGGGGTGTACCAGCGGTCGAACCGGGTTCCGGTGGCGGCCAGCCGGTCCAGGTTCGGGGTGGCCACGTGCGGATTCCCGTACGCCCCGAGCGTGTCCACCCGGTGCTGATCGGTCATCAGGAAGAGGAGGTTCACTGCGCGAAGCCCTCACCCGAGTAGTAGGTCGACGGGTCCGGGTTGCTCGGCAGCTTGCCGGCCCCGACGAAGTAGTCCCCCATCCCGGTCAGCCACGTGGCGATCGTGCCGTCGGCCGTGTACTTGACCAGCGTCGCGGAGTCGAGCATCTCGCTGTTCGCCGCGTCCGCCTTCACCGCGTCGACGGTCTGCTTGTTCAGCGCCGCCACCAGCGCCGCCGTCTCGTCCGGGTGCGCCGCCCGGTAGTCCATCGCCTCGCGCAGCACCTGCACCACCTTGGCGGTCTTCGCCGCCGCGACGTCGTTGCCGCCGACGAACGCGGTCGGGAACGACACCTCGGCGGCGAAGTCGGCGTCCTTGGCGAGCTCGACCAGGTCCGGCTTCTTCGCCTTGATCGTGTTCAGCAGCGGGTACCAGATCCCGGCCGCGTCGATCTGGCCCGAGCCGAACGCGGTCACGATGGTGGCCGCCTCCATCGGCACCCGCTGCACGTCGTCGCCGCTCAGCCCGGCCTTCTTCAGCGCCAGCGTCAGGATCATGTCGCCCGAGGTGCCCTCCGGTACGCCGATCTTCTTCCCCCTGAGCTGGGTGAGATCGGTGATGCCGGCCTGCGCGATCACCCGGTCGGCGTTGCCGAGCGAGTTCAGCGCGATGATCTTCGCCTTGCCGGAGGCGGGCAACCAGACCGCACCCGGCCCGATGTAGCCGTAGTCCAGGTCACCGGCGTTCATCGCGGTGATCTGAAGCGGTCCGTTGGTGAAGACCTTGAGGGTGGCCTCCAGCCCGCGCTTGGCCCAGAGCCCCTGGTCGTCCGCGATGGCCGGCAGACTCGCGCCGTTGTAGTCGGCGATATAACCGAATATCAGTTTTTCCGATGATTTTTCGCTCTCGCTAGAGCATGCCGCCACTCCGGCGAGCAGGGCGGCGGACAAGAATGCACGGCGCTTCATGCGACAGACTCCTGGTGATAGACGGCGCTCCACACGCGATTCCGGAGCGCGGTGAATCGCGGGCTGAGCCGCGATTCCTCGGTACGGGGGTACGGCAGATCCACGTCGACGATCTCGGCGATCCGTCCCGGGCGGGCGGCCATCACGACCACCCGGTTCGCCAGGAACACCGCCTCGTCGACGTCGTGGGTGATGAACAGGACGGTGCGCCTCTCCTGGCTCCACGTGGCGAGCAGCTGCTCCTGCAGGCGGACCCGGGTGAGCGCGTCGACCGCGCCGAACGGCTCGTCCATCAGCAGGATCGACGGGTTGACGGCGTAGGCGCGGGCGATCGCCACCCGCTGCTTCATGCCGCCGGAGAGGGTCTTGGGCAGCGCGTCGGCGAACCGCTCCAGCCCGACCAGCTCGATGAAGTGGTCGGCGGTCGCCCGCCGTTCGGCACGCGGCACACCCCGGTTCCGCAGTCCGAATTCGACATTCTTGCGTACGGTCAGCCAGGGGAAGAGCGCGTACTGCTGGAAGATCACGCCGCGCTCCGGTCCGGGCCCGGTGACCGGCTCGCCGTCGACCAGCGCCCGTCCGCGGGTCGGCGTCTCGAGCCCGGCCAGGATGTTCAGCAGCGTGGACTTCCCACAGCCCGAGGGCCCGACGACGGTGACGAACTCGTTGTCCTGCAGCGCCAGCGACACGTCCCCGAGCGCGACGAACTCCTCGCCCTTCGGCAGCGGGAAAACCTTGCGGACGTTCTCGACGGTGATCATCGGGTCTCCTGCCAGTCGGTCAGCCGGCGTTCGGCGAGCAGCAGGAGCCGGTCCATCAGCAGACCCAGCAGACCGATGCTGATCAGCCCGACGAAGATCGTCGGCAGGTCGTAGTAGAGCTGCGCGCTCTGCATGCGATAGCCCAGCCCCTGCTGGGCGGCGATCAGCTCGGCGGCGACCAGGGTGGCCCACGACGAGCCCAGCCCGATCCGCATCCCGACCAGGATGAACGGCGACGACGCCGGGATCACCACCCGCGCGAAGATCACCCGGTCGTTCGCGCCGAGCACCCGCGCCGCGTTGAGCAGCGTCCGGTCCACGGTCAGCACGCCCTGCAGCGTGGCGATCACGCAGGAGAGGAACGAGGCCAGGAAGATCACGAAGATCTTCGGCGTCTCCTCGATGCCCATCAATACGATGGCGAGCGGGATCAGCGCCAGCGGCGGAATGGTCCGGAAGAATTGAATCCACGGTTCCACCAGCGCCCGCACCGCCGGATACCACCCCATCAGGAATCCCACCGGAACGGCCGCGAGCACCCCGAGCAGGAATCCACTCAGCACCCGTTTCACGCTCGCCAGCACATCCGCCCCGAGCGTCCCGTCCGCCGCGAGTTCCATTCCCCGCTTCAGCACCACGGCCGGCCCCGGAATATCAATCCCGGTCAGCGACGCCCCCCACCAGACCCCCAACCCCACCAGGACCGAGATCAGGTTCAAGACCGTCCTGGGTACGCCCGGAGCACGGCGCCCGAGCTCCCCCCGGCTCACCGCAACGTCGGTCTCCGCCTCGACAAGCGTCACGCCCCACTCCCCTCCGAGTCCCCGTACCCGGCCAGCAACGGCGACTGCCGGTACAGCGCCGCCACCGCCCCGCGGGCCCCGTCGTCATCCCCCAGCAGCGCCGCCCGCACCACCGGCCCACGCGGCCGCGTGCCGCTCCCCGCGACGTCGTGACCGGCCGGGATCCGCCCCGCCGCCACCACCGCCGCGGCCCGGTCCACGATCGCCGGGGCGGCCGGCGGCAGGCTTCCGCCGATCACGATCAGCTCCGGGTCGAGGATCAGCGCCGCCGCGGCGAGCACCCGGCCCACCGCGGCGCCGATCCGCTCCATGGCCGCCGCGATCCCCGGCTCGGCACACCGCCCGGCCAGCTCGTCCAGATCCGCGACCCCCGCCGCGGCCAGCGCCGGCCCCACCGAGGCGACCGTCTCCAGACAGCCCCGCTTGCCGCAGCGGCACGTCGCGCCGCCGGGCTCCGCGAGCACGTGCCCGAACTCGCCGGCCGCTCCCCCGGCCCCCGCGACCAGCCGGCCGCCGACCACCAGCCCGCCGCCGATGCCGTCCGCGAGCCGGACGTAGAGCACGTCCCGCGCGTCGGTCGTCCCGGCCTCGGCCAGCGCCGCGAACCGGGTGTTGTTGTCGACCAGCACCGGAGCCGTGAACCGTTCCCGGAAGGCCGCCGACACGTCGGCCCGCGCGCTGCCCGCCGGGTACGGCCCGGTCACCCCGACCCCGACGCCCTGCAGCGCGGAGAGCCCTATCCCCTGCTCCCGGCTCATCCGGTCGATCAGGGCGAGGCCGGACCGGACCCGCACGGCGAGCGAGGTCCGCGGCGAGTACCGGGTCACCCCGCTCGCGATGATCTCGTGGGCCGCGTCGGTGACCACCACGCGCACCCGGGTGTGCCCGAGGTCCACCCCGAGGAACTGCCCGGACCGCGGATCGAGCGCCAGCAGCTCGGCCGGCCGCCCGCTCCCGGCCCGCTGATGCGCGTCGGTGGTCACCTTGACGATCGCCCCGCGCCCGAGCAGATCGCCGGTGATCTCGGAGAGCGTGGTGCGCGACAGCCCCGAGCGGGCCGCGATCTGGGCCCGGCTCAGGGTTCCGCACTCCCGCAGGATGGCCAGGACGCGCTCCTCGTGAGCCCGTCTGACCAGCGCGTGGACGCCTATCGTTGCCGACACGCGGCTACCGTAAGCAACCCGTAATTTTTCCGTCAACGATCCGACGGAATTATCTCCCCAAAACCCGTAGGAAAACTTCCCCACTCATGATCACATGCGGTGAACGACCGGTTCCGCGGCGTTGGTCCACAGTGCCCCTATCTGCGATTTCCGGGGCTGCACGGAGGCCGCCGATGCTGCCACCCTGTCCCGATGGCCGCGGACCATCGTTCTGCCACACCCGCCCTGCCCCTGGTCGCCGACCCGCCCGTGTCGCGGAACGGCCAGCTCACCCGCCAACTCGGCGCCGTCCTGCTGCTCGGCGCCTTCCTCCCGCTCGTCTTCCAGGGCGTCGCGCACGGCTACCGGGTAGCCGGCAACGCCCTGCTGACCACGGCCGTCCTCGCCGTCCTCGCCGCCGGCACGATCCTGCTGCTGGTACTGCTCGCCGGCGGCACCCGCGCCGCCACCCCGCTCGGCGCCACCACCACCGGCCGGGTGACCTGGGCCTTCCTGGTCACCGTCGCCGGCGGCACCCTCTGGACCCTGGGCTGGCTGATCGCCGACAGCGCCGAACTGGAGATCGTCCGCTCCGGCCGCCTCACCCTGCTCTCCGGCGGCCTCCTCTTCGTCCTGGTCGCCGCGGTGCTGACGCACAGCTGGCCGCTCCGGATCCTGGCCGCACTCCTGCTGCTCGCCGTGGTCGCCTCCGGCGCCCTCCTGCTCCGCAACACCGGCCCCACCGAGGCCGACCAGGCACTGCGCCGGGCCGGCTACCCGCACGGCGCCCTCTACGTCGTCACCATCCCCGGCTACCGCTCGATCGGCCGCTCCTTCGGCGCCTCCCCCGACGGCGACCTCTTCGAGCCCACCACCCTCCCCGACGGCGCCGACCCCGCGACGTTCCGGATCAGCTTCAAGACCCGTTACACCTACCCCTGCGCCCACAACCTTCGCTGCTCCGACGCCGACACCACCGAGGCCGCCTCCACCACGACCTCGTCCCTGACCCCGACCATCGACCTCGCCGACCGCAGCGGCTTCGTCGCCACCCGCGGCCGCGCCACCCTCCAGCTCACCGCGGGCACCGCCGTCGACCCCACCGTCCTGCGCACCGCTCTGCGCGAGGCCCGCCCACCCACCGACACCGAGATCCTCCACGCCATCCCCGCACCCCCACCCACCGATTTCCTCGACTCCCTCCGCCGCTTCCTCCGCCACCACCTCTGACCACCCACCCTCATCACCCGCCGCCCATCACCCATCGCCTCCCACCCCACCGGCCCACGCTCGCCTGCTGCCCCCGCTCCTGGCCGGTTCTGAGGGGCGCCCGAGACGGCCCGACACACCTCTGACCCCGCTGGTCGATTCCGGCGGGATCGTCGTCGCCGGCGAGGGCCGCGGGATGGGCGTTCTCGGTCATGGTCCGGGGCGGGGGTTATCCACAGCCGGGGTTTGTCCACAGGGCCCCGGGCCAAGATCACTGTTATGTGCCACTGTTCCGTTAGGGATGGGGGTTTCCCCCGGTCGGGGTGGGCCCCGGCTGGCCGGACTTGATCAACATTTCATGATCAACTGCGGTGATGATCTTGGTGGCTGGTGCTCAGGGGTGCCTCGGCGGGCCGGAGTGACCCGTGAGCGCCAGCTTTCCCGGCGCGGCTGGCGTTCACGGGTCACTCGGAGCGCCTGAGACACCCCGGATCGCCAGCCGACCAGGACTGAGACACCCCGGATCGCCAGCCGGACCGGCCCGCGAGGCACCCCGAATCGCCAGCCGACCGGCCCGGGGAGCCCTGGACCGCCGGCTCACCGCCCGCGGGGTGCCGCCCGGCCGGTCCACGAACGAACCGCGGCAGGCGGGGCCGACGATCCGCGGACGGCGAGTGTTCGGGCGGGCGGCACCCGGTCACGGGACCCGGCGTCCCGCCAGGTGGTCCAGATGTGACCAGCAGGGTCACCTCTCAGTCCCGGCCAGAAACCGGCGGCTGGCACTGAAGGATGCCCGAAGCCCCCCAACACCAGCCAGCAACCGACGGCTGGGCAGCCGGCGGCGCGGGGCGGCCGTCGGGGTGGGGCGGCCGTCGGGGTGGGGACGGTCCACCGATCGCCGTGACGGCGGTGCACGGAAGGCGTTGACCTGGCACTCCGCGATCGATGCGATGCCGTTTACACCGTTTCCCGGGCAGTCCCTCGGGGTGAGGGGACCAAGTGGGTCGATGGAGTCGGTAGGTTGGGATCATGAGCATGCGATTCGGGGTTTTCGTGCCGCAGGGCTGGCGGATGGATCTTGTGGAGATCGCGGATCCGGTGGAGCAGTACGAAGCCATGACGACGGTGGCGAAACTGGCGGACGCCGGGCCGTGGGACAGCGTCTGGGTGTACGACCACTTTCACACCGTGCCCGAGCCGACGATCAACACGACGTTCGAGTGCTGGACGGTGACCTCGACGCTGGCCCGGGACACGACGCGGGTCAACATCGGGCAGATGGTGGGGTGCAACGGGTACCGGCAGCCCTCGCTCTACGCGAAGATCGCGTCGACCGTGGACGTCGCCAGCCGGGGGCGGCTCTACGCGGGACTCGGCGCGGGGTGGTACGAGCACGAGTGGAAGGCGTACGGCTACGAGTGGACCGAGATCCCGCAGCGGATGGCCGAGTTCCGCGAGGCCGTCGAGGTGATCACCCGGATGTGGACCGAGGAGCGGCCGGTCTTCACCGGGAAGCACTACGCGATCGACGGGCCGATCAACGAGCCGAAGGGCGCGGGCGGCCGCAAGCCCCCGCTCTGGCTCGGCGGCGGTGGTGAGAAGGTCACGCTGAAGCTGGTCGCGAAGTACGCGGACGCCTGCAACATCGGCAACGGCGACCCGGAGATCGTCGAGCAGAAGCTCGGCGTGCTCCGGAAGCACTGCGACGACCTGGGCCGGGACTACGACGCCATCACCAAGTCGACCAGCCTGCACCTGGACCTCGGCCAGCCGCTGGGTGACGTGGCGGGACGGATCGAGGCGCTGCGCGAGGCGGGTGCCGACTACCTGATCGTGTACGTGCCGCGGGTGGCCTACGAGCACGAGCCGATGCTGCGCTTCGCCGAGGAGATCATCCCGCAGTTCTCCTGAGAGCGTTTTCCCAGGGCAGCGGCGGAAACGCCCCGACGGCCCGGCCGATTTTCTCCGCGGCCGGGCCGAACCGCTTCCGGAACTTACGAAGCTGGTCCAGGCCCTGCCAGCTGCGGAAACAGCAGCCTGGGCTTAACCGGTTAATAAAAATCCGCTGCACAGGATGCGGATGACCATGGGAAGACGTGGCAGAATTCCGATACCGGGTTCGTAAGTTGCAGGCGATGCACCCCGGAACGAGGAGTTCCCCCATGGCTGTCGGCAAGCAGCGTGTCACGATCGCGGCCATCGCGCAGGCGGCCGGAGTGTCCGTTCCGACGGTTTCGCGAGTGCTCAACGGACGTTCCGACGTCTCCGCCTCGACCCGCGAGCTGATCGAGCAACTACTCCGCGAGCACGACTACCGGCCCCGCAACTCTCGGCATTCCGGACGCGCCCGGCTGATCGACCTGGTCTTCAACGACCTGGACAGCCCGTGGGCCCTCGAACTGATCCGCGGCGTGGAGGACGTCACCCACGCGGCCGGGGTCGGCACCGTGGTCTCCCAGGTGCACCGGCGGACCACCGCGACCCGCCAGTGGCTGCAGAACCTCCGGGCCCGCGCCTCGGACGGCGTCATCTTCGTGACCTCCGACGTGGCCGAGCCGGTGCACAACGAGCTGCACCGGCTGCGCGTCCCCGTGGTGATCATCGACCCGGCGGGCGGCGCGGCGGCGGACGTGCCGACGATCGGCGCGACGAACTGGTCCGGCGGGCGCACGGCCACCGACCACCTGATCAGCCTCGGTCACCGGCGGATCGGCTTCATCGAGGGACCGCGCGATCTGCTCTGCAGCCGGGCCCGGCTGGACGGGTTCCGCGCCGCGATGGAGAGCGCCGGGCTGCCGGTCGACCCGGAGCTGATCGAGCAGGGCGACTTCAGCAACGAGACGGGCTTCCTCGCCGGTGGACGGCTACTCGACCGGGCCGGCCCGCCCACCGCGATCTTCGCGTCCAGCGACCAGATGGCGTTCGGCGTCTACGAGGCGGCCCGGCGGCGCGGCCTGCGGGTGCCGGACGACCTGAGCGTGATCGGTTTCGACGACCTGCCGGACGCGTGCTGGTCCTCGCCGCCGCTGACCACGGTCCGCCAGCCGCTCGCCGAGATGGGGGCGCTCGCCGCGCGTACCGTCCTGCGGTTGTCGCGCGGCGAGGCCATCGAGACGCCCCGGGTGGAGCTGGTCACCAAGCTGATGACCCGGGAGAGCACCGCGCCCCTGAGTGAGACGCGGACCCGGCTGCTGGCGGAGGCCAGCGGCCAGGCCGCATGAGATCGAGCGAGGGTCCTACTTGCTGAAGCCGGCGGTCAGGCCGCTGAGCAGCTGACGCCGGCCGATGATGTACAGCGTCAGGATCGGCAGCGTGGTCAGCACCACGGAGGCGAGCACCGCCGGGATGTTCACGCTGTACTGGCCCTGGAAACTCCAGAGCGCCAGCGGCAGCGTGCGCTGTTCCGGGCTCTGGGTCAGGATCAGCGGCAGCACGAAGTTGTTCCACGCCAGGAGTCCCTGGTAGATGGTGACCGTCACCAGGGCCGGCCGGGTCAGCGGGAACGCCAGCCGCCAGAGCGTGCCCCACTCGGTGGCGCCGTCCATCCGCATCGATTCGAAGAGCTCCTTCGGTACGTCACGGATGAAGTTGGAGAGCACCAGCACCGAGAGCGGAATGGCGAACGCCAGCTGCGGCAGGATGATCGCGCCGAGGGTGTCGTACATCTGGATCCGGGTGATGATCAGATAGATCGGGATGATCACCGCCTGGAGCGGGATGGCGAGACCCATCAGGAAGAGGCCGTTCACGCCGCGCAGGAACCGGCTCGCGGCGCTGCCCCGGACGATCGCGTACGCCGCCATGAACGAGAAGAGCACGGCCGGTGCCACCGCGCAGACCGTGACGATCACGCTGTTCATGAAGTACCGGGCGAAGTCGTTCTCCAGGACGAACCGGTAGTTCTCCAGCGTCGGCGAGGCCGGCGGCGCGAGCGGGTTGGTGTCGTAGTAGTCGGCCTGCATCTTCAGGCTGGTGATCACGATCCAGTAGATCGGGACCACCACGATCAGCAGCCAGAGCCAGCCGGCCAGGCCGCCGAGCCAGTTGTACTGCAGGAGCCGGGCACGCCGGTTGCCGGGCGCGGGTGGCACCTCGCTGATCCGCCCGGACGTACGGCTGTCGATCATGGCCGTCATGTCAGGCCCCTTCCAGCTGGCTGGCGGTCGCGTCCTTGCCGCCCAGCCGGCGCAGCAGCAGCGCCAGCAGCAGCCCGACCAGGACCAGGATGACCGCGATCGCGCTGGCCGGGCCCATCAGGTTGGCCTTGAAGCCGCGCTGGTACATGTCGACCGCCAGCGCCCGGGTCGCGTCGCCCGGCCCGCCCGCGGTCAGCACGTAGATCAGGTCGAAGAAGGTCAGCGAGCCGACCACCATCAGCGTCGAGGAGGTGATCAGCGTGTACTTGAGCTGCGGCAGCGTGATACTGAAGAACTGCTTGACCCGGCCGGCACCGTCGATCTGCGCGGCCTCGTAGAGCGAGGCCGGGATCTGGCGTACGCCGCCCTGGTAGATCAGCGTGTGGAACGGGATGAACTGCCAGGAGACCACGAAGATGACCACGCCGACCGCGAGCGTGCCGTCGCCGAGCCAGTCCTGCTGCAGGAACTCGAAGCCGAGGCCCGCGCCGAGCCCGAAGTTCGGGTCCAGCAGCATCTTGTACGTGATCGAGATGGCGGCCTGGCTGAGCAGCAGCGGGATGAAGAAGAGCACCGCGAGCACGCCACGGTACCGCTTGTGCGCGGCGATGAAGACGCCGAGCAGCACCGAGATCGGGGTCTGCACGAGCCAGGAGAGCGCCATGATCAGGAAGGTGACCCACACCGCGTGCGGCAGGTCCGGGTCGGTGAGCACGGACTTCCAGCTGTCCAGTCCGGCGAAGGTGATCTCGGGGGTGACCCCGCTCCACGAGGTGAAGCTGAGCGCCAGCACCCCGACGAGCGGGACGGCCCCGAACGCGACGAACGCGATCAGGGCCGGCCACGCCATCCAGGAGACGGACGTGCTCCGCCCACCGGAACCAGCGGGCGGAGCAGTCGGTATGGCGGGCGGAGCGATGGTCATTTGCCGATGACCTGGTTCATGTTGTCGGCGAACTGCTGCGGGGAGATCGACAGCTGGAAGAGCTTGGCGATGTTGTCCAGCAGGGTCTCCGCCGCGGTCGGGCTGAGCGCCTGGTCCCAGGACTGGGCGAAGTTGCCCGCCTTGGAGGCCACGTCGTAGATGAAGTTGAGGAACTCGGCGTCCGGCGAGGAGGCGAGCTTGCTGTTCGAGCCCTGGACGATCGGGACGCCGCCGGTGTCGATCCAGCCCTGCTGCTCGGTGTCGTCGAGCAGGCTGGTGAAGAACTTCTTCGCGGTCTCCTTCTGCGCGGCGGTGGCCTTCGCGTAGATCGAGAGGTACTGGCCCGCGTTGCCGACGGTGTTGGTCGGGTCGCCGGTGCCGCCGTCGTACGCCGGGAAGTTGAAGAAGCCGAGCTTGCCGTCCTTGATGAAGCTGCCGCCCTCGGCCTTGATGATGCCGTAGGACCAGGAGCCGTGCAGCTCCATGGCGGCCTTGCCGCGGTAGAGCAGCGCCTGGTCGGCGTTGGAGTCCGCGGTGATCGAGGAGAAGCCCTTGATGAAGCCCTTGGCGTTGATGAAGTTCTGGATCTCGGTGAGGCCCTTGATCGAGGCCGGCGCGCTCCAGGCGTCCTTGGTGCCGTTGTACGCCGCGTTGAAGACGTCCGGGCCGCCGATCCGGTCGAAGAGGAACTCCAGCCACATCATGTTGGTCCAGCGGGACTGGCCGCCCAGCGAGAAGGGCGCGATGCCCTTGTCGTTGAACTTCGGCAGGATGCTCATCAGCTCCTGCCAGGTCTGCGGCGGTGCCGAGACGCCGGCCTTCGCGAAGGCGTCCTTGTTGTAGAGGCAGATGATCGGCTGGACCGTCTCGCACGGCATCGCGTAGATCTTGCCGTCGATGGTGGCCGGGCCGAACGAGGACGGGAAGAGCCGGTCCTTGACCGCGGCGTTCTGGCCGAACCAGTCGGTCAGGTCGTCGACCTGGCCGGCGTCCACGTAGCTCTTCAGGCCACCGCCGCCCCAGCCCCAGATCATGCTGGGCGCCGTGCCCGCGCCGAGCGCGGTCTTCAGCTTGTCCTTGTACGCGTCGTTCTGAATCGCCGTGATCTTGATCTGGTTGTCCGGGTTGGCCTTGGTGAACCGCTCGACCGCGGCGGTGCGGATCGGCTCACCGGGCGGGCCGCTGAGGAACCAGTAGGACGCGGCGTCGCCAGTGGCCCCGCCGCCGGAGGTGTCGTTGGGACCGGAACTGCCACACGCGGCGAGACCCGCGGCCGCGGCGGTACCCGCGGTGAGGCTGAGGAAATTCCTGCGCTTCACGCTGTTCTCCGTACTCGAAGCAAGCCGCGCGGGCAGGCGCGGCGAGTGAATAAGCGATGGGGCGACGGCGGTCACCTGGTTCCGGAACTTACGAGCGGCCGCCGCAAATTAACGCGAGGTTTCGTTAACGTAGGGTTTCGTAGTGATGAGTGTCAAGGCCCTTGCCGGAACCGTGCCCGGAGCGCGAGAGTAGGCGTCAATCGCGGGGTGTGCGGACCGCCGAAACTTTCGGAGGCATCATGACAACAGAACAGGTGACCCAGCCCTGGCGCGATCCGGAACTACCGATCGCGGACCGGGTGGAGGCACTGCTCGCCGAGATGACCCTCGAGGAGAAGGTGGCGCAGCTGGGCAGCCGGTGGCTCGGCAACGACATGGGTGACGGACCACCGCCGGAGGCCGAGCACAACGTCGCGCCGATGCAGGACGCCTTCGAGGCCGGCGGCCGGGTGTCCCTCGATGAGGCGGCGCGGCACGGGCTCGGGCACCTGACCCGGATCTACGGCAGCGTCCCGGTCAGCCCGGCCGAGGGCGCCGCCGAGCTGGTCCGGCAGCAGCGGATCGTGATGGCGTCCCGGCTCGGCATCCCCGCGATCGTCCACGAGGAGTGCCTCACCGGGTTCACCGCGTACGGCGCCACCGTCTACCCCTCGGCGCTGGGCTGGGGCGCGACCTTCGACCCGGCGCTGATCGAGCGGATGGCCGCCGCGATCGGGCGGGACATGACCGCGCTCGGCGTCCACCAGGGGCTCTCGCCGGTGCTCGACGTGGTCCGCGACTACCGCTGGGGACGTGTCGAGGAGAGCGTGGGAGAGGACCCGTACCTGGTCTCGCTGATCAACGGGGCGTACGTGACCGGCCTGCAGAGCAGCGGGGTGATCGCCACGCTCAAGCACTTCGCGGGCTACTCCGCGTCCCGCGGGGCGCGCAACCACGGCCCGGTCTCGATGGGCCGGCGCGAGCTGATCGATGTCATCCTGCCGCCTTTCGAGTACGCCGTCCGGGAAGCCTCGGCGGGCTCGGTGATGAACTCCTACTCGGAGATCGACGGGGTGCCGGCCGGCTCCGACCCGTGGCTCTTCACCGAGGTGCTCCGCGGCCTGTGGGGCTTCACCGGCACGGTCGTCTCGGACTACTGGGCGGTCCCGTTCCTCGCCGGGAACCACGGGATCGCCGAGCGGCCCGGCGAGGCGGGCATGCTGGCGATCACCGCCGGGATCGACGTCGAGCTGCCGGACACGGTCTGCTACGGATCGGCGCTCGTCGACCGTGTCCGCTCCGGTGAGCTCGACGTGGCGTACGTGGAGAGATCGGTCCGGAGGGTGCTCACCCAGAAGGCGCACCTCGGGTTGCTGGACCCGGACTGGACGCCGGAGGCGTCGGTGGAGCGCGCGCCGCTCGCCGTGCTCGACTCGCCGGAGAACCAGGACATCGCGATCGAGCTGGCCGAACGCTCGATCGTGCTGCTCGACCCGGGGAGCGCGCTGCCGGTCACCGAGCGGTTCCGGATCGCCGTCGTCGGGCCCGCCGCGGACGACGCGCGCACCTTCCTCGGCTGCTACGCGTTCCCGAACCACGTGCTGCCGCGCTACCCCTCGATGGGGCTCGGGCTGGACATCCCGACCGCGGTGGAGGCGCTGCGCGCCGAGTTCCCGGTCAACGAGATCACCTACGCCCCGGGCTGCGCGGTGGACGGGACCGACCGGTCCGGCTTCGGCGAGGCGGTGACCGCGGCCGGGGAGAGCGACCTGGTGATCGCGTTCGTCGGCGACCTGGCCGGGCTCTTCGGCGGCGGCACCTCCGGCGAGGGCTGCGACGCCGGCGACCTGCGGCTGCCGGGCGTGCAGGCCGAACTGCTGGAGGAGCTGATCGCCACCGGGAAGCCGGTCGTCGTGGTGGTGGTCTCCGGGCGGCCGTACGCGCTCGGCTTCCTGGACGGCCGGGTCGCCGGTCTCGTGCAGGCGTTCATGCCGGGGCAGGCGGCCGCACGGGCGATCGCCGGGGTGCTGAGCGGGCGTGTCCAGCCGCAGGGCAGGCTGCCGGTGCAGATCCCCCGGACGCCCGGTGGGCAGCCCGGCACCTACCTGCAGCCGAAACTCGGCGCCGTGCACACCGGAGTGAGCAATCTGGACCCCACACCCCTCTTCCCTTTCGGGTACGGCCGGTCCTACACCACGTTCGCCGTGGACGATCTGCGGATCAGCCACGACGAGGTGCCGACCGACGGGGAGTTCACCGTGACCGCGCGGGTCCGCAACACCGGGGAGCGGGACGGCGCCGAGGTGGTGCAGCTCTACCTCGCCGACCCGGTCGCGTCCGTCACCCGTCCGGTCAAGCAGCTGTCCGGTTTCAGTCGCGTGCCGCTCGCCGCGGGCGCCGCCGCCGAGGTGGAGTTCCGGGTGCACACCGACCGGACCGCGTTCACCGGGCGGGACATGCGCCGCATCGTCGAGCCCGGTGACCTGCGGATACTCGTCGGAACCTCGGCCGGGGAGCTGCCGTTGACCGGCACCGTACGCCTCACCGGCCCGGTCCGCGAGGCCGGAGCGGATCGGCGGTTGACGACGCCCACCACGGTGCGCCCCGCGTAATCGGGGCGTGCGGTTACCGTCGGCGCCCGGTCCCGGACACTAGGCTGACACCGTGCCCCGACGCATCAAGGATCCTGATGCGACATCACTCGACGACGTCCTCGATGAGTTCCTCGGGCTCGTCGAGGACGCCGTCGCCGAGGGCCGGGCTCTCGGCGACACTGAGGTGCACCGGCTGAAGCAGGTCGCGGACCGCGCCGACCAGGCCCGGCGGCTGCGCTCCGCCGAACTGGACCAGGCCGCCGCGCTCGCCCTGCAGCGCAGCCTGCTCCCGGCCCGGCTGCCCGAGGTGCCCGGTGTCGAGCTGGCCGCCCGGTACGCCCCCGGTCACGCGTTCGGCGTCGGCGGCGACTGGTACGACGTCTTCCGCCTCCCCACCGGCTGGCTCGGCGTGGTGATCGGCGACGTCTCCGGCCACGGGCTCGCCTCGGCGGTGGTGATGGGCCGGGTCCGGAGCGCGCTGCGGGCGTACGCGCTGGTCTGCGACGACCCGGCGGACGCGCTCACCCTGCTCGACCGCAAGGTGCACCACTTCGAGGCGGGCAGCCTGACCACCGCCCTGTACGGGATGGTCAGCCCGGACCGGACCCGCATCGTGCTCTCCTCGGCCGGCCACCTGCGGCCGGCGATCGCGACGCCCGGCGACCGGTGCCGGCTGGCGGACGTCCCGGTCGACCCGCCGCTCGGGATCAGCCGCCAGCACGCGCCCCGGCGGAGCGCCGCGCTCCCCCTCCCGCACGGCGCGCTGCTGCTCTGCTACACCGACGGCCTGGTCGAGCGCCGCGATGAGGTGATCGATACCGGCGTCGACCGCCTGCTGGCCGCGGTTCGGGCGGAGAATGCGGAGACGGTCTGCGCCTCGGTGATGGACGGGGCCGGCACCGAGGACGACGTGGCGGTGCTCGCGATCCGCCGCCGTAATACGTGAACACACGCTGTTAACACGGAAAAATGGATCTGCCCCCTTGTTCGCCACGGAATCAGCGGAAAAGATGGGGCGGCATGCACTGATACCACAGCTGGAGGCCGGATGACCGCCAAGACCGTTCTCAACAACTTCATCGGCGGTGAAGCGGTCGCCCCCGTCGAGGGCCGGTACGCCGACCTGATCGACCCCTCGTCCGGCGAGGTCTTCGCCTCGGCGCCCGTCTCCGGCGCCGAGGACGTCGACCGGGCGATGACCGCGGCCTCCACCGCGTTCGCCGAGTGGCGCACCACCACCCCGAGCGACCGGCAGAAGGCGCTGCTCAAGTTCGCCGACGCGATCGAGGCGCGGGCCGGCGAGCTGGTCGCGCTCGAGTCGCAGAACACCGGCAAGCCGCTCGGCCTGACCGCGAGCGAGGAGATCCCGCCCGCCGTCGACCAGATCCGCTTCTTCGCCGGCGCCGCCCGCCTGCTCGAGGGCCGCTCCGCCGGGCAGTACATGAACGGCTTCGAGAGCTACGTACGCCGCGAGCCGATCGGCGTCTGCGCCCAGGTCACGCCCTGGAACTACCCGCTGATGATGGCGGTCTGGAAGATCGCCCCGGCGCTCGCCGCGGGTAACGCCGTGGTCCTCAAGCCCTCCGACACCACCCCGGTCACCAGTGTCAGGCTGGCCGAGATCGCCGCCGAGTTCTTCCCGGCCGGTGTCTTCAACGTGGTCCTCGGCGACCGTGACACCGGGCGCGCGCTGGTCGAGCACCGTACGCCGCAGATGGTGTCGATCACCGGCTCGGTCCGCGCCGGCATGGAGGTGGCCGGCAGCGCCGCCGCCGACCTCAAGCGCACCCACCTGGAGCTGGGCGGCAAGGCCCCGGTCGTGGTCTTCGACGACGCCGACATCGAGGCCGCCGCCGCGGCGATCGCCGAGGCGGGCTACTTCAACGCCGGCCAGGACTGCACCGCCGCCACCCGGGTGCTGGTCGCCCCCGGCGTGTACGACGACTTCGTCGCGGCTCTCGCCGCCCAGGCCAAGGGAATCAAAACCGGTCAGCCGGACGACGAGGACGTTCTGTACGGCCCGGTCAACAACGCGGGCCAGCTGGCCCGGGTGGCCGGTTTCATCGAGCGCCTCCCGAACCACGCGAGCGTCGAGGCCGGTGGGGCCCGGGTCGGCGACCGGGGCTACTTCTTCTCCCCCACCGTCGTCGCCGGGCTGAAGCAGGACGACGAGATCATCCAGAACGAGGTCTTCGGGCCGGTCATCACCGTGCAGAGGTTCACCGACGAGGCCGAGGCCGTGGCGTACGCGAACGGCGTCGACTACGCGCTCGCCTCCAGCGTCTGGACCAAGGACCACGGCCGGGCCATGCGGATGACCCAGCAGCTCGACTTCGGCTGTGTCTGGGTCAACTGCCACATCCCGCTGGTCGCCGAGATGCCGCACGGCGGGTTCAAGCACTCCGGCCACGGCAAGGACCTCTCCGTGTACGGCCTGGAGGACTACACCCGGATCAAGCACGTCATGCACAACGTGGGGGCGTGACCGTGTCCGTCTCCGATGACATCCACAAGCGCCGGGTCGCGGCGGTCGCCCGCGGCGTCGGCTCGACCATCCCTTTCTATATCGAGAAGGCCGGCGGCGGCACGCTGACCGACGTCGACGGCAGGGAGTGGCTGGACTTCGCGTCCGGCATCGCGGTCACCAACGTCGGCAACGCCGCGCCGAAGGTGGTCGAGGCGGTCCGGGCGCAGGTCGAGCGTTTCACCCACACCTGCTTCATGGTCGCGCCGTACGAGTCGTACGTCGCGGTCTGCGAGCAGCTGATCGAGCTGACCCCGGGGTCGTTCGAGAAGCGGGCGGCGCTCTTCAACTCGGGTGCCGAGGCCGTGGAGAACGCCGTCAAGATCGCCCGGCACGCGACCGGGCGGCCCGCCGTGGTGGTCTTCGACCACGCGTACCACGGGCGGACCAACCTGACGATGGCGCTGACCGCGAAGAACATGCCGTACAAGCACCGGTTCGGGCCGTTCGCGCCGGAGGTGTACCGGGCACCGATGTCGTACCCGCTGCGCGACGGCGGGCTGGACGGCGCCGAGGCGGCCCGCAAGGCGATCGACGTGATCGAGAAGCAGGTCGGTGCCGACAACGTCGCGGCCGTGCTGATCGAGCCGATCCAGGGCGAGGGCGGGTTCATCGTGCCCGCGCCCGGCTTCCTCCCGGCCATCGCGGCCTGGGCTTCCGCCAACGGCGTGGTATTCATCGCCGACGAGATCCAGACCGGTTTCTGCCGTACGGGCCAGTGGTTCGCCTCCGAGGACGAGGGCCTCGAGCCGGACCTGATCACCACGGCCAAGGGCATGGGCGGCGGGCTGCCGATCGCCGGTGTCGTCGGGCGGGCCGACCTCATGGACGCGGTGCACGCGGGCGGCTTGGGTGGGACGTACGGTGGAAATCCGGTGGCCTGCGCCGCCGCACTCGCCGCCATCGAGACGATGCGCGACCTCGACCTCGCGAGCGCAGCGCAGCGGATCGCGTCGATCCTCAAGCCCGCTCTCGTCGCGCTGGCCGAGAACGATCAGGGAATCGCCGACGTCCGCGGGCGGGGCGCGATGATCGCCGTCGAACTGGTCGTGCCGGGCGGGCTCGACCCGGACGCCGCGCGCACCGCGGCCGTCTCCCAGGCCTGCCACGCGGCCGGTCTGCTCACGCTGACCTGCGGAACCTACGGCAACGTGCTCCGGTTCCTGCCGCCGCTGGTCATCTCCGACGAGGACCTGCGCCGCGGCATCGACATCCTGACCACCGCACTCCGGAACGACTGAAGGGAACTCCTCTTTGCCCGAGCACGTCCTCACAGGAAAGAATCTCGCCGTGAGTGACACGGGCCTGGACGAGATCAACAAGCAGATCATCGATCACCTGCAGCGTGACGGACGGATGTCGTACGCCACGCTCGCCAAGACGATCGGTCTCTCCGAAGCCGCCGTCCGGCAGCGCGTACAGCGCCTGCTGGACGGCGGCCTGATGCAGATCGTCGCGGTCACCGACCCACTCACCCTGGGCTTCGCCCGGCAGGCGATGGTCGGTCTGCGGGTCAACGGCGACCTCCGGGAGATCGCCGACAAGCTGGCGGCCATCCCCGAGGTGGACTACGTGGTGATCGCCGCCGGCCGGTACGACCTCCTGGTCGAGCTGGTCTGCACCGACGACGAACACCTGCTGGACCTGCTCAACACCAAGGTCCGCGCGATCGAGGGCGTCGCCGCCACCGACACCTTCATGTACCTGAAACTCGCCAAACAGACCTATGCCTGGGGAACCAGATAAATGAGCGACACCCATCACCCCTCGTTCTGGCTCGACGCGATCGGACCGTTCGAGGGGCGATCCCCCCTGCCCGGCGACCGTGACGCGGACGTCGCCATCGTCGGCGGCGGCTACACCGGCCTCTGGACCGCCTACTACCTCGCCAAGGCCGACCCCTCGCTGCGGATCGTGATCATCGAGGCGGAGTACTGCGGGTTCGGCGCCTCCGGCCGCAACGGCGGCTGGGCGTCCGGCCTCTTCCCGGTCGCCGAGCCGAAGCTCGCCCGCCGATTCGGCCCCGCGAAGGCCGCCGCCATGACCGCCGCGCTCGCCGGCACCGTCGACGAGGTGGGCCGGGCAGCCGCCGCCGAGGGCATCGACTGCGACTACGCCAAGGGCGGGATGATCTCGCTGGCCCGCACGCCCGGCCAGCTCCGCCGGCTGCAGGGCTCCCCCGGCCTGCTCTCCGCCGCCGCCGCTCACGACATCTGCGGCGCGAACGGCGTCCTCGGCGGCTACTACACCGAGCACTGCGCCGCCCTGCACCCCGCGAAGCTGGTCCGCGGCCTGGCCTCGGTGGTCGCTTCGCGGGGCGTCACGATCCATGAGTCGACGCGCGCCCTGTCCATAAAAAAGGGATATGTCACGACAGATCGCGGCGTTGTGCGCGCCGACACGATCGTCCGGGCACTGGAGGGCTACACACCGGCCCTGGACGGCTACCGCCGCGTGGTCGCCCCGGTCTACTCGCTGATGGTCGCCACCGAGCCACTCTCCGCCGCCGACTGGGACCGCATCGGCCTGCGCCGCCGGGAGACCTTCACCGACGAACGCCGCATGGTCATCTACGGTCAGCGCACCGCCGACGACCGTCTCGCCTTCGGCGGCCGCGGCGCGCCCTACCACTTCGGCTCCCGCGTCGAGGCGTCCTTCGACCGCGAGCCGTCGGTCTTCGAGGCCCTCCGCGACACCATCACCGAGCTCTTCGGCATCCGCCCGGAGATCACCCACCGCTGGGGCGGCCCGCTCGGCATCCCCCGCGACTGGATGCCCTCGGTCGGCCTCCACGACGGCCTGGCCTGGGCGGGCGGCTACGTCGGCGACGGCGTGGCGGCCACCAACCTGGCCGGCCGCACACTGACCGACCTGATCCTGAACCGCAGCTCCCCCCTGACCGAGCTCCCCTGGGTCAACCACCGTTCCCGCCGCTGGGAACCCGAACCGGCCCGCTGGCTCGGCATCAACGCCGGCCTCCGCGGCACCGCCCTCCTCGACGCCTGGGACCGCCGAAACACCAAGTAGCCCTCTCCGGTACGCCCGCCCACCCCGCCGGCCGGCACCCGAACACCCCGGCCCCCGCCGCTGCCCGCAGGTGTCGCCGGTGGGCGGGGAACCGCGCCGGCGGGCGGGCGGGAAGCAGGACGGCCGACGGAACCGTGGGGCTGGCGTGAATTATGCGAAATCGTCCCGGGCCGTCCGGGAACCGGAGCATGCTGGTGCAATGGCCGTGCTGCTGATCGCCGAGGACGACGAGGACATCGCCGCCGTGATCGCCCGGGTCTGCAAACGAGCCGGACTCACGGTGCTGCGCGCGCCGGACGGCCAGGTCGCCCTGGAGATGATCATCAAGGAGCGGCCGGATGTCCTGCTCACCGATCTCGGCATGCCGCGGATGGACGGCTGGGAGCTGATCCGGGCGGTCCGCGCGCACGACGGCGTACGCGACACCCCGGTCGCGATCCTGACCGGCCAGCTCACGCCGGGCGACCCCCGGGTGGCCGAGGCGCACGCCTGCGCGATCCTGATGAAGCCCTGCCCCAACGACCAGCTTCTCCTGATGATCGAGAAGCTCGCCACCGTCGGACCGCACGGGCACTCCGGCGCCGAGTCCCGCTGCCCCGTCCGGAATCCGGTGACGGTATAGACGTCGACGAGTCGGTACTGCGCGACCCGGCGCGGCTGGCCGCCGTCGACCGGGCGCTGCGAACCCTCCCCGGTCAGACCCTCGCCCTGGACGCGATCGCCGCCCTGGCCGCCCGGCTGCTCGACGCGCCGATAGCCGCCGTGACCCTGGTCGGGCAGGACGAGGAGCACCTGGTCGGCGCGTACGGCCTCCCGGAACCGCTGAGCGGCCGCAAGCGCGCCCCGCTCGCGTACTCGGTGTGCAAGTACGTGGTCTCCAGCGACCACGCCGTGCTCGCCACCGACATGACCGACGCCCGCGACGGCTCGCTCTGCACCCACCTGCTCACCACCGAGCTGGGCATCCGCGCGTTCGCCGGGGTGCCGGTGCGCGACCCCGAGGACCGCCCGCTCGGCTCACTGACCGTGCTCGACCACCGTCCCCGGTTCTGGACCGGCGAGCAGGTCTCGACCCTGCTCGCGATGGCCGAGACGGTTCTCGCGCCGGCCGCCGTCCAGCCCCGCGCACCGGTCCCGGCGGGGACCGGTGCGCTGCTCGACGCGCTGCTGGAGTGCCTGCCCGCCGGGGTGATGGCGTGCGACGAGAACGGTCGCGTGGTCCTCGCCAACCGGGTCTCCCGGGAGTTCCGGGGGCTGCCGGTGGAGGGCCCGATCCCGGACGACTTCCCGTCCCGGACCCACGCCGTGGTCTGCGGCCCGGAGAACGAGCCGATCCCGTGGGAGCGGACCCCGCTGATGCGCGCGTTCCGCGGCGAGTACGTCTTCGAGGAGGACGTGCTGGCCAAGCTGCCCGGGCACCGTACCCGGATCCTGTCGAGTTCGGCCCGCCCGGTGCTCGGCACGGACGCCCGGCCCGCAGCGGCCTGGGTCTCAGCCTGGCCCGCGTGATCATCCAGCTGCACGGCGGCTCCATCCGCCTCGACCCCAACACCCCGACCGGCACCATCGTGTGCGTCCGCCTCCCCCTCTGAGGCGTCTCCGGTACGCCGTCCCGCCCCCCACCGCGCTCAAAAGGCGGCCGCCCGTCGTGCCCGCGACCTCCGCACCCCTCCGGGCCGTCACGCGACTCCCGCCCCTGGCTGGTGCTCAGGGGTGCCTCGACCCGGCCCACACACCCGTGAGCTCCAGCCAGCAGGGCGAGCCGGAGCCCGTACGCGAGAGCACCGGCCGCGGCGGGCGAGCCGGAGCCCGTACGCGAAAAGGCGCGAGATGGCCGGGAGAAGCCACCTCGCGCCGATGCGGAGAGGGTGAGGTCAGAGCAGGGTCTGTGCCTCGGTGAGGACCGAACGGAGGATCTGCTCGATCTCGGTGAACTGGGCCTCGGTGGCGGTCAGCGGCGGGGCCAGCTGGATCACCGGGTCGCCACGGTCGTCGGCGCGGCAGTAGAGCCCGGCGTCGAAGAGCGCGGTGGAGAGGAAGCCGCGGAGCAGTCGCTCGGACTCGGCCTCGTCGAACGTCTCCTTGGTCGCCTTGTCCTTGACCAGCTCGATGCCGAAGAAGTAGCCGTCGCCGCGGACGTCGCCGACGATCGGCAGGTCGAGCAGCTTCTCCAGGTGCGAGCGGAAGACCGGGCTGTTGTCCCGGACGTGCTTGTTGAGCTGCTCGCGCTCCATGATGTCGAGGTTCGCGAGGGCCACCGCGGCGCCGACCGGGTGGCCGCCGTACGTGATGCCGTGCGCGAACATGTCGGCGCCCTTGGTGAACGGCTCGGCCAGGCGCTCGGAGGCGATCATCGCGCCGAGCGGGACGTAACCCGAGGTCAGACCCTTGGCCACCGTGATGATGTCGGGCTGGTAGCCGTACCGGTCGGCGCCGAAGTACTCGCCGAGACGGCCGAACGCGCAGATCACCTCGTCGGAGACGAGCAGCACGTCGTAGCGGTCACAGATCTCCCGGACCCGCTGGAAGTACCCGGGCGGCGGCGGGAAGCAGCCGCCGGCGTTCTGCACCGGCTCGAGGTAGATCGCGGCGACGGTGTCCGGGCCCTCGAACTCGATCATCTCGGCGATCCGGTCGGCCGCCCAGACGCCGAACTCCTCGGGGGTCTGGCTCTGGTCGGGGCGCCGGTAGTAGTTGGTGTTCGGCACCCGGAAGGTGCTCGGGACCAGCGGCTCGAAGTCCTGCTTCAGGCCGGGCAGGCCGGTGATCGAGAGGGCGCCCATCGAGGTGCCGTGGTACGCGATCGCGCGGGACAGCACCTTGGTCTTGAGCGGCTTGCCGGCCCGCTTGTAGTACGCCCGGGCCAGCTTCCACGCCGACTCGACGGCCTCGGAGCCGCCGGTGGTGAAGAAGACCCGGTTCAGGTCGCCGGGGGCCATCTCGGCGAGGCGGCCGGCCAGCTCGATCGCCGTGGGGTGGGCGTACGACCAGATCGGGAAGTAGGCGAGCTCGGCGGCCTGCTTGGCGGCGGCCTCGGCGAGCTCCTGCCGGCCGTGGCCGGTCTGCACCACGAAGAGCGCGGAGAGCCCGTCCAGGTAGCGACGGCCCGTGGAGTCCCACACGTAGCACCCGTCACCCCGGGTGATCACCGGTACCGGCGCGTCCTGGTACGCGGAGAGCCGGGTGAAGTGCATCCACAGGTGGTCACGGGCGGTCGCGGAGAGTTGGTCCACGTCTGCTGGCTGTCGGTCGGTCACGGTGTCTCCCGCCATCGTTTACTACGGTTGACGTTGATCCTGCCTACGGAATCCGTCGTGCACAAGTCTACAGCCAACTATTTCCGCGCCATTTCCCCAGGAAAACGAGGAAGGCCGGGCCCCCGGCGCGGGACCCGGCCTTCCTCGTGCGGAGGACTAGTCGGCCTTCTTGGAGCGCGACTTGAGGTTGGTGAGCACCGCGATCAGGATGCCCGCCGCGAAGATGAGCGTGCCCATCACGTTGACCTGCGGGGGCAGGCCGACCCGGGTGGCGCCCCAGATCCAGAGCGGGAACGTCACCGTGGTGCCCGCGGTGAAGTTGGTGACCACGAAGTCGTCGATCGAGAGCGCGAACGCGAGCAGCACGCCGGAGAAGACCGCCGGCAGGATGATCGGGAAGGTGACCTTCCAGAACGTGGTCCAGCCGTTGGCGCCCAGGTCGGCGGCGGCCTCCTCGATCGACCGGTCCAGGGTGATCACCCGGGCCCGGACCACGGTGGAGACGAATGAGATGGAGAACATCACGTGCGCGATGGTGATGGTCACCGCCCCGAGGCCGATGCCGAGCGAGACGAAGAGCGTGAGCAGCGAGATGCCCATGATCAGCTCGGGTGAGGACATCGTGGCGAACATGATGAAGTTCAGCGTGTCCGAACCGCGGAACCGGTAGCGGCCCAGCGCGTACCCGATGCCGGTGCCGAGCGCCCCGGAGATCAGCGAGCTGACCACCGCGATCACCAGCGAGACGACCAGCGCCGAGGTGAGGTCACTGATCGAGAAGACCTGCTTGTACCACTTGAAGGTGAAGCCCTGCCAGGTCTGGTTGTACCGGCCGTGCGGGTTGTTGAAGCCGAACGCGATCATGATCAGGATCGGCACCACGAGCCAGGCGATGATCAGCCAGGTGTAGGCGAACATGGCGCGCTCGCCGCTGAAGAACCTTCTCTTGACCGTACTCATCGCGCCGCCGCATTCATGACGTCCTCGGTGCCGAGCGCCCTCGCGTACGAGAGGATGCCGCCCAGGAGCACCGCCATCAGGAAGAAGGAGATGGCCGAGGCCATCGGGTAGTTGGAGTTCGCCAGCGCCTGCGCCTGCACGACCTGGCCGATCATGGTGGTGTTCGAGCTGCCCAGCACGCCCGAGTTGACGTAGTCCGAGCTGGCCGGCACGAACGTCATCAGCACGCCGGCGAAGACGCCGGGCAGGGCGAGCGGGAAGATCACCTTGCGGAGGACGGTCATCGGGGCCGCGTACAGGTCCCGGGCCGCCTCGACCACCCGCGGGTCGATCCGCTCCAGGGCCACGTAGATCGGCAGCACCATGAACGGCAGGAAGTTGTAGACCAGACCGAAGATCACCGCGTACGACGTACCCAGGATGTGGAAGCTCTCCGGGAGCAGCCCCGCCTGCTTGAGCGGGTGCAGCAGCATCCCGTCGTCGGTGAGGATCTGCCGCCACGAGATCGTCCGGAGCACGAACGAGACGAAGAACGGCAGCAGGAGCAGGAAGAGGTACGTGGACTTCTTCTTACCGCCGTAGAAGGCGATCCAGTAGGCCACCGGGAAGCTCATCACGACCAGCAGCACCGTCGTGATGAGCCCGTACACCAGCGAGCGGATCAACTGGGTCTTGTAATTGGTGATCGCGTCGACGTAGGTCTCCCAGTGACCCGTGAAGACGTACCCGTTGATGATGTCGCCCTGCTGCAACGACAGCGAGAACATGGTCGCCATCGGCACCACGAAGAACAGCAGCAGCCACAGCCCGCCGGGAAGCACCAGCAGGTAGGGCGCGAGTGTACGTTTTACCCGGTTCATTGCCTCAGCTCAGCGTGATCGGCTCGAAGATGTCCTGGAAGCCCCGCTGTTCCTCAGCGGTGTTGAAGTCGACGTAGTAGCTCAGCTTCGAGTAATCCGACTCCGCCGGGAACACGAGGTTGCTCTCCGCAACGCTCTCCAGGTAGGTCTTGTCCTCGCCGCTCTGCTTCGCCGCGTCCTTCTTGATCTGCGCCTGGGCCGCCGGCACCGGGCACACGTAGTTGATGTACTCGGCCAGCGACGCCGCGATCTCGACGTTGTAGAAGAAGTCCATCGCCATGATCGCGTCGACCGGGTTGGCCGCCGTGATCGGGATGGTCATGTTGTCGGTCCAGATCGTGCCGCCCTCGGACGGGATGACGAACTGGAAGTCCGTGCCGTCCGAGACGTTCTTCTGGAAGATGTCGCCCGACCAGGCCTGAGTGATCCAGATCTCACCCTTGCCCAGAGCGTCGACGTAGCTCTGATCGTAGTAGTTACGGACGATTCCGGCCTCCTTCTGCTCCTTGAGCTTGGCGGCGGCCTTCTTCCATTCGTCCTCGCCCGAGTCGGCCGGCTTCAGACCCGCCGCGAGCAGGCCGAAGTTCGCCAGCTCCTGGGTGTCGGAGAACATGCCGACCTTGCCCTTGAACGCCGGGTCCCAGAGGTCGGCGAGCGAGGTGATGTCCCGGCCGGTCTTCTTCCGGTCGTACGCGATACCGGTGATGCCGGACGCCCACGGGATGCTGAAGACGTTGCCGGCGTCGAACGACTCCTTCGCGTACGACGCGGCGGCGTTCGCGGCGTAGTTGGTCAGCTTCGAGTGGTCCAGCGGCGCCAGGAACCCGGCGTCGCGGAACTGCCCGAACTGGATCGAGTTGGTGATGACCATGAGGTCGTAGCCGATCGACTGCCCGGCGGACAGCTGCGGCTGGACCTTCGCGAACCAGGGACCCATCTCCTGGATGACTTCCTGGTAGTTGACCGTGATGCCGGTCTGCTCGGTGAACTTCTTGAGCTCCGGCTTCTTCGGGTCCATGTAGAGCGGCCAGTTGGCGAAGTCGAGCTTGCCGTTCTTGACCTTGCCGCTCCAGAACTTCTCCACCGCGTCGGGCGCGACACTGGCCTGGGGGGTGCCCTTGCCCTTGACGCCACACGCGGCCAGGAACGCGCCCATCGCCGACGCACCACCGAGGCGCAGCGCGTCACGGCGACCGAAGCGCCGCTGCGTCATGCCACGGAGGCGGGAGGGGTCCGGCATATTGGACTGGAACATCAGACTCCGATCGGGTACGAGTGCTGCGGGGCCCAACTGAGGAAGACGCGCTCACCACGAGACGCGACGTCCTCGGCATCGTGCGCGTTCTGATCGAACACCACGAAGTCTGTTCCCGCAGCGGTCGCCACGGTGTAGTTGGTCGATGTCCCGTGGTAGACCACCTCGGACACCGTTCCCGACAGCACGCTGACCGAGGGGTCCTGCGGCGCCGCGCGGTGCAGGTCGATCTTCTCCGGGCGTACCGAGACCACCAGTTCCTGGCCCTGCGCGACACCACTCTTGACCGGCGCCAGCACCCGCTCGCCCTCGCCGAACTCCAGCGCCGCGACGCTCCCGTCGATCCGGGCGACCCGGCCGTCGACGATGTTCGAGGTGCCGATGAAGCCGGCGACGAAGCGGGTGGTCGGCCGCTCGTAGATCTCCCGCGGCGTGCCGAGCTGCTCGATCAGCCCGGCGTTCATCACCGCGATCCGGTCCGACATGGTCAGCGCCTCGCCCTGGTCGTGCGTGACGTAGACGAAGGTGATGCCGACCTCGCGCTGGATGCGCTTGAGCTCGATCTGCATCTGCTGGCGCAGCTTCAGGTCGAGCGCGCCCAGCGGCTCGTCGAGGAGCAGGGCCCGGGGGTGGTTGACCAGCGCCCGGGCCAGCGCCACGCGCTGCTGCTGGCCGCCGGACATCTCCTTGGGCTGCCGCTTCTCCATGCCGGTCAGCGAGACGATCTCGAGGATCTCGCCGACCCGCCGCTTGACCTCGGCCTTCGCGATCTTCTTGCGCTCCAGCCCGAACGAGACGTTCTGCAGCACGTTGAGGTGCGGGAAGAGCGCGTACGACTGGAAGACCATGTTCACGTCGCGCTTGTTGGCCGGTACGCCCGTGACGTCCTTACCGTCCAGGTAGACCTGCCCGGTCGTCGGCTCCTCGAAGCCGGCGATCATCCGCATCGTGGTGGTCTTGCCACAGCCCGAGGGGCCGAGCAGCGAGAAGAACTCCCCCTGTCCGATCGCCAGGTCGAGGCTCTTGACGGCCGGAACCGCCTCACCGTGCGAGAGGTACTCCTTGCGTACGCCGACGAACTCGATCGCGGCCTGCCCGGTCCGCTCACCGGCGCCGGACGTGGCCGGCACGGCGTGATGCGGGGGAGAAGTGGTCATCTATCACCTCTGGTGGAAATGTTCTGCGGGGCCTTGCAGCCGGATCAGCCGTGATAGCTCATGACGTGCTTGATCCGGGTGTACTCCTCGAAGCCGTACAGGGAAAGGTCCTTGCCGTAACCGGAGTGGCCGTAGCCTCCGTGCGGCATCTCCGAGACGAACGGCAGGTGCGTGTTGATCCAGACCGCGCCGAAGTCGAGCCGGCGCGAGACGCGCATCGCGCGCCCGTGGTTCTGCGTCCAGACACTGGCGCTGAGCCCGAAGCGGACGTCGTTGGCCCACCGGACCGCCTCGGCCTCGTCGGTGAACGACTGGACGGTGATCACCGGGCCGAAGATCTCGTCCTGGACCATCTCATCGCGTTGTTTCAAGCCTGCTACGACGGTGGGCTCGAAGAAGTAGCCGCGGTCGCCGATCCGCTTGCCGCCCGCCAGGATCTCGGCGTGGTCCGGGGTCCGGTCCAGGAACGCGGTCACCCGCTCCAGCTGGTTGATGTTGTTGACCGGGCCGAAGAACGCGTCCGGGTCGCTCGGCGCGCCCACCTTCGTCGTCCGGGCCGCCTCGGCGAGGGCCGCGGTGAAGTCGGCCGCGATCCGCTCGTGCACCAGCACCCGGGTGGCGGCGGTGCAGTCCTGGCCGGCGTTGAAGTACCCGGCACCGGCGATCGCCTCGGCGGTGGCGGCGATGTCGACGTCGTCGAAGACCACGACCGGCGCCTTGCCGCCCAGCTCGAGGTGCACCTTCTTCAGGTCGGGGGCGGCCGCCGCGGCGACCTCCATCCCGGCCCGGGTGGAACCGGTGATCGAGACCAGCTGCGGCACCGGGTTCGACACCAGCGCACGGCCGGTGTCCCGGTCGCCGCAGACCACGTTGAGCACGCCCGGCGGCAGGAACTCGGCCGCGATCTCGGCGAGCAGCAGCGTGCTCACCGGGGTGGTGTCCGACGGCTTGAGTACCACGGCGTTACCGGCCGCGATGGCCGGGGCCAGCTTCCAGATCGCCATCACCATCGGGTAGTTCCAGGGCGCCACCTGCGCGACCACGCCGATCGGCTCGCGCCGGATGAACGAGGTGTGGTCCCGCATGTACTCGCCCGCGGACTTGCCCTCCAGGATCCGGGCCGCGCCGGCGAAGAAGCGCAGCTCGTCCAGGACCGGGCCCATCTCCTCCGCCCGGGTCGCCTCCACCGGCTTACCGGTGTTGCGGCACTCGGCCTCGATGATCTCGTCGGCCCGCTTCTCGACGGCATCGGCGATCTTCAGCAGCGCGAGCTGCCGCTCCGACGGCGTGCTGTCCCGCCACACCTCGAAGCCGGCCTCCGCCGCGGTTACCGCTGCCTCGACGTCCCGCGCCGAGGAGACCTGCGCGTACGCATAGGTCTCCCCGGTGCTGGGGTCGACGACCGGAGAGGTCCGACCCTCCTCGGTGTCCGTGTAGGACCCGTTGATGAAGTTGCGCAGCACGGGAAAATCGGTGCTCACGAGGGTTGTGCCTTCCGGTCGGCGTGTGCGGGTGCTCACCCGAAGTGGGGGAACACTGTCACACGGTTGATACAACTGACAAGGGAATCCGAAGTAATTTCCAAGCCTGAAACGGAATCCAAATCCCGGGCGGCCTGGAAACAACGCAATCCAGCGTCAGGAGGCGTAAAAACCATCGGCGATGGTGAGCGCCCCGTCGAGGATCGCGAGGCCCTCACGGACCTCCTCCGCGGTGGTGGTGCACGGCGGGACGACGTGCACCCGGTTGAAGTGGGTGAACGGCCAGAGCCCCTGCTCCTTGCAGGCCGCGGCCACGTCGTTCATCGGGCCGGCCGCCGCGCCGGCCGCGTTGAACGGCACCAGCGGGGTCTTCTCCGCGTCCTTGACCAGCTCGATCGCCCAGAAGACGCCCAGGCCGCGGACCTCGCCCACGCTCGGGTGCTTCTCCTTGAGCGCCAGAAGCTCGGGGCCGATCACGTCCTCGCCCAGGCTGCGGGCGTGCTCGATGATCCCCTCCTCCTTGAAGATCTGCATGGAGGCGACCGCGGAGGCGCACGCGAGCGGGTGCCCGGAGTACGTGAGTCCACCCGGGAACGGCCGCTCCCGGAAGGTCTCGGCGATCTCGTCGGAGATCACTACCCCGCCGAGCGGCAGGTAACCCGAGTTCACGCCCTTGGCGAAGGTGATCAGGTCGGGCGTGACGCCCCACCTGTCGACCGCGAACCACTCGCCGCACCGGCCGAAGCCCGCCATCACCTCGTCGGCGATGAAGACGATGCCGAACTCGTCGCAGATCTCCCGGACGCCGGCCAGGTAGCCGGGCGGCGGGACCAGGATGCCGTTGGTGCCGACCACCGTCTCGAGCAGGATCGCGGCGATGGTGCCCGGCCCCTCGAAGACGATGGTGTCCCGCAGGTGCTGCAGCGCGCGCTGCGACTCCTGCTCCTCGCTCTCGGCGAAGAACGGCGAGCGGTACGGGTACGGCCCCCAGAAGTGCACGACCCCGACCGCGACCGGCTCGTTCGGCCAGCGGCGCGGGTCACCGGTCGCGGTGATCGCGGTGGCGGTGGAGCCGTGGTAGCTGCGGTACGTGGAGAGCACCTTGTGCCGCCCGGTGTGCAGGCGGGCCATCCGGATCGCGTTCTCGTTCGCCTCGGCACCGCCGTTGGTGAAGAAGACCTTGTTCAGGCCCTCCGGCGCGACCTCGGCGATCATCCGGGCCGCCTCGCCGCGCTTGTCGTTGGCGAACGCGGGCTGGATGGTGCAGAGCTTGGCGGCCTGCTCCTGGATGGCCTCGATCAACCGCGGGTGCTGGTGCCCGATGTTGATGTTGACCAGCTGGGACGAGAAGTCCAGGTACTTCTTGCCGGTGTAGTCCCAGAAGTAGCTGCCCTCCGCCCTCTCGATGGGCAGCGGGTTGATCAGCCCCTGGGCGGACCAGGAGTGGAAGACGTGGGCACGGTCGTCCGCGCGCACCTGAGATTCGTCAGTCACCAGGACATCCTTAACGGGTCTGCGGGAAGCCGAGGTCGATCGACGAGGTTCCGGGGTCGGGCCACCGGGAGGTGACGACCTTGCCGCGGGTGAAGAAGGCGATGCCGTCCGGGCCGTACATGTGCGAGTCGCCGAAGAGCGAGGCCTTCCAGCCACCGAACGAGTAGTAGGCGACCGGCACCGGGATCGGTACGTTGACGCCGACCATGCCCGCGTTCACGTCGAACTGGAACTGGCGGGCCGCGCCGCCGTCCCGGGTGAAGATCGCGGTGCCGTTGCCGTACTCGTTGTCGTTGACGAGCTGCACGGCCTCGGCGTAGGTGTCCACGCGGACGACCGAGAGCACCGGGCCGAAGATCTCGTCGGTGTAGACGGTCATCTCGGGGGTGACGTTGTCGAGCAGCGTCGCGCCGAGGAAGTAGCCGTCCTTCTCCGCGATCTCGGCCTGGCGGCCGTCGGCGATCACGGTCGCGCCTTCGCTCTCACCCGCGGCGATGTAGCCCGCGACCTTCTCCTTGTGCGCCGCGCTGATCAGCGGCCCCATGTCGACGCCGGCGTCCGCGCCGTTGCCGATCTTGATCTTCGGCAGGCGGGCGGAGATCGCCTCCACCAGCGGGTCCGCGATCTCGCCGACCGCGACCACGACCGAGATCGCCATGCAGCGCTCGCCGGCCGCGCCGTAGCCCGCGTTGATCGCCGCGTCGGCGGCCGCGTCCAGCTCGGCGTCCGGGAGGACGATCATGTGGTTCTTGGCGCCGCCGAGCGCCTGCACCCGCTTGCCGTGCGCGGTGCCGGTCTCGTAGATGTACTTGGCGATCGGGGTCGAGCCGACGAAGCTGACCGCGGCGATGTCCGGGTGCGTCAGGAGGGCGTCGACGGCCTCCTTGTCACCGTTGACCACGGAGAAGACGCCCTCGGGCAGGCCCGCCTCGGCCCAGAGCCTCGCCAGCCAGAGCGACGCGGACGGGTCCTTCTCGCTCGGCTTGAGCACGAACGCGTTGCCGGAGGCGATCGCGGTGGCGCACATCCAGAGCGGCACCATCGCCGGGAAGTTGAACGGGGTGATGCCGGCGACCACGCCGAGCGGCTGGCGGATCGAGTACACGTCCACGCCGGTCGCGGCCTGCTCCGAGAAGGAGCCCTTCATCAGGTGCGGGATGCCGGTGGCGAACTCGACGTTCTCCAGGCCGCGGGCGATCTCACCGGCGGCGTCGGCGAGCACCTTGCCGTGCTCGGTGGTGATGATCTCGGCCAGCTCGCCGACCCGGGCCGCGAGCAGCTCACGGAACTTGAAGACGACCGCGGACCGCTTCGACAGGGAGGCGGAGCGCCAGGCCTTGGCGGCCTCCTTGGCGACGGCGACGGCCTCGCCGACCTCGGCCGTGGTCGCCAGATCCACCTCGGCGATCTGCTCGCCGGTGGCAGGGTTGAAGACCGGGCCCACCCGGCCGGACTTGCCGGCGCGCTCGGCGCCGCCGATCCAGTGCGCAATGTGATTCATGGCCAGAGATTATGTGACGACCCTGGACCGAACAATGCTTCGGTTGTACTGTCACAAAAATGTTCGAGGCGGTGGTGGAGCGGCTCATCGATCCCAGTGCGCGCGGCCTGGCCGAGGCGCTCAGCCGGGCGGTCGGCGACGGTGCGATCGAGGGCGGCACCAAGCTCCCGCCGGTCCGCCAGGTCGCCGCCGAGCTGCGCCTCTCCCCCAGCACCGTCAACGCGGCGTGGCAGCTCCTGCGCCGGGCCGGCACCATCCGGACGGACGGCCGCCGCGGCACCGTCGTCGCCACCCCCGGCTCCGGTGGTCCCGGCCGCTACCGGGCCGCCCTGCGCCGGACCAGCGGTTTCGGCCTCGACCTCTCCACCGGCGTCCCCGACCCGGCCCTGCTGCCGCCGATCCCGGCGCTGCGCGGCCTCTCCCCCGCCCCGACCAGCTACCTCGACGAGCCGGTGCTGCCCGAGCTGGCCGCACTGCTCCGCGACCGCTGGCCCTACCCCGCCGAGCGCCTCGCGGTCTTCGACGGCGCGATGGACGCGATCGACCAGGTGGCGTCGGCCCTGCTCCGCCTCGGCGACCTGGCCGTGGTGGAGAACCCCTGCTTCCCCCCGCTACTCGACCTGCTCGAGGTCCTCGGCGTCCCGGTGATCGGCGTCGGCACGGACGCCGAGGGCATGCTCCCCGACCAGCTCGCGGCCGCCCTGGCCCGCCGTCCCGCCGCCGTCTTCCTGCAACCGCGCGCCCTCAACCCCACCGGCGCGTCGTGGTCACCGACGCGGGCCGCGTCCCTCGCCGCGGTCCTCACACCGCATCCCTCCGTGTACGTCGTGGAGGACGACTCCGCGGGCGACCTGGCATCCGGCCCGCTCTGCTCGATCGGCACGCACCTCCCGCGCCAGACCGTGCACGTCCGCAGCTTCTCCAAGTCGCACGGCCCGGACCTGCGGCTCGCCGCGGTGAGCGGCCCGGCCACCATCCTCGACCCGATCCTGGAACGCCGCCTGCTCGGCCAGGGCTGGACCAGCCGCCTCCTCCAGCACCTCCTGCTGACCCTGCTGACCGATCCGGCCTCGGTCACCGCGGTCCGCGCGGCCCGCGACGAGTACGCCCTGCGCCGCCGCCTGATCACCACCGGCCTGCGCGACTCCGGCATCGATCTCCCCCCGGGCGAGGGCATCAACATCTGGCTCCCGGTCGCCGACGAGCAGGCCGCCCTGCTGAGCCTGGCCAGCGCCGGCATCGGCGCCGCGGCCGGCACCGCTTTCACGGTCGGCCCCGGCACCCCCCACCTGCGGGTGACGGTCGGGTTGGTGGCTTCCGATCACGCCGCGATCGCGGCCCGCCTGGCGCGCGCCTCACAACACGTTTCCCCTGCTATACCCCGGTAATCCCCCTGTCGTGTGACAGGTAGCAGGGCGAGACGCTCAACTCGGAGTTGCCGTTTCCGATGGCGATCAGCACCGAGGAGCTGCTCGACTTCTGAGGTCAGTCCTTGACCGGGACGAAGCTGTCGAAGACGACCTGGAGGATGGACTCGCGGCTGGCGGACCACTGGGAGTCCGGGGTCTGGAACCAGAAGCCGTAGGCCTGGTGTGCCGACGTGACCACGCCGCGGTTGTTGACGTGCTGGCGGCTGTCGCTGCCGTTGAAGGTGAACTCCCAGTCGGCGGCCTTCTTGAAGTAGTCGACCGAGGCGATCTTCACCTCCTTGTAGCCCGGGAAGTCACCCGCCGCGAGCCGCGAGTCCCGCTGCCCCTGCCAGTCCTTGACCGGATTCGACCGGGGAGTGTCGGTCTGGTCGATGCCGAGGACGAGGCCCTTCCCGTTCTTGAAGTAGACCATCGTCCCCGATTTCGAGCGGGTCCAGCCCTTGGGGACGTACACGGAGAATCCGGTCTTGTCCTTGTAGTCGGTCCATCCGGAGGGCAACGCGGGGCGGCCGTCACTCGATGATGCGCTCGCGGTGGCGCTCGGGCTCGCCGTGGCACTCGCACCCGCGCTCGCGCCCGCATTCGCATTCGCCGAGGTGGCGGCGCTGGCACCGGGGTTCGCGCCCGCGGATGCCGCCGGAGTCGTCGCGGTCGACTGCGGCGCGGCCTGGTCGTCGGCGTCACCCCTGGTGGTCACGAAGAGCACCACCGCGCCTGCGGCGACGATGACGGCGGCGAGCACCGCGACCAGGTTCCGCTTCTTCCGCGGTACGGCCACGGCGGGGCCGTCGTCGCGCCCGGCGACCGGCGCCGAGCCGGCGGGCTTTCGCTGCCGGGGGATCACCGGTGCGGTGGTGACCGATTCCGACGGACTCAGTCGCGCGATGACCTCGCGCAGCCGCGCCTCGGCGTCCTCGGCGCCGATCCGCTCCGCCGGGTCCTTGCGCAGCAGCTCCTGCAGCAGCGGCCAGAGCGCGTCGGCGTGTTTCGGCGGGTCCGGCTCCTCGGTGGCGAGCGCCGACAGGGTGGCCATCGTCGACGTGCGCTGGAACGGCGACTGCCCCTCGATCGTCGCGTAGAGCGTCGCGCCCAGCGAGTAGAGGTCGGCCTCGGGCCCGCTGGTGCCGTACCGGGCCCGCTCCGGCGCCATGTACAGCGGCGATCCGACCAGCACATCCGACCTGCTGGTCAGGCTGTCGTCGTCCATCGCCGCGATGCCGAAGTCGGTGAGCAGCACCCGCCCGTCCTCGGCGAGCAGCACGTTCGCCGGTTTGACGTCCCGGTGCTGCACGCCGGCCCGGTGCGCGGCCCGCAGCGCGGCGAGCAGGTCCAGCCCGATCCGCGCCGTCCGGTACTCGTCCAGCGGCCCGTCCGCCGCGATCACGTCCTTGAGCGACCGGCACGGCACGTACTCCATGACGATCCACGTACGGTCGTCGAACGAGAGCACGTCGTAGACCTGCACGACGTTCGGATGGCTGAGCCGGGCCGCGGCGCGTGCCTCCCGCAGCGTCCGCCGCCGGGCCGCCGCCGCGTCGGCCGCCAGTTCCACCGGCAGGTCGAGCTCCTTGACCGCGACGTCCCGGTCCAGCGTCTCGTCCCGGGCCAGCCACACCTGGCCCATGCCACCGCGGCCCAGCTGGTCACCCAGCCGGTACCGCTCGGCGAGCAGCGTCGGCGCGTCAGACATGTCCGTCGATGTACCCGCCACGGACTCGCCGGGAACGTCGGCGGGTGCGGCTTCGTCGGCGGCTTCAGAGGAGCTCATCGCGAACCATCCTCGCAGGCGCCCCACGGCCCCCGCGCGCCCGGCCCTCCCCTCCTAGCATGATAATCGTGAATCCCCTCGAACTCACCTCCCGCCCCGATCACGAGGTCGCCATCGTCGCCGCACTCGCCGGCGCCGCCGAGGTCCGGGCCCGCTTCGGCACCGCCATGTCCCGGGTCGACAAGGGCGGCGGCGACTTCGCCACCGAGGGCGACATCGCCGCCGAACAGGCCGTCCTCGCCGTCCTCGCCGCGGCCCGCCCGGACGACGCGGTGACCGGCGAGGAGGGCGGCGCCACCGGCCCTGCCGACGCGGCCCGGCGCTGGCTGGTCGACCCGCTCTGCGGCACCCTCAACTACGGCGCGCAGACCAGGCTGGTCGCCACGAACGTCGCCCTGCGCTCGGGCAGCACGGTCACCGCCGCCGCGTCCGCCGACCCGTTCACCGGCGAGACGTTCTGGACCGACGGCCACGCCGCCCGGCTACGCCACGAGGGCGTCGACACCCCACTCACCCCGTCCGCGGTGACCGCCCTGGTCGACGTCCACCTGGAACACCCCGACCCGACGATCCCGGCCCGGCTGCTCGCCACCCCGGCCTTCTACGCCCACTTCCGCCCCCGGGTCCTCTCCACCACCCTGGCGCTGCTCTGGGTCGCCGCCGGCCGTCGCGCCGCCTTCGTCACCTGGGGCGACCAGCGCGACAGCGTCCACTTCGCCGCCCCGCTCGCCGTCTGCCGCGCCGCCGGCTGCGTGATCACCGGCATCGACGGTTCCCCGGCCACCGCCGGGTCCGGCGGTCTGATCGTGACCGCCGACACCCTGACCGGCGCCAGGTTGGCCGAGGTGATCGCCTCGCTCACCACCTGACCGGCGGTTATTCGGGTTCGGCAGGGGTACCTCAAGTCCGTAAGCCGCCCAGGACGGAGGGGACGATGAGCCACACCGACACACGAACCGACCACGCCTCGACAGCCGAGCTGGTCGCCCGGCTCAGCGAGCAGGTCACCACGCTCGTCCGGGACGAGTTGACGCTCGCCCGGATGGAGATGCAGGAGAAGGGCAGACGCGCCGGAAAGGGCGCCGGCCTCCTGGGCGGTGCGGGTGTCCTCGCGATGTACGGCCTCGGCGCCCTCCTCGTCACCGCCGGAGCGGCCCTCGCCCTCGTCCTCCCGGTCTGGGCCGCCGCCCTGATCACCGCCGTGGCCATCCTCGCCATCGCCGGCGTCGCCGCCCTGATCGGTAGGAAGCAGGTCCGGCAGGCCACCCCGCCGGCCCCCGCCCAGGCCATCGCCAGTGGCCGCGCGGACGCCGCCGCCTTCATGTCCGCCGCCCGTGCCGGGAGGAACTCGTGACCACCCCCAAGCCCCAGCCCCCCACCTCCTCCGGCCCCTCGCCCTCCCCCAAGCCCCACCCACCGGCCACGACGCCCCCGGCCTCCCCGAAGCCCCGCCCACCCGCGGCGAAGCCCAAGCCGGCCACCCCGGCCGACGCCACCCGCCGGCCTTCCCCGCCACCCCAGCCACCCCAGAAGCCCGCACCCCCCAAGCCCTCCATGGCCAAGCCCGCGACACCGGCTACCCCGCCGACAACAGGCACTCCGGCTCCGGCCCCGGCCCCGGCCCCGGCCCCGGCCCCGGCCCCGGCCCCGGCCGCACCGTCACCACCTGCCGCTCAGCCGTCGACTGCCACCACCCCGCCGCACGCCGACCCGCTGACGCCCTCGGCCGCGGCAGCGCTCACCCCGGAGGACCACGTGGCCTGGTCGGAGCCCCCGCCGAACACCGCCCCGGTCGCGAAGCCCGACACGGCCACCGCCGAGGTCGCCGGTCTCAAGGACACCGCCACCGCCAAGACCGCCGATCTCAAGCAGGCGGCCACCGCGACGTATGCCGCCATGGAGGACCCCGCCACCCGAACGAGCGACGCCGGCCACCCGCACGGCGGCAGGTCCGCCGCCTCCGGCGAGCACGCGCACTCGCTGACCCACATCACCGAGGCGACCGCCCAGCGCAGCGCCCGCCTCGCCGGCGGTGCCGCCGACGCGGCCAGCCGTGCCTCCTGCACTCTCGGCGACGCCGGTCGCCGCATCACCGCCAACCCGAGGGACCTGGCCGTCCTCACCGCCGCCCTGGCCACGGCCGCCACCGGCTACGCCCTGATCCGCCGCGCCCGCCGCCGTTCCTGACCACCGCGACGAAGCAGCGCACGACGCAGACCGCAGGGGAGCACTCCATCACCCGGAGTGCTCCCCTGTGCGGTGTGAACGACCGAGACTGAAACGTCTCACCCCTGAGGGAAGGCGCCCCTTGACCAGCCGCACACACGAACGTAACGTGGGTCACACTGCCGGGTAAGAACGTTTCAAGACGCCGGAGGCGTTCATGCGTTCCCGACCATGGAGGAACCTCATGACCGCGCTCGATGGGCTGGACGGCTTCACCATCGAGGTGCCCAGCTGGGCGTACGGCAACTCGGGCACCCGGTTCAAGGTCTTCTCCCGGCCGGGGGTGCCCCGGGACCCGTACGAGAAGATCTCCGACGCCGCGCAGGTGCACCGCGTCACCGGGCTCGCCCCGCGGGTCTCCCTGCACATCCCCTGGGACACCGTCGACGACTGGTCCGACCTGCGCGCGCACGCCGAGAAGCTGGGCGTACGGCTCGGCGCGGTCAACTCCAACCTGTTCCAGGACGACGACTACCGGCTCGGCTCGCTCTGCCACCCGGACCGGCGGATCCGGGAGAAGGCGGTCGAGCACCACCTGCACTGCCTGGAGATCATGCGGGAGACCGGCTCCACCGACCTGAAGATCTGGCTGCCGGACGGTCTGAACTATCCCGGTCAGGACTCGCTGCGCGGCCGGCAGGAGCGGCTCGCCGAGGGCCTCCAGCGGATCTACGCGGCGCTCGACCCGGAGCACCGGATCCTGCTGGAGTACAAGCTCTTCGAACCGGCCTTCTACAGCATGGACATCCCGGACTGGGGCACCTCGCTGCTGCACTGCCTGGCGCTCGGCCCGCAGGCCACCGTGGTGCTGGACACCGGGCACCACGCGCCGGGCACCAACATCGAGTTCATCGTGATGCAGCTGCTGCGGCAGGGGCGGCTCGGTGCGTTCGACTTCAACTCGCGCTTCTACGCCGACGACGACCTGATCGTCGGGGCCGCCGACCCGTTCCAGCTGTTCCGGATCCTCAGCGAGATCGTGACGGCCGGCGCGCACCGGCCCGGGTCCGGGGTCAACTTCATGCTCGACCAGTGCCACAACATCGAGGACAAGATCCCGGGGCAGATCCGCTCGGTGCTCAACGTCGAGCAGGCCCTGGCGAAGGCGCTGCTGATCGACCAGGAGGCGCTCGCCGCGGCGCAGCGGGACGGCGACGTGCTGGCGGCGAACGGGATCCTGATGGACGCCTACGAGACCGACGTCCGGGGCGCGCTGGCCGACCGGCGGGAGGCGCGGGGGCTGCCCCGGGACCCGATGACGGCCTACGCGGCCTCCGGGTACGCGGCGTCGATCGCCACGGCACGGGTCGGCGGGGAGCAGGCGGGCTGGGGCGCCTGAGCCGGCCCGTACCCGAAAAAGGCCGCAAACCGGAACCGGCTGCCGCACTATGTCCGCATGGACGTGCCCAGCGAAGCGGATGACGGACGGCTCGCCGCCGTGCGGGCGCGGATCGACGCCGTCACCGAGGGCGGGCCGACCGACGCCGAGGTGGCCCTGATCGTGCGGCTGCTGCGGTCCTTCGTGACCCGGACGCCGGACGCGGTGGACCGCCTCGCCGCGCTGCTCGGCGACGGCGACCGGGACGAGATCCGGGACCAGGCCCACGGCATGAAGGGCTCGGCGGCGAACATCGGCGCCGACGCCCTGGCCGCGCTCTGCGGGGCGATCGAGGACCAGGCGCGGATCGGGGACGTGACGAACCCGGCGGCCTCGCTCGAGGAGGTTCGAGCGGAGGCCGCCGGGGCGATGCGAGCGGTCGGCGCGCTGGCCGACGAGTACGAGACGAACTACCTGCGTACGGCGTAGTTGGAGTGGTGGTGCCCGGGTACCGCGGCCATCACGAACTCGACCAGTTCGACCGCGCGGGCGAAGTTGGTGAGCCGGTCCAGCATCAGCTCGGTGATCACCGTCTCCTTGCCGATCAGCACCAGCCCGTTGGTCGCCACCACGTCCTCGACCAGGCGGAAGCCGACCTCCAGCTCGACCACCCGGACCTCGCGGATGGTGTCCTGCACCGCCGCGCGGACGCCCTTGACCCGGCGCAGCGCCACGATCACGTGCGCGGGCATGTCGCCGCGCTCCTCCAGCGCGGTGATCGCGGCGGCGTTGTTCAGGCCGCGGCTCTCCAGCAGCTCGAACGCGATCGCCGTCCGCAGCACCGCGATCGCGTCCACGACCAGCGGGGGCAGCTCCACCGACGGGTCCGGCGTCTCGGTCAGCCCCCGGACGATTTGGAGCACGTCCTCCATCATCGGGATGTCGCCGAGCAGCCGCAGCGCGATCTTCGGCATCGCGTCGACGGCGGCCTGCTCGTCGGCGGTCAGCGGCAGGCCCCGGTCCAGCTTGTTCATGGTCGCGGCGGGCACGGTGACCGCGCCGAGCTGCGAGGCCATCGCGGCGACCTCGATCTCCCAGAGGCCGTCCAGCTGCAGCGTGTGGCAGAGCTCGCCGACCAGCGTGCTGATCCGGCCGGCCCGGTTGAAGGCCGGCGGGTTGGAGAGCTCCAGGACGCCGAAGAGCGCCTTCACGCTGGTCCGGAGGGTCCGGTCGAGCAGTTCCCGCTCGGCCATCGCCTCCTCGAACTTGTCCACCGACTCGCGCAGCGCGCCGCGCAGGGCCTCGGTGTCGGCCGGTTTCGGCAGGTAGCGGTAGACGCCGCCGGAGTTGATCGCGGCGACCGCGGTGGCCATGTCGCCGTACCCGGTGTGCAGTACCCGGGTGGTGCTCGGGTACTCCATCTGGACCCGGCGCAGCAGCTCGATGCCGTTCATCCTCGGCATCCGCATGTCGCTGATCACCGCGGCCGCCGGGCCGTGCTCGCCGAGCACGGTGAGCGCCTGCTCGCCGTCGGCCGCCGTCATGATCTTGTAGTCCCGGCCGAGCTGCAGGGAGAGCGTCTCGAGGACGGCTTCCTCGTCGTCGACGAGAAGGACGAGAGGCTTGTTGTTGTCGGCGTCGGCCGACCGGTACAGCTCGGTCCGCATGTGGTCCTCCTACGCCTGACCGGCGGTTCGTGGTTCCCTGGAGTCTCGGGCTCGCAGAAACAGATCGACCTTTGCCGCCGGGCGCTGAGTGTTAGCCGGAGGACGAATTTCTCGCCTCGAATCCCTCACCTGGCGGCCGGCACCGCCGAACTTCGCTCCAACGTGCCCGAGAAGAGAACGGATGCAGATGAGCTCAGTAGGGGATGCGATACGCGACGAGGCCCGCCTCGCCGCGGTGGACAGCTACCGCCTGCTAGGCGCGCCGCGGCCCGTCGTCCTCGACGAGCTGACCCGGCTCGCCAGCTCGGTCTTCGAGACCTCCATGTCCACGGTCACGCTGATCAGCCGGGACCACCAGTGGTTCGCCGGCAGCACCGGCATGCCGAGCTCCGGTGGCGCGTTGTCGACCTCGTTCTGCGGGCACGTGGTGGACAGGCGGCTGCCGCTGATCGTGCGGGACGCCCTCAATCACCCGATCTACCAGCGCTGGGAGAACGTCACCGGCGCCCCGCACATCCGGTTCTACGCCGGCGTCCCGCTGACCGACGAGGACGGGTACCTGCTCGGCACCATGTGCGTACTGGACAACCGCCCGCAGGAGGCCGGGGACCGCCAGGTCGACCTGCTCCGCACCATGGCCGGGCAGGCCTCGGGGCACCTGTCGGCGATCCGGAACCGGCTGCTGCTCGCCGAGGTCGGCGACGAGCTGTCCCGGGCGATCAGCCGCGAGGAGGACTTCGTCGCCACCGTCTCGCACGAGCTGCGTACGCCGGTCACCACCATCCAGGGCTACCTGGAGCTGCTCGTCGAGAACGAGGAGCTGGAGAAGTACCGCCGGATGATCGAGCCGATCCAGCGCAACGGCGAGCGCCTGGTCCGGATGGTCGATCACCTGCTCGCCGGCACCCGCCCGGCCGGCACCCCGCTGCCGCTGCTGCGGGCCGAGACCGACCTGATCGGGGTCGCCGAGGCGGCCGTCGCGGCGTGCCGGGGACAGTCCGCCCAGCGCGGGGTCCGGGTGGTGATCGAGACGCCGGACGGCACCGAGCCGGTCCCGGTGCCGGGCGACTTCACCCGGCTCAGCCAGGCGGCCGAACACCTGGTCCGCAATGCGATCCTGTTCAGCGAGACGGGGGCGACGGTCACCGTACGCGTGGACCGGGACGGCGTGGACGTGGTCGACACCGGTGCCGGCATCCCCGCCGAGGAGCTGCCGCACGTGATCGACCGCTTCTACCGCGGCCAGTACGCCCGGGAGCAGGCCGTACCCGGCGTCGGTCTGGGACTGAGCATCGCCCAGCGGATCATGAAGGCGCACGACGGCGAGCTGACCGTGGACTCCGGCGGACCCGGGCAGGGCACCCGGGCGCGACTGCACCTGGCCTGACCTTTTCGCCGGTTTTCCACCCGTGGCGGTGCCATCCTGGGTCTATGGCGATGTTGCGGCGCTTGCGGTTGGCGGGCCGTCTCACGGCGGCCTTCACCGTCGTGCTCGCGCTGCTCGCGGTCGTGGTGGTGATCGGCGCGGTCGGGCTGAACCGGCAGTCCGACTCGGCCGCCGGGATGCGGGACCTGCAGACCCTGTTGCACCAGGTCGACGAGCAGAAGTACTACGACGGCGACATCTCCGGGTGGCAGGTCTCGTACGCCTGGGACACCCGCCGGCTCGGCGCGGCGATCGCCGTGGCGTCGACCTCCGACAACCGGGCCGGGTTCCTCGCCGACGCGGAGAAGCTCAAGGCGCTGCTCGCGGCGACCCGTACCGACCTGATGACCGCCGACGAGAAGACCACCTTCGAGTCCCTGGTCTCGCTCTGGGATCAGTACTTCGCCGCCGACGACAAGGCCGTCGCCCAGTACGCCAAGGGCGCGATCACCGCCGGTGACAAGATCATCCTGAGCGACGGCTACGACCTGTTCTTCGAGATCGTCGAGGGCACCGAGACCCTGGTCACCTCGGTCACCACCCGCGCCGACACGGCCACCCGGAGCGCGCAGAGCGAGGCCGCCACCGCCCGCAACACGATGATCATCGCGTTCGTGATCGCCGTGGTCGCCGCCGTCCTGCTCATCGCGGTGATCACCCGCAGCATCACCCGCCCGGCCGCGCACCTGGTGGAGGCCCTGGAGGCGATGGCCCGGGGCGACCTCACCGTCCGCGCCGACACCACCGGCCGGGACGAGATGGCGATGATGGGCCGCGCCGTCGGTGACGCGGTGGCCGGGGTCCGCGCCACCGTCCTGGAGATCTCCGGGAACGGCGACCGGCTCACCGTCGCCTCGGAGACCATGCGCCGGGTCAGCCAGGAGATCGACACCGCCGTCGCGCAGGCCGACCAGCAGGCCGGGCTCGCCGCGGAGAGCGCCGCCGGCGTCTCCGGCAGCGTGCACACGGTCGCCGCCGGCACCGACGAGATGGGCTCCGCGATCAGCGAGATCTCCCGCAACGCCGGCGACGCCGCCCAGGTCGCCACCGACGCGGTCGCCGCGGCCCGGGCCACCAGCGACACCATCAACCGCCTCGGCGACTCGTCCGCCCAGATCGGCGACGTGATCAACGTGATCACCTCGATCGCCGGCCAGACCAACCTGCTCGCCCTCAACGCGACCATCGAGGCGGCCCGCGCCGGCGAGTCCGGCAAGGGCTTCGCGGTGGTCGCCTCCGAGGTCAAGGACCTGGCCCAGGAGACGGCCCGGGCCACCGAGCAGATCGCCCAGCAGATCGCCGCGATCCAGTCCGACACCGGTCAGGCGGTCACCGCGATCGACGAGATCAGCCGCATCATCGAGCAGATCAGCGACTTCCAGACCACGATCGCCTCGGCCGTCGAGCAGCAGAGCGCGACGACGGCCGAGATGAACCGCGGTGTCACCGAGGCGGCCAACGGTGCGACCGACATCGCCACCAACATCGCCAGCGTCGCCCACAGCACCGCCGCCAGCCGTTCCGCGGTGGGCCAGGTCGCCCGCACGGCCGAGGAGGTCGAGACGCTCGCCGACCGGCTGCGCGCCTCGGTCCAGCGTTTCCAGATCTGAGAACCACTTCCCGGGTACGCCCCTCCCCGCCCCCGGCCACCATTCCCCGCTCCGCCTTCGCGGCCCGCGACCTGCCCTGCCCCCTCCCGGCCGTGGCGCGCCGCCGGGTCTCCGGAAATCTCAACGCGCCCGCCATGGCGATGGCCTGGCGCGCCGCGGAACTGATCCGCGACGACCACTGACCGCCTCCCACACCG